>DASUXT010000163.1:0-27853 GCA_036377775.1 Gemmatimonadaceae bacterium | reverse complement strand
TGGAGTCGTCGACCACCGTGCCCGTCACGACTCCGCGCGCCGGCCCCTGTGCCGCGGCAGAATTCGTGACGGCGAGAAGCCACGATGCGGCGAGTGCGCCGACCGTCCAGCGGGAGAGCGCGCGCGGCCACAGCGGGCGCGCGAAGCGGCGGATGCGACGATACATTTCCCAGGGTCGGATGCAGCGCACGCGCGCCGCGCCGGTCAACCTACTCGCCGGACCAGGCGCCATCCACGCGCCACCACGATCACCGATGGCCGAACCCGCCTCGATCGGTCTCGCGCTCGCCTTCAGCGCCGGGCTGCTGAGCTTTCTCTCGCCCTGCGTGCTGCCGCTCATCCCGAGCTACCTGACCTTCGTCACAGGGGTCGGGCTCGACGATCTGGGGACGGCGCGCCGCTCGGCGGTCGTGCACGCGCTGCTGTTCGTGCTCGGCTTCACGCTGATCTTCGTTGCGCTCGGCGCGTCGGCCACGGTGCTCGGCCGCGTGCTGCTCGCGTACCGCGTGTGGATCACGCGCGTCGGCGGTGCGCTGATCGTGCTGTTCGGCCTGTACCTGATGGGTGTTGCCCGCATCGGTGCGTTCGATCGCGAACGACGCGTGCATCTCGCCGACAAGCCGATGGGCTACCTCGGCTCCGTGCTCGTGGGCGTCGCCTTCGGCGCTGGCTGGACGCCATGTCTCGGGCCGATCCTCGGCGCCATCCTCACGTACACGGCCGCCGCAGCCGATCTCTCGCGGGGATTGCCCCTGCTTCTCGCCTACTCGCTCGGCCTCGCACTCCCCTTCCTGCTCGCGGCAGTGGCGGTGGAGCGCTTCATCATCACCGTCCGCCGCTTCCGCCCCTACATGGCGCGCGTCTCCCAGCTGAGCGGATTGATCCTCGTCGTCGTCGGACTGCTGATGATGTTCGACTACTTCACGGTGATCGCGGCGTCACTGCAGAAGATCACGCCCGCCGCGCTCCGATCCCGCCTCTAGTCCTCCGGTCCATCGGTCCCTCGGTCCCTCGGTCCATCGGTCCATCGGTCCATCGGTCCTCCTATTTCAGGTGCTCCCCCAGATACCGCGTCAGCAGCTCGAACAGGTGCACGGTCGTGCCCTCGCCTTCACAGATGCAGTGCGTGCGGTTCGGATAGTCCATCATCGTGAAGGGCCGGTTGGCGGCGACGAGGACGTTCACGAGCGCTTCGGTGTTCTGGAAGTGCACGTTGTCGTCGCCGGAGCCGTGCACGACGAGCAGGTTGCCGCGCAGCTGCGGCGCGAAGGTGATCGGGGAGCCCATGCGGTAGCCCTCCGCGTTCTGCTGCGGGAGGCCCATGTAGCGCTCCTGGTAGATGGTGTCGTAGTAGCGCTGGTCGCTGACCGGAGCGACGGCCATCCCGGTGTTGTAGAGCTCCGGCGAGCGGAACATGAGGTTGAGCGTCATCGAGCCGCCGCCGCTCCATCCCCACACCGCGAAGCGCGTGGAGTCCACGTACGCGCGCGTCTTCGCGAGGTTGCGCGCCGCCGTCGCCTGCTCCTTCGATGCCAGCACGCCGACCTGGCCGTAGATGCGCTTGCGGAAGAAGCGGCCGCGCGGCGACGCGGTGCCGCTGTTGTCGATGCTCACCACGATGTAGCCGCGCTGGGCCAGCATCAGGTGCCACATGTAGGTCGGCCCCTCCCACGCGTCACGCACCGTCTGGTCGGCGGGCTCGCCGTACACGTAGAAGAGCACGGGATACTTGCGCGTGGAATCGAACGCGGGGGGCTTGATCATCCAGCCGTCCAGCGGATAGCCACTTCCTCCGTCCACACGGAAGAACTCCGCGGGTCCGCGCGGCACCGTGGCCAGCCGCGCCTCGAGCGCGGCGTTGTCCACCAGCGTGCGCACCACCTCGTGGCTCGGCAGGCGAACGAGCTCGGTCGTCGGCGGCACGCCGAAGCGCGAGTACGTGTGCACGGCGAATCGTCCGCTCGGCGAGATGTCGTAACCGTGCGTGCCGGGCTCGTTCGCCGGCGTGACGCGCTGCATCGGCGTGCGGCCGTCCAGCGCGACGCGATAGAGGTAGAGCTGCGTCGGGTTGTCCGGCGAGGCGGTGAAGTAGACGTCGTCCGACTTCTCGTCGACGCCCAGCACTTCGTTCTCGCCGAACAGGCTCAACGGATTGTGGACGTCGAACGCGCCAGGCGTCACGAGTCGCACCGACTTGCCGTCGCGCGACACGACGTAGAGGTGGCGCCAGCCGTCACGCTCGCTCATCCAGGTGAAGTCCCTGCCGCCGTTGATCCAGCGCAGGTCGTTCACCACGTCCACCCAGGTGCTGTCGTGCTCCACGAGCACGGGGCGTACGGCGCCCGTCGTCGCATTGCCGAGGAAGAGCGTGAGCGTGTTCTGGAGCCGGTTGAGGTGCTGCAGGATGACCTCGTTCGAGCTCGCCGCCCATTGCATGCGCGCGATGTAGTGATTGCGCGGGTCGCCGGGCGTGGCGATCCACTTCGTCGGGCCGCCGCTCGCGCTCACCACGCCCACGCGCACGGCGGCATTCGTCGTACCCGCCTTGGGGTACTGCACCGGAATCGTGTAGGAGTAGAGCGAGTCGGTGTCGTTGATGAGCAGGTAGTCGCGCTCACCCGATGCATCGAGCTGCCAGTAGGCGATGCGCTTTCCATCCGGGCTCCAGCGGAAGCCGTCGCGCAGCCCGAACTCCTCCTCGTTCACCCAATCGAAGGTGCCGTTGATGATCGTGCGCGAGCCATCCTTCGTGAGCGCGGTGATGCGCCCCGTGGCGAGGTCCTCCACGTACAGGTTGTTCTCGCGCACGTAGGCCACGCGCCCGCCGTCCGGGGAGAAGGTGGCGAACATCAGCGTGGATGGCTTCGCGCTCGCGCCGCCGAGCTTGCGCGGCACCCCGCCGTCGAGGTTCACCAGCCAGTAGTCGCCCCGCGTGTTCTCGCGCCAGACGCGCTCGGAGTTCGTGTAGATGAGCAGCCGCTTGCCGTCGGGCGACCAGGTGTAGTCCTCCACCTCGATCGGCGAGGTCTCACCGCGCGGGATCAACCGCGCCGCGGTGAGCACCACCGTGCGCTGGCCGCTCCCGGCGTCGTACTGCACGAGGTCGCGCCACTCGGCGTTGGACGCCGACCGCTCGAGGCGCGTGTAGGCATCCGTGCCGGGCCGCCAGCGTGCACCGCGAAAGCCCTGCGCGAAGAACTCGGGCGAGGCGAAGATGCGCTGCACGGTGAGCGCGGAGTCCGGACGCTGGGCAGCGATCGGCGCCGGTGCAACGACGGCGACGAGCGCGACGACGAGAATGAGGGAGCGCGCCAGGCGCGCGAGGCGAACGGTCATGACGATCCTGGAAGTCGGGATGCACCACGATACCCGGCAGTCGAACGGCCGGAAAGCCGCGGTGGCCGGCTCGCCGGCCGCAAGCCCCTCCTCGAGCCAGAATCTCCTTGCGCCCCCCGGCGGTCCATCCGAATGTTTACCATGCCCTCGCTCCACTCGGTCTTCCTCTTCCTTGCCGTGGTCGGGGGCGCGGTCGTGCTGCTGCAGGGCCTCGCGCCCCTGCTCGGCATGGGCGCCCACGGCGCCGACGCACACGACGTCGGCGCCCTGCACCACGACGCGAGCACCGGCGCCACCGCCTCGCCGCTCGGTGCGTTCAACTTCCGCAGCGTGCGCGCCATCGCGGCCGGAATCGCCTTCACCGGGCTCGGCGGACTGCTCGCCTTGCGCCGGTTCGACGCGCTCACGTCGCTCGCGCTCGCGCTGCTGCTCGGCGGCATCATCTACCTGTTCGTGGCCTTCGTCATGCGCGCCTTCACGCGACTCGAGGCCGACCACTCGGTGCATCCCCTGAGCGCAATCGGGCTGCAGGCCGTCGTGTCGCTGCCCATCCCGTCACGCGACGCGGGACCGGGCAAGGTCCGCCTCGTCGTCGCTGGCCGGCACGTGGAGTGGCCGGCCATCCAGGCCGAGAGCGCGTTGCCCGGCGACACGATCCACGCCGGCACTCCCGTGCAGGTCGTGGACGCCGCCGACGACACCACCCTCACCGTCGTTCCGATCGCGCCAGTTTCCTGATCGTTTCCCTCACCCTGCGTTCCGTGCTGCTTCCCACTGTCGCTACACCCGCCATTGCCGCGGCGCTGCAGCTCTCGTCAGAGCCGTCGAGCATCTCTTCCGTCCTCGCCGCAGTCCCGGGCGCAGTGATCCTCGGCGCCGCCGTCGTCGTCCTGCTCGCCGGCCTGGCGATGCTGTTCGTGAAGCGCTACGTGCGCTGCCCGGCGAACAAGATCCTCGTCATCTCCGGCCGCGTGGCCGGCGAGGGCGCCGCCCGCTGCATCTCCGGCGGCGGCACCTTCGTGTGGCCGGTGGTGCAGGAGTACGAATTCCTCTCGCTCGACCCGGTCCGGATCGACGTGAAGCTGCCCGACGCGCTGTCGCTGGAGAACATCCGCATCAGCGTGCCGTCGGTGTTCACCGTGGCCATCGGCATCGATGAAGTGATTCGCCAGAACGCGGCGATCCGCCTGCTCACGCTGTCGCACGAGCAGATCGAGTCCACGGCGCGCGACATCATCATCGGCCAGCTGCGCGCCGTGATCGCGACGATGAACATCGACCAGATCAACCGCGATCGCGAGGCGTTCCTGCAGCGCGTGCAGCACCAGCTCGAGCCCGAGCTCATGAAGGTAGGGCTCACCCTGCTCAACGTGAACATCCAGGACCTGCGCGACGAATCCGGCTACCTCGAGGCGCTCGGCAAGCAGGCCGCGGCCCAGGCGATCCAGAAGGCACGCGGCGACGTGGCCGAGCAGGAGAAGCAGGGTGCCATCCGCGTCGCGCTCGCCGAGCGCGAGCAGTCGGTCAGCGTGGCCGAAGCGCAGAAGGAGCGCGACATCGGCCTTCAGCAGGCGACGCGCGAGCGCGCGGTGAGCATCGCCGCCATCCAGAAGGAGCAGACGGTGGGTGAGCAGCAGGCGGCGTTCGAGCGCGACGTGGCGGTGAAGGAAGCCGAGCGCCAGAAGCGCATCGCCGTCGCGGCGGCCGACGCCACGGCCATCGCCGGCGAGGCGGACGCGCAGGCGAAGGTGGCGCGCACCCAGGCCTCGCTGGCGGTCACGCGCGCCGAGGCGTCGCAGCAGTCGGAGATCGCACAGCGCACGGCGAACGCCGAGATCCAGCGCGTGGAGAACGAGGCACAGGCGCGCGCCGCACTCGCGCGCGCCGAGCGCGTGGAGGCCGAGCGCCGCGCCGAGCTCGAGGCGCCAGCCAAGGCGGAGAAGGCGCGCATGATCGTGCAGGCCGAAGCCGATGCCGAACGGGTGAAGATCGCGGCGAAGGCGGAGGCGGAGGCCACGTTCGCGCGGCTCGATGCCGAAGCGCGAGGCAACCTCTCCATCATGGAGAAGAAGGCGGAAGGCCTGCAGAAGATGGTCGCGGCCGCCGGCGGCAATCCGGACGCGGCGTACCGGCTGTTGTTCCTGGAGCAGATGCCGCAGGTGACGGAGACGCTGGCCGGCGCGATCGCCAACATCAAGTTCGACAAGGTGGTGCTGTGGAACGGCGCCGGTGGCGGCAACGGCACGACGAGCGGCGTGAGTGGACTGGTGGAGGACCTGGTGCGCGTGCTGCCACCGCTGATGCAGGTGGCGGAAGAAGTGGGTGGCGTGCAGCTGCCGGGGATCTTCGGCAAGCGGATGCACGAGGCAACGGCGGCGGCCGCCGCCGAAGCAGAGGCAGCCGCGAAGACGATCGAGGTGCCGATCGAGGCGTCCATGACCGTCCCCGCGAAGCGGGCGACGGATTGATCAGAGCGTCACGAGGCTGCTGACCCGGCCCGGGCGGCTCGCGACGAACTCCTGCGCGAGCCGCCCGAACGTTCCCACCGCCACCAGTCCCACCGGACACGCCCCGATCCCCTCGAGCAGGTTGTCGAGTGCGACGGCGAAGCGATCGTCGTTCGCGAGCACGGGGACGATGACCCGGTGGTCGAGCGCCAGCGAATTCACGAGCGACCGTACGCTCGCGCCGTCGCTGTCGCCATCGTGGAGCACCACCACCGTGTCGCCATGGCCGGCGCGCATGTAGTCGATGCTCATGCCTCCGGCGTGCAGCGTGGCATGCGCGCGCGGGACGAGGCGCGGAGTCATGGCGCCCGCACCGCCGCGCCGTCCAGTCGCCGGCCAGTGAGTCCTTCCACGAGCTGCACGAGCGCCACCTGCCACGCGAGCGGTTGGCCAGGCAGGTCCGCGCGTCGTTCCTCGCGCACGCGCTGGATGTCCTCGTCGCCGATGAGCTCCTGTCCGCCCACCGCGCTGACAAGGAGCCTCGTCCTCCGGGCGTAGATCCCCTCGGCGCCGATGCGCTGCGCGCGGCCCGTGCTGTCCATCACTGCACCGGTGAACTGGAGCACGCTCACCGGCGTTTCGAGCGACGTGAGCCAGGGCAGCCCGACGGTGTGCGCCGTGCCGAGCTCCACTTCCTTGCTGCCCGTCCACCCGCGCTGGCGTGGCAGGTACTGACCCACCTCGAGCGTGATGACGAGCAGGCGTGATACCGAGTCGGCGCGCATGGCGTCGCGCGCCCATGCCGTCCACTCGGCGGAGGGTCGGCCGACGGACAGGTACATCGTCTGTCCCTTGCGGCCGAGCGCGCTGTCGCCGCGCGCGCGACAGTCGTCGTCCGGCATGCCGCTCTCCGTCGCGCAGCCGAAGCGGACGTCGGGTGGGACCATGACGGAGGTGTTCGTGGCCATCGCATTCCTCACCCGCACCACGCTGTCCAGCGAGTCGAGGAAGGCGTTCATGTCGTCCAGCAGGGCACGCATCGGCGAGCCGGCATCGCCGCGCGGGTCGAAGATCTCCGACTGTGCCGCTCCGCGCTGGTACAGCATCGGCACGCGACCGAGGCGGATCCCCGCTGGTGCCGCCGCAGCGGCGGCGGCACCAGCGTAGTACGGCGGATGCTCGAGCATCCGATCACCCACTCCGCTACCGAGCGTTGCGCCGGTGGTGGCGCATCCGGTGAGCAGCGCTGCCGCGGCAAGCATCACGCGGTTCATCAGGCGCGTGCTCATGGCCGGCGGATCCAGGTCGGGTTGAAGCCACCGCCCCACGCGGGATCGAGCGTGTGCATGCGCACGTTGCTGCCGTCGGTGCGCATCGTGTAGATGCCCGTCACCGTCGGGCCGGCTGGCTGCCAGTAGGCGATGTGACCGCCGTCGGGCGACCATGCGGGGTGCCACTGCGCCCCGGGGAGCGCGAGGCGCTGCACGCTGCCGCTGGCGAGCGTGAGGATCGCGATGTCCCGATCGCCGGCGAAGATGCGGCTGAAGGCAATCTGCGTCCCGCCGGCCGACCAGCTGGGCTCCATGTCGAAGCCGTCCACGCTGCTCGTGCGCTGCTGCTGCTCCGACCCGTCGGCGTTCATCGTCCAGATGGCGCTCCTGGTTCCGCTGCGCGACACCGTGGAGAAGGCGATGCGATTGCCGTCCGGCGACCAGCTCGGCGAACCCACCGAATAGGCACCCTCGAGCGCGCCGGTGAGCTTCACCTTGTTGGAGCCGTCCGCGTCCATCACCCAGATCGACGAGTAGCCGGTGACGAGGTCGAGGCGGCGATACGCAATGCGATCTCCCTTCGGCGACCAGGCGGGTTCGGCATCCACGCCAGGCTCGCTGGTGAGCCGCTTCATGTTCATCCCGTTGCGGTCCACGGCGTAGATGTCGTCGATCTGCGCGTCGGTGCCGAGCTCCTTCATGGACACGGCGAAGGCGATACGCTGTCCGTTCGGCGACGCGGTGGGCATGCGCGAGACGCTGCCGGCGTTCAGGCGAACGGGCGCTGCGTTGCCGACGGTGCCGAGGACCATGATCTCTCCCCAGGCGTCCGAGGTGTTGCGGTAGTAGAGCAGGTCATACTCCAGCGGGTCGAGCTCGCCGTTCTCGATCGTTGCCGCGACGGAGAACGTCTTTCCTTCGCAGGTGGCCGTGATGGTCACGTAGCCCGGCGCGATCCCCCACAGCAGCCCGGCGGTGGTGATTCCCGCCGCCGCGCGGTTGTCCACCGACCAGGTCACCGTACGACCCTGCAGCGTGTCGCCGTTCGTGTCGAGCACCGTGGCGGTGAGCTGGCGCGTGCCGCCGACGCCGAACACCATGGCGCCCGGCGTGATCACCACGGAGCCCACGGTGGGCGGCGTGACGACCACCTGCACCGAATCGGCCTTCCCTTCACTCTCGGCGAAGACCTTCGTCTCGCCCTCGCTGCGGGCGGTCAGGTGACCGGCCGCGTCCACAGCCACGATGCCTGCATCGCTGCTCCGCCAGGCGATGAGGCGACCGTCGAGCGGGCGCCCCTGTGCGTCGAGTGCGGCGGCGACGAGGGTATGGCTCGCCCCGCGCGTGAGGGAGATGGAGGTCTCGACGATCGACACACGTGCCACCGCCGCCACGCTGACGGCGACGTCCACCGATCCCGTCTTCCCTTCAATGGTGGCGCGAATGCTGGCGGTGCCCGGTGCCATCGCCGTGGCGAGCCCGGTGCCGCTCAGCTGCAGGACGTCGGAGTTGGAGGAGCTCCAGCTCACCGACCGGCCTTCGAGGAGGCTTCCGTCCGCCGCGTGCGCCCGTGCCGACAGGCGGAGCGTATCACCGACGAGGAAGGAATGAGTCGAGGCGACTACGATGACGGAGGCGACAGGCTGATTCGCCATCGGACGTGTGGCGTCGGCGCAGGCGGCCGCCGCCAGGATCAACAGCGCGGATGCCGCGCGCAGTCTGATGAATGACATGAGGATATCTCTCCCGTGACGTGACCGAGGGTGCAGGGTACGGGAGGAAGGTGGGAGCGCCCTCTTAAACCGCGCTTACGGATGCGCCGAATCTCTTAAAACGGCGTCCCTCGGTTGCCTTTTCCCCCGGGCGGGGTAGCATCAGGGACCCCACCACAGGTCCCTTGCGAAGCTCTCGTCCAGTCACCGGATCCGGCATCGGCAGCCGGTTCGCCGCTCCGTCGCCCCACCGTGCGGCCGCGACCGACGCCACCGTCGGCGTGCGCGGCATCCCGGCGCAGCTCACGAGCCTGGTGGGCCGCGAGCGCGAGATCGCGACCGTGCGCGACCTGCTCTCGCGCACGCGCCTCCTCACCCTCACCGGTGCCGGCGGCAGCGGCAAGACGCGACTCGCCGCCGAAGTGGTGATTCGCGAGGCACAGGAGGAAGGACGGGATGCGGCCTGGGTGGAGCTGGCGACGATCCACGATGCGGCGCTGATCGAGGACACCGTCCTTTCCGTACTGGGTGTGACCGAACGCGCGGAGGCGGTCGCCGCGACGCGGCAACTGGTCCACGCCATTGAAGACCGGCCGCTGCTGCTCGTGCTCGACAACTGCGAGCACCTGGTGGACGCGTGCGCCACGCTCGCCGACACGTTGCTCCGCGACTGTCCGGCGCTCACCGTGCTCGCCACCAGTCGCGCCGTGCTCGGCGTGAGTGGGGAGACGGCGTGGCTCGTGCCGCCGCTCTCGCTTCCGGACCCGCTCGACAGCGCTCCCGAAGCATCGGAGTCGGTACAGCTCTTCGTCGAGCGGGCGCGCGCCGTGAAGACGACGTTCGCGCTCACGGACGACAATCGCGCCGCCGTGGTGCAGATCTGCCGCCAGCTCGACGGGTTGCCGCTCGCCCTCGAGCTCGCCGCGGCCCGCCTGCGCGCACTCACCGCGGCCCAGGTGGTGGATCGGCTCGACGACCGCTTCCGCCTGCTCACCACGGGCAACCGTGCGGCGCTCCCGCGTCACCAGACGCTCCGCGCCGCCATCGACTGGAGCTACGACCTCCTCGACGCTCGCGAGCGTGCCCTGCTCGCCCGACTCGCCGTGTTCGGAGGCGACTTCACGCTCGAGGCGGCCGAGCAGGTGTGCAGCGGCGGCGATCTCGCGCTGGACGACGTGCTCGATCTCGTGGCCGAGCTGGTGGAGAAGTCGCTCGTCCAGATGAGCGAAGCGGACGGCACGGCGCGCTACCGGCTGCTGGAAACGATCCGACAGTACGGCGTTGAGCGCCTGGCCGAGCGCGGCGAGACGGACATGCTGCAGCGGCGGCATGCCGAATTCTTCCTCTCGCTCGTCGAACGGGCCGAGCCGCATTTCACCACCGTCGCGCGTCCGCTGTGGGCGCGCCGGCTGCAGGACGAGCTGGACAACCTGCGTCAGGCGCTCGCATGGAGCCGCGACGGCGACGAGGAGCTGCACGTGCGCCTCGTCGGCTCGCTGCACTGGTTCTGGCACTCGATCGGCCAGTGGCCGGAGGCGCGTCAGTGGCTGCGGGGCGCGCTCACCGTGCCGGCCGGCGAGCGCCCGTCGCTCGAGCGCGCGAAGCTGCTCTTCTCCGCCGGCGCGATCGCCAGCCTGCAGGCGAGGCCGGAGTCGGCGCAGGTGCACCTGGTGGAAGCGGAAGCCCTGGCCGAATCGTTCGGAGATGCCCGGCTGCTGGCCTATGCGCGGAACTACCGGGCGATGGCGCTCACGCAGATCTCCGCGCCGGAGGGGGAGCAGCCGCTGCGCCTCGCGTACACGTGGATGCGCGAGACCAACGACCTGTACGGCCTGCGGCTGAACTTCCTGCTGCAGGCCACGCACAAGCTGGGACAGGGTGAGCTGCAGGGTGCACAGGAGTCGGCCGAGGAGGGGGTGCGCGTCGCGCGGGTCTTTGGCCTCGACCGCGAGCTGGCGATCGCGCTCCAGGTGCTGGGGATGATTCTCGTGCGGCAGGGCGAGCTGTCGCGCGCGATGTCGGCACTGCGAGAGGCGCTCGAGTGCATGCGGCGCGACCCGCAGCCGCTGTTCGCCTCCCGCTCCGTGGAGCTGATCGCCTCCGGGCTCGCGCAGCGCGGCCTCTTCGTGGACGCCGCACGGCTGCACGGCGCGGCGGCGACCAATCGCGACCGCATCGGTGCCCGGTACTGGCAGACGGACTCGGACCAGCACCGTCCCGCGCTGGCGGCGGCGCGGGCGGCGCTCGGCGACGAGTCGTTCGAGGCCGCGTTCGCGGAAGGGCGGGAGATGGACATCGACGCGGCGCTCGCGCTCGCCTTCGAGGCGGCGGGACACGATATCGAGTCAGCGACCACCGATCCGACGACCGACACGTCGGAGTACCAGGTCGTCGCGAGTCCCGGGAAGCCGGTGCCGGCGCTGCAGGTCCGCACCCTCGGCACGCTGCAGATCTCGATCGACGGCGTGGAGGTGCCGCCGTCGGCGTGGGGCTACGCCAAGGCGCGCGAGCTGCTCGTCTACCTGTCGTTCGCGCCGGACGGCCGCACCCGCGAGCAGATCGGTGCGGCCCTCTGGCCGGAGTCATCGGCGGCGCAGGTGCGGAACAGCTTCCATGTGGCGCTGCACCACCTCCGCCGCGCGCTCGGCCGCGCGGAGTGGGTGACGTACGAGCGTGGGAGCTATCGACTGAGCGTCGCGGGGGGCATCGAGCTCGATGCACCTGGAGTGGAGCAGGCGCTCACGGACGCGCTGCGGGAGGTGCGGCGAGGCTCGCCCTCCACGGAGGCACTCGCGTCGGCATGCGTGCTCTACACCGGCCACTTCCTCGAGGGCGAGCATGTGGGCGACTGGCACCTCGCGCTCCGCGATCGCCTGGCCCGCCTGCACGCGGGCGCGCTCGAGGCGCTCGGCAACACGCTGCTCGAGAGCAAGCGCCATGAAGATGCGGCGGCGGCGTTCGAGCGCCTGCTGCAGCAGGACGAGCTGCATGAAGCAGCATACCGCGCGCTGATGCTGTGTCGCGCACGCGCAGGCGACCAGGCGGGCATGATCCGCGAGTACCGCCGGCTGCAGGCGGTACTGCGACGCGAGCTCGACGCGGCGCCGCAGCCGGCGACGATGGAACTGTTCCGCCGGCTGCAGCAGGAGCTCAAGGGCTGACTCGCATCAGGCGGGACACCTGAGGCGACGCTGGCGTTTGGTCAGCGCGCGAACGCCGCGTTGTAGAACCAGACCGCGCGCGACAGGCTCTGCCCCGCACGCAGGTTGAATGGAATCGCCGCGATCCCGAAGGCCAGCCCGGTGACGCCGAGCGCGACGTCGGTGTTGTCGAAATCGTCGCGGGTGTTGTCCGAATGTACGAGCAGCGCCACGTAGGCCGCTGCGCTCAGCAACGCCAGCGTGTTCGAGGTCTTCGCGGCACGCACGTAGCGTCGGGCATAGGCCGCCGCGGAATCGGGGCCGGCGAGCAGCGAGTCCACACCGCCGCCGAAGGCGCCGAGCTTCCCGACGTCCACTCCCTCGCGGCCACGCAGGAGCCGAGACGGTCCCCAGAACCGCGGCTCCACGCGCAGGGCGCAGGTCTCGTATGTGCATCCCGCAGGTGCACGACCAGCCTGTGCGCCGGCGGCGCATGGCAGGGCAGCGAGAGCGATGAAGGCGACGGTGGCGAGGCGGTGCGTCATGACCCTTCCTGGTGGCGAGTTCACGGAGAAGGTGTCGCACCGCACGCGGCGCGCCAGTGGCGAGGGCCTCGCCCGAAGACTAGTCCCTCTCCTCGTCCTTCTCGCGCCGCTCGTCGAACAGCCGCGTCATGAACCGCTGGCCCTCGCCGACTCGTTCCACCTCCACGGCAATCGCATCGAGCGACTGCTCGAGGTTCGTGAGACGGCTGGAGAGCTCCGGAGAAGCCGCGACGGCCGGTTCCAGCCCGGGCGCAGCGCCAAGCCGTCGTCGCGCGACAACGATCCCGATGAGATAGACGCCGACCGCCGCGAGCACCACATGGAGGCCGGCATGGCGCACTTCGCCCATCACGCCGGCGTACACGCCGCCGCCGACGTTGACGAGGGTGAACAACACCGCGAGCACGAGCCCAACCGTGAACCGTCGCTTCATGGTGCCCTCCTGATGGAGGAACCTACGACGGCAGCTGGGGAGCGGTTTCCGCCGCGACGACCGGCCGCGGATGCACCAGGGTGGCGAGGCGGCGGATGCTCCAGATCCCGAACGCCGGGCCGAGTGCGAGCATCGGAAACGCCCACGCCCACCCGACGTGCGCCACCACGGGCGGCACCGCCTGGATGCTCAGCGTGGTGAGCAGGAAGCCGAGCGACGTCTGCACGGTGAGCGCCGTGCCGACCGAGTGCGGCGGCACGCTCTCCGTGACGAGCACGGAGAACTGCGCGCTGTCGGCGATGACGAAGAAGCCCCACACCAGCGCCACCGGCGCGAGCAGCAGGAGCGAACGACCGAAGGTGAGCCCGACGAGGAGCGCGCAACTCCCGCTCACCGCCATGGCGATCGTCACCAGCCGCTCGCGTCCCACGCGGTCGGCGGTGAGCCCGCCCCAGACGCACCCGGCGCCACCCACGGCGATGATGCCGAAGGCGAGCAGCGAGGCCGCCGTCGCCGAGTGCGGCGCCACGACACCGGTGCGTGTCGCTTCAGCGGCGATGCTCGCGGCCACGAACGCGGGAATCCACGTCCAGAAGCTGTACAGCTCCAGCATGTGGCCAAGGTAGCCGCCGGTCGCGAGGCGCCACCGGTGCTCACGAACGACTTCGCCGACGAGTCCCCACGAGAAGCGCCGCGGCGGAAAGTGATACGGACCGTCGTGGTAGACGCCGAACACCAGCAGTGCCGCCAGCAGCGCGGCCGCCGACGTGGTGAGCACGACGCCGCTCACCCCCGCGCCCGGCACGGCGTGCACGAGGTACGGCACGCCTTTCCCCACCGTGAGCGCCCCGACGACCATTCCTACCGCGAGCCCGCGTCGCGCGCGGAACCAGGTCGCTGCCATCTTCATCGCCGGCGGATACACCCCGGCGAGGAAGAATCCGGTGGCGAAGCGCGTCACGAGCGCCAGCTCGTAGTGCGCGGCGGCGAGCAGCGCCGCGTTGGCGAGTGCACCGAGCACGGCCGATGCGGCGAACAGCCATCGCGCCGGGATCACGTCGGCGAGGTTGAGCAGCGCCGACACCGCCGTGCCGGCCACGAAGCCCAGCTGCACCACGGTGGTCAGCCATGCCACCTCGCTCCCCGACAGCTGCCACTCGGCGCGCAGCATCGCCGCCACCGCATTCGCCGCGAACCAGAGCGACATGCCGAACAGCTCGGCCGTCGCCAGCAGCGCCAGCATGCGCCAGCGCGACGGATGCGTGTCTGCGCTCACGGCCTGGCTGCGGCGGGCGTGACGATCGTCGCCGTCTCGATGTAGTCGAGCTTCGGGAACATGCGCGCGAGGTAGCGGTTCCCCTGGGTGGCGACGAGCTGATACTTCGGGTCGTCGCCGTACTCGTCGTAGAGCGAGTCGACCACGTTCATCCCGGACACGACGCGGCCGATCGGCACGAAGCCGTCCCGGTCGAGGCCCGGGTTGTCCTTGAGGTTGACGAACAGCTGGTGCGTGCGGCCGTTCACGTCGAGGAAGGCGAAGCTCACCGTGCCGCGCACGTTCTTCTCGCGCGGCGGATCGTCCGGTAACGGGTGCGCCTCCCAGTATTCGTTCCGCCTGCGGTCGTCGCTCGCCCCGAACTGCGCGATGTAGCCGGGGAGCACGCGATAGAAGCGGTTGTCGTCGAAGAAGCCTTCGCCGGCGAGCTGCCAGAAGCGCTCGACCCCGCGCGGCGCCCAGTCGCGCACGGCGCGCACGACGAACGTGCCCTTGCTGGTGGCGAAGGCGACGTCGAAGGAATCGGGAACGGGGCCAGCCGGCGCCTGGCGCTTCGGTCCGCTTTCCTGGCAGGCGGCGGCAACGATGCAGGCCAGTGCCAGCGGCACGGCGGAACGGTGGAGAGCACGCATCGGCAAATGAAGCAGCCGCGCGCCGAGCGGCGTCAAGGCTCAGCTGCGCTGGGCGAGCTCCGCCGGCTCCCGCGTCGGCGATTCCTCGCGCTCTACGGCGGGGAGCCAGAGGATGAATCGCGATCCCTCACCCTGCGTGCTCTCCATCGTGAGCTCACCACCCATCAGGCGAGCAAGGCGCCGCGAGATTGTGAGGCCCAGTCCGGCACCACCGTGGCTGCGCGTGTAGCTGCTGTCGCCCTGCACGAACGGCTGGAAGATCCGCTGCTGGAGGTCGGGAGCGATCCCGACGCCGGTGTCCTCCACCGTGAAGCAGATCCATGGTCCGCTCGCCGGCGCTTCGGTGCCGGCCGGCAGCTCGGCGGACCGCCCGCACCGTAGCGTGACCTGCCCTCCCGCAGGGGTGAACTTCACGGCGTTCGCCAGCAGGTTGGTGAGGATCTGCTGCACGCGCTGCTCGTCACCCATGTAGCAGTCGTCCGGATCATCCGCCGAGGAGACGAGCGCGACGTGCTGGGCGGTCGCCTGGGGCCGCAGGAAGCCGAGCGCGGCATCCATCACCGTCTCCACACGTGCCGGCACCTGGCTCACGGACAGGCGGTTCGCCTCGATGCGCGAGAGGTCGAGGATGTCATCGACGAGGCCAAGCAGGTGCTTCCCGCTCGACGCGATGCGCGAGAGCTGCGCCGACTGCTCGCGGGTCACTGGTCCGGAGAGGCCCATCCCGATGATCTCCGTGTAGCCGAGGATCGCGTTCAGCGGCGTGCGGATCTCGTGGCTCATCGTGGCGAGGAACTCGGACTTGAGCCGATTCGCGGCGGCGAGCTCCTCGTTGCGGGCCTGTACCTGGCTCGCCAGCGCCGCCGTCTCGCGCGTCGTGCGCCACTCGTGCTCGCGGTCGCGCACATGGGCGCGAGCGAGCAGGAAGAGCAGCAGGCTCACCATCGCGCCCGCCGCGGCCACCAGCGGCACCATGCCGCGCCCGGCGCTGTCGAGCAGCTCGGTCGTCGGGGTGAAGACGAGCGTCCACTGTCGTCCCGCCGTCAGCATAGGGATGGTGTCGGCGCGCGCATTCAGCGGCGTGAGCGCGGAGAGACGACCGTCGGTCTCCGGCTGCCAGTCCATGGCGGAGTCGTGCAGCAGCGAGCCCTCCTGCACGTGCGAGTCGTCGTACAGCCGGAACGACACGCGTGGCTCGGCCTCGCTCCCGAAGATTCCCTCGAACAGGTCGTCGGCACGGAAGGGGGCGTACACGAAGCCGTCGAGTGCGGCGCGGCGCTCCTCGATGGTGGCCGGCACCTCGCCGCCGCGATAGACGGGCACGTAGATGAGGAAGCCGGCCTGCTTGCTCTGGTCGATCTCCTGCACGAGCTGCACGCGCCCCGACATGGCCGGCCCGCCCGCATCGCGCGCGCGGATCATCGCGTCGTGGCGCATGGAATCGGTGGACATGTCGTAGCCGAGTGCGACCTCGTTGCGACGATCACGCGGCTCGAGGTAGAGAATCGCGTGGTATTCGCTGCGAGTCGAAGCCGGCCACACGTGGAAGTCCGCCTCGCCCTGGGAACGCATGCTGCGCTCGAGGGCGGGGAGGCCCGCCCGCGACACGCGCCGGCTGTAGCCGATTCCCTGGATGCCGGGGTAGCGGTCGCGGGTGCGCAGCCGCGCCGCGTAGGCGTGGAACTCCTCGCGCCGCACGTCACGGCTCGCGGCGAACAGGCCCGCCGTGGCCTGCAGCAGGGCGACGTAGGTGTCCAGCCGACCCTCGATGCGATCCCGCGTGGACTGCACGGCGCTGTTGAAACGTGCGTCGATGCGCCCCTGCACCGTAGCCAGCGCCGCCCAGGTGGCCACGGCGGTGACGACCAGCGAGAGGCCCAGCACGAACCAGGGCAGGGCATTCCAGCGCCGGACACGCGAGAGCATCAGTCGGGCGCGCTCCGGCTCACCGTGCCTGCTCCTTCGCCATGCGCTGCTGCAGCCGCTCGCGCGCCGCGGCCGCATAGGCGCGGCACGCGTCCGCATTCACCAGTGCATCCTGCTGGCCGGCGTCGCGTGCGGCGATGCGCTGCCAGAGCTGCGAGGCGTCGGGGTGCGGCGTGAGCAGCACGTCGCAGCGCAGCGCGTCGAGCGCGGCGAACCCGCGCTCGAAGTCGGCAATGGCCGAGGGATACGTCGTGTTCCGCGTGAACAGGAAACCGTCGGCCGACACGGGGGTCTGGCTGTCGGCGTACACCAGGTCGAGGCAGCGTGCACCGTCGCAGGAGCGCCAGCTCCAGGTGGTGCCGCCGGGCGTGTGGCCGCCGGTGAAGTGCGCCACGAGCGCCAGCGGTCCCACGCGCAGCGTGTCGCCGTCGGCGAAGGGGCGCACCTTTGCGACGGCCGGGTAGTGGCGCAGCACGCCGTACTGCGGATCGCTCGCGTCCGACGCGCCGCGCTCCATCACGCGCGCGCTCCAGGGGCTCGCCGCCACCTCTGCGCCGGTGGCCCGCTGCAGCTCGGCGATGCCGCCGGCATGGTCGAAGTGCGCGTGCGAGTTCAGGATCAGCTTCACGTCCTCCGGCCGGAAGCCGAGCGCGCGGATGCTGGCGAGGATCGCCGGCGCCGACTCTGGAAGAGCACCGTCGATGAGCACGTGCCCCTGCGGCGAGGTGACGAGGATGGACCCGAGTCCGTGCGTCCCCACCCAGTAGCTGTTGCCGAAGATCCTGAACGGCTGCTGCGGCGCGTTCCACTCCGCGCAGCTCGCGCACGGGATATCGTCCGCAGCGGCACGCTGTGCGGTGGCCGGTGTGCAGGCGCTGAGCACCGCGAGCGATGCGACGAGGAACGGGAGGCGATGCGTCATGCGGTGGGATCGCGGGTGACAATCATGCTGGGCGCGGCGTCGGCGCGCGGTGCGCGCGCGAAGCGAAAGCTCGTCCGCTCGAAGCCGAGCCCCTCGTAGAACTTATGCGCGTCCACGCGCCGCTGGTTGCTGGTCACCTCGAGCAGCACGCAGCCCCGCTCCGCCGCCCAGCGCTCGGCGGCGGCCATGAGTGCCCTGCCGATGCCGCATCCGCGGAAGGTCGCGTCGACCACGAGCGCCGTCACGCGGCCCACCGGTCCGGCGCGGTGCAGCACCGGCGTGGCGTGCAGGGTGACCAGGCCGAGGAGGCGTCCGTGCGGTGACGCATCGTCGGCGGCGACGAACCCCTGTTCGCCGCTGGCGGCGAACGCCCCCCACCGCTCCGCGAGCACGTCCGGCGCGATCTCGTAGCCGAGCTCGCTGAACAGGCGCGCGAGCTCGGGAACGTCGGTCGCGCGCGCGAGGCGGATGGAGTAGCGAGGAGTAGCGGTCGTCACCGTGACGGCATTGGCGAGGCGGAGGCGCCAGATGCGGGCGGGCAAGTATGAAGGAGCCGAGGGCTCGCTGCAACCGGTGCGCAGCAACAAGTGAAGCTGCGTACCGGGTCAGCGTTTCCCCCGTCGGCGCCGTAGCACCACCGTGCTCCGGCACGTACCATATATCAGCCATGCATTCTGCCGGGCAGCCCGTCCTGCGCCGGCTCCTACAGTCTCGCCACGAGGTGACCCGTGACGCATCCGCGGGTGCTGTCCTTTCTCGCCGCCGCCTCCCTGCTCGGCGGTTGTGCCGCCCAGACTCCTCCTGCGCAGACCGCGCCCGCGCGCGCGACGCAGGCCGCGTCGCCCTCCGCCAGGCCGGCGCGCGTCGGCTACACGGCGGCGGATGTGGAGTTCATGCAGGGGATGATCGGCCACCACGCCCAGGCCATCGTGATGGCGAAGTGGTGCCCCACGCACACCACCAACGCGCAGCTCCGCATCTTCTGCGACAAGATCATCCGCTCGCAGCAGGACGAGATCGACCTCATGCAGACCTGGCTGCGCGATCGTGGCGAGATGGTGCCCGATCCGAATGATCCGCACTCCATGCACATGATGCACATGGCCATGGACAGCAGCATGAAGATGGACAGCACGATGAAGATGGACAGCACGATGCACATGGACATGAGCCACGAGATGCTGATGCCCGGCATGCTCACCACCGCGCAGCTCGCCCAGCTCGACAGCGCGCGCGGCACGGAGTTCGACCGGCTCTTCCTCACCGACATGATCCGGCACCACGAGGGCGCGCTCGTGATGGTGCAGAAGCTGTTCGACACACCCGGCGCCGGACAGACGCCGGAAATCTTCGGCTACGCCACCGGCGTGGACGCCGACCAGCGCGCGGAGATCGAGCGCATGCAGCGCATGTTGACCACCATCACGGGGAGATCGCAGCAATGACCTCAGTTCGTCCCACGAGTCGCCGGTTCGCTCGATTCGCGACCGGCTCGCTCACCCTCGCCATCGGCGCAGTCGTCGCTGCATGCGCCACGTCGACGGGCGGCTCCATGAGCCCTTCGGGCAGCTCGGCCGGCGTGCAGCCGGTGTCGCTGCCGCCGATCCCGACCGCACCCTCCACCACCGACCCGCGCGTGGGCCTCAAGGCGGGATTCACCGACGCCGGCTCCGCCATCAACGGGCTGAAGCTCGTCGGGCACGTGAGCAAGTCCCCTGTGCTCACCGGTGAAGGCGGCCCGCGCGGCCTGACCTTCGCCAACTCCGACCTCGCCTTCCGCGGCAACCTCGTCTTCCAGGGGAACTTCAGCGGCTTCCAGATCTGGGACATCTCCAATCCGTCGAGCCCCACGCTGAAGAAGGCGGTCGTCTGCGCCACCGGCCAGGGTGATCCGTCCGTGTACGGCAACCTGCTCTTCCTCTCCTCGGAGAGCACGGGCAATCGCACCGACTGTGGCACCCAGGGCATCCAGGATCGCGTGAGCCAGGATCGCATGGTGGGCGTCCGCATCTACGACATCTCGGACATCGCCAACCCGCGCAAGGTGATCGACGTCCAGACCTGCCGCGGCTCGCACACCCATACGCTCGTTCCCGATGCCAACGACCCGGGCATCGTGTACGTGTACGTTTCCGGTTCGGCGGGCGTGCGCTCGGGCGAGGAGCTCGCCGGCTGCGTGGATGCTCCCATCGATTCGGCCAACACGTCGCGCTTCCGCGTGGAAGTGATCAAGGTGCCGGTCGCGCATCCGGAGCAGGCGCAGATCGTGAACTACGCGCGCATCTTCAACGGCCTCGAGGCGCCCAGCGCGCACGGCGCCGCGCCGAGCGACGCGCCGCCGCGCCCGCGTCCGGCCGGCATGGGCCCCCGCACCGGCCCGAACCAGTGCCATGACATCACCGTCTATCCCGCCATCGGCCTCGCCGGCGGCGCGTGCGGCGGCTACGGCCTGCTGATCGACATCCACGATCCGGTGAACCCGAAGCGCATCCAGGCGGTGGGCGACACCAACTTCGCCTTCTGGCACTCGGCCACCTTCAACAACGAGGGCAGCAAGCTCCTCTTCACCGACGAGTGGGGCGGTGGCACGCAGCCCAAGTGCCGCGCCGACGATCCCATCCAGTGGGGCGGCGACGCGATCTTCACGCTGACGAACGACCACCTGACGCAGCGCGCCTACTTCAAGATGCCGGCGGCGCAGACGCCGCAGGAGAACTGCGTGGCGCACAACGGCTCGCTCATCCCGATCCCGGGTCGCGACGTCATGGTGCAGGGCTGGTATCAGGGCGGCCTCGACGTGATCGACTTCACCGACCCGAGCCATCCGTACGAGGTGGCGTACTTCGATCGCGGACCGGTGGACGCCAACAGCCTCGTGACGGCGGGTTACTGGGCCGGCTACTGGTACAACGGCCATATCTACGGCTCCGAGATCGCGCGCGGCCTCGACGTGTTCGAGCTCGCCCCGAACAAGTATCTCTCGCAGAACGAGATCGACGCGGCGAAGCTGGTGCACATGGATTACTTCAATCCGCAGAGCCAGCCGAAGGTCACCTGGCCCGCCGCCTTCCCGGTGGTGCGCTCGTACCTCGACCAGCTCGTGCGCGGCAACGGCCTCGCCGCCGCTCGCACGTCGGCGATCGCTACGCAGCTCAACGCCGCCGAAGCGCTCAGCGGCGCCGCGCGTCGTGACGCACTGAACGCCATCGCCACGCAGCTCGACGCGGATGCCAATGGCGCCGCCGACGCAGCCCGCGTGCGCAAGATGGCCGGCGCGGTGCGCGACCTCGCGAACGCGTCGATGTAATCGGTTTGACAACAGCATCAGAGGACACGGCGCGAGGAGCCTGAAACGGCAGGATCCACTCCTCCTGGGAGAAGGCTCCATTCCCGAACTGGACCGATCCTGCCGTTTCAATTGTGTCCGCAGTGTCCTCTGCCGCTGTTCGACTCCCGGATGTGCCTTCATTCACTCCGAACGTTGACATCGTGACCACCCCCGAAGATCTGCTCGAAGCGTGGCAGCCCGAGCTCGAGCTGGCCGCCGAGGAAGCCGAAGACCGCACTGGCGTGGACCGACGCCAGTTCATGTTCATGTCGCTCATGGCCGCTGCGGCCACCACGTTCAGCGGGCGTGTGGTGCTCGCGCAGCGCGGCGAGAGCGGGGCGGCGCTGCTCGCCGGCATGGAGCCGCGATCGCTGCTGCAGCAGCAGACGCCCGCGCCCTTCCCGCTCGGCAATGGCGAGCCACCCGCCGAGCAGTTCATGCCGTGGCCGGGCGGCACCGGCGACCTGATGGAGCGGATGGTGAAGAAGTACGGCGTGAAGATGTTCGATCGCGGACCGTTCGCCGTCACCGACCGCAACGTCTCGTTGCCGAGCAGCGACGACGCGATCGCCTACCTGCCGGCACACACGCTGTCGGCGCTGATCCGGGCGCGGAAGATCACCTCCACGCGCCTGACGAAGCTCTACCTCGACCGACTCGAGCGGCTGAACCCGACGCTCAACTGCGCCGTCACCATCATGCGCGACTCGGCGATGGCCGAGGCGGCGCGCGCCGATGCCGAGCTCGCGGCCGGGAAGTATCGCGGCCCGCTGCATGGGCTGCCGTACGGCGTGAAGGACCTCTTCGCCACGAAGGGAGTGCGCACCACGTGGGGCGCAGCGGACTTCAAGGATCGCGTGATCGACGAGGACGCCGAAGTCGTGATGCGCCTGCGCAACGCTGGCGCGGTGCTGATCGCCAAGCTCGCCACGGGACTGTTCGCACAGAACGACCAGTGGTTCGGCGGCCGCACGAACAACCCGTGGAACCTGTCGCAGGGTTCGAGCGGCTCGTCGGCCGGCCCCGCGTCGGCGACGGCGGCGGGGTGCGTCGCGTTCGGCATCGGCACCGAGACGCAGGGCTCCATCGTGTCACCGTCGGTGCGCTGCGGGCTGAGCGCGCTGCGGCCGACGTTCGGTCGCGTGAGCCGCGCCGGCGGGATGGTGCTGTCGTGGTCGCAGGATCGCGTCGGCCCCATCTGCCGCACGATCGAGGACTGCGCGATGGTCTTCCACGCGATTCACGGCGTGGATCCGAACGATCCGTCCACGGTGACGACGCCCTTCCACTTCGACCCGAACATCGACCTGTCGAAGCTGCGCATCGGCGTGGATCCGGGGCGGCCGAGCCCCGACGCATCGCGGCCGTTCCTGGCCGATCCGGGCGCGCCCGATGAGCTGGTGTCGAAGCTACGCGAGCTCGGCATGAAGCCGAAGACCATCGGCGCGCGTCCGACGGTGCCCGGCATCGGCCAAGGTTCGCTGAACGTGGAGTACGCGGCGGCGTTCGAGTCGTACGTCGAGCGCAAGGCGCGCGAGATCGGGCTCGACCTGAACACCGTGCTCGCGCCGCCGAAGAACGGCGAGCCGTATCCCGGCACCGTGCCGCCGCCCGCCGGCCCCCCGAGCCCGATGGCGCCCGCCGACTGGAACCCGCGATTCGTGGCCGGGCGGATCGTGAAGGGGTACGAGTACCTGCAGACGCAGTGTCGCCGCTACGTGCTCGTCACGCGGTGGGCGGAGTTCATGAAGGACCTCGACCTGTTCATCGGCTCGTGGAGCGCCGACATCGGGCCGAACGCGCAGACGGGGCATCCGTGCGCGGTGGTGCCGTACAAGTTCGATGTGCCGCAGCAGCAGGGCCGAGCGTCGCGCGACACGACGACGCCGCCGCCACCGCCGCTGAATCCGCAGCCGATCTGCGGCGTGATCACCGGGGCGCTGTACAACGATGACGTGATCCTGGGCGTGGCGCACAAGTTCCAGGTGCACAACGACGTGGTCAACCGGCATCCGAAGCTGTAACGCCGGACAGGACGGGCAGGACACGAAGGGCCGCTGCGACCGCAGCGGCCCTTCGTCGTTCATGCGGGAGGCAGCTCGATGTGTCGCGGCTCAGTGCGTCGCCGCAGGGACGTCGGTGTTCCAGATGTCACGGTAGAGTTGCCAGCCCGCCTTCGGGTCGCGCTTCCAGATGACGATGAACTTGCCGTGATCGTGCATCACAGCGCCCTTCGCCGGCTTGATGTCGAGCGAGTAGGTCCCCATCTCGTCCGCCATGTCGCCGTGCACCGTGAGCTCGGTGGTGTGCAGCTTCAGGTTGGTGCCGCCCATCTTGCCGAACTCCGCCCACGCACTGCTGATGCCCGCTCGTCCATGTACGGCGGCCGAGTTGGGTGGCAGGAGCACGGCGTCGGTGGCGTAGAACTGCCCGACGCCGGCGGCGTCACCGCTATTGAAGGTGGTCATGAAGCGGGCGTTCACCGCGTCGATCCGGGAGCGGGGGGTGCCCTGGGCAGCGAGCGGAGCGGCGGCGAGAACGGCGAGTGCGACGACGACGATCGACTTCCGGACGTGCGGCATTGCACACCTCGACGGATGAAGTGACGATCGAACGGCAGGGGCAACGATTGTATCGCTCCCGCTCCTCCGCCGGAAGGCGTCCAATGATCGTCGTGAGCCGGCCGGTGCTGTTGCCTTCGGCCTCCAGTGTTCCGTAGCTTCGGCGGCATGACACTTCTCCGTCGCTTCAGCATCGCGCTGCTCGCCTGCGCGGCTCCGCTCGCCGCGCAGGCGCCCCGCCAGACGGTGCTCGTCATCGGCACCGGCGGCACGATCGGGTCGTCGGGCGACTACTGGACCGGCCATGCGACGCGCGTGCCGATCGAGCAGCTCGTGAAAGTGCCGGGGATCGACAGCGTGGCGACGATGGAGAGCGAGCAGCTGTGGAACGTCGCCTCGGGATCGATCGGACCGGCGCGGTGGCTCGAGCTCTCCCGCCACATCGCCGACCGCTTGCGCGCGCAACCGGAGCTCTCGGGGGTGATCGTCACGCATGGCACCGACACCATGGAGGAGACGGCGTACTTCCTCGACCTCACCCTGCCCGGCGACAGGCCGGTCATCGTCACCGGGGCGATGCGGCCGTCGGACATGGCCGGTGCCGACGGACCGGCCAACCTCACCAGCAGCGCGCGCGTCGCCACCGATTCGCGCGCGCGCGGGCGCGGCACGATGGTGGTGATGGACGACCGCGTCTTCGCCGCGCGCGACGTGACGAAGACGAACAGCACGCGCGTGGAGACCTTCCAGGCGCCGGAGCGCGGACCGATCGCCATCGTCGAGCCCGAAGGGGTGATGTACCACCGCACGTCGCCGGGCCGCGCCACGCCGGCGTTCGACATCAGCGGCGTGCGCGAGCTGCCACGGGTGGACATCGTGTACAGCTACGCCGGCGCGGACAGCGTACCGATCGACGCCCTCGTTGCCGCGGGGGCGAAGGGACTCGTCGTTTCCGGCGTTGGACGTGGCAACATCGCGCCGGGCCAGGGCGCGGCGCTGCGACGCGCGCGCGACAGGGGCGTGGTCGTCGTCGTGACCACGCGCACCGGCTCCGGCGGCGTGCCGGTGCGGCGCAGCGATGGGATGATCGGCTCCGGCGACCTCAACGCACAGAAGGCGCGCGTGCTGCTCACGCTCGCGCTGTCGCGGACGTCGGATCCCGCGGAAGTGGCGAGGATCTTCGAGGGCCAGCAGTAGACGGCCGGACCTCGGCGGCGTCCGCCAGGCTCGAGTTGCTTCCCCTAGCGTTGCCCGATGACTGCGTCGCCCACCCGGGACTCGGGAAGGCTGCCATAACCCATCGCCGGCAACTCTCCATCACCAAGCATCCCACGGGTGGAAGAGCCCCAGCAGTACACGCGTTCGTCCGTGCCGATGCCGCATGATGCCCAGTCCGGCTTGGTGACGGTCCGCATGACCACCGGAAGGCTGACACCGGCGGGATCGAGCGAGGTGGGAAGCACGGGCGCGCTCGCGCCGCCTGCGCCCCAGCACGACGTCGCCCCTGCCGCCGATACCGCACAGCTCTCGAAATCTCCCGCGGCAATCGCCTGATAACGCGTGCTTCCCAGGCTGGTGGGAACCGTCCAGCTCGGGTCGGGCGCATCGAGCCGGTGGTAGCGATATCCCCAGCAGTACGCTTCACCCGCTGCGGTCAGCGCACAGGTGACCGGCCCTCCGACCGAGACGTGTTCGAACGCCGCCTCGGTGGCGACTTCCGTCGGCGCGGCTCGGCAGGCCACGCGACACTGCAGGGGCATCGTATCCGGACCGACACCGAGCTGGTAGTAGTTGTTCAGACCCCAGCAATAGGTCTTGTCAGCCGTGGTGATTCCGCACACCGTTCCACCACGGGCATCGATCTCTCGCCACGAATGCCCGCCGCTCACCAGCGCCGGGTCGGCGGCGCTGGCCTGTGCGGGCGAGGACACGGATCCCGTCCCGAGCGTACCCAGGTAGTTGTCCCCCCAGCAATACGCATCGCCGCCCGTGGTGAGGGCACACGGTGGGCTCACGCTCGCATACGCGTGCTGGCCACCGACGACGCGAACCGCGGGGGAGAGCGGCGCGGCTGGATCCCCGAATGAGCCCCAGCAGAACAGCGAGCCCGCGCCATTCACGGCACAGGCGCCAAACTCCGTCGCCGCGATGGAGGTGAATACTTCATCCGATTCCACGCGCACCGGCACCGCGCTGCACGGCTCCGTGCTGCGCCAGCGGTTGCCGTGGCGATCCATGCTCGTGTACTCGCACCGATCGACTGGCCGCGTGGTCCCGAGCTGTCCCGAGGCATTGCCCCCCCAGCAATAGGCGGCACCGTCGGTGGTGAGCCCGCATGCGTGCGAGGCGCCGGTGGTGACCTGCGCGAAGTGGAGTGGCTTGGCGTAGCGCTGCACGAACACCGGTGCACTCGCGCTTCGCCCGTCGGTGGTCACGGTGATGACCGTGGTGCCCTCGCCGAGTGCGCGCACGTAGCCCGCGGCATCCACGGTCGCCACGGACGTGTTGGAGCTCGTCCATCGTGCGCGCCCCTCGTACGCCATAAGGTCGGTCGTCTGCTCTACGGCGAGCCGCCGTCCGGTACCGACGACGAGCAGCGACGTATCCGGTACGACGATGAAGTCGCCCGACACGTGGAGCACCGGGAAGTGGCCCGGGGCCAACGGACCATCGGTGCTTCCACACGCCAGGAGCGCGAAGGACGACAGGATTGCCAGGTGACGCCGCATCATCATTGCTCAGTATCTCCAGCTCTTCAGGTCCGCGCCCGCCGGCGCATACTTCTCCATGTGCGCCGTCATCTTCAGCATCAGCTCGTTCATCGGCGGCCCCCAGCAGTGGGGCGCCATCGGCTGGAAGATGATCTCTCCCGTCCACTTCGGGTTCGTCGCCTTGCCCAGGAAATCCGCGAGCAGGTGCACGCCGTCGTTCAGGTAGTAGGAGTCGGCGTCGCCCACGTAGACGTTGATCTTGTTCGCCACCTTCGGGCCAAGCGTCGCCCAGTTCCGCTCGAGCATCTCCCGCAGGTCATAATGCTGCTTCCAGTACTCGGCGACCGTGCGATCGATCACGCCGGTCTCCTTGTTCCAGATGCGCGCCGGATAGCCGTCGGGGCCCACGGGGCCGTACGTCGCCTCCCAGATGTCCCACTGGCCCCCGGAACGTGAACGGTCGCCCTGCACCAGCTCGAACCAGTTCTCGTCCTTCATCATCGCCATGATGTTCCCGTCGGGGCGGCGACGGGTGGGACGCTCGACCTTCATCCAGCCGCGATCGAGCCAGTACGCGTTGGTGTCGGCGTAGACGTTGACGATCTGGTGGTAGCGGAAATCGACGGCATCGGGGCAGAGAGACCAGACCCCGCCATAGAAGTCCGGATAGAGGATCTGCTTCGCCAGCGAGATCCAGCCGCCGGTCGAGCCGCCCGTGAGCAGCCGCGCCCACGGCTTTCCGATGACGCGGAACTTCTTCTCCACGGCGGGAATGAGCTCCTGCATGATCGCGTCGCCGAACGGACCGTTGTTCGCCGAGTTCACGCCGTAGGAGTCGTCGTAGTACGGCGACGGATGCTGCAGCGTGACGATGATCATGCGCGGCGCGGAGTCCGACGCCCAGAAGGGCGTGGCGCCGACGCGCGGCGCGCGGAGGGAGAAGTGTCCCTCGTCGTACACCACCGGGTATCGCACGGAGGGATGCTCGTCGTAGCCCTTCGGCAGCAGGATGGTGGCCCCGAGGTATATCGGCTGCCCCCACCACTTCGTGAGGATGGCGCTCTGGATCTTCAGGCGCCGCACGTTCCCCGAGTCGGCGGGCACGACGATGGGCGGGATGACCTTGTCGGCGACGACGCGGATCGGCGTCGGCGATGCGGGGTCATAGGCGATCTTCACCGGGTCGCCGTAGAGGTTGCCCGGCGAGCGTTTCCAGTCCTGCCCTTCCCACTGGTCCATGTGCAGCCAGACAGTGTGCCCGTCGGCGCGCGCGAACTTCGTGTAGACGTTCACGAACGGCTGGGCCCAGTATTCGCCCTTCGGGATGTCGCGGAGGCTCCGGACGGGAAAGCCGAATGCATTCGCGTCGATCACGGCTGGCGCGCCCGGTGAGAGATTACTCACGTTGACGGCGAACAGCGGCACGCCGGTTTCGCTCGTCTGCTGGATGGGCGTGTTGCGTGCGTTGCTGGTGCGGCTCAGGGCGACGTACACGCGGCCGGTGATCGGTTCGGCGTGCACCTGCTTCGGGAAGGTGATCTCGAAGCGGGGAGTGGGGCGGGCGGGCGCCTGTGCGAGGATGGGGCTCGTCGAGGCGAGGGCACCGAAGGCGA
>DASUXT010000162.1:0-10697 GCA_036377775.1 Gemmatimonadaceae bacterium | reverse complement strand
ATCGCGCCGGCAAGGGTGAGGCTGCCGTGCACGGCATCACAATGGAAGTAGCGCGAGCCGTACTGCAGGCCCCCGGTGCACGGGATGGGCATGTGGTCGTTCATCGTCACCATGTGGTTCTCGAGCGCGGTGACGGCGGTGGCGAGCTTGAAGGTGGAGCCGGGCGGGTACTCGCCCTGGAGCACCTTGTTGTAGAGCGGCTTGCGCGGGTCGGTGTTGAGCGAGTCCCAGTAGGACTGCGGGATGCCGCCGATGAAGCGGTTGGCGTCCCACGTCGGCGCGCTGTAGAGCGCGAGTACGGCGCCCGTCTTCGGATCCATCGCGATCACGCCACCCTGCAGCGTGTCCCCGAAGACGCTGGCTGCCACGCGCTGGAGATCCATGTCGATGTTCGTGTACAGCGGCGGGCCGGCCACCGGCGGCAGGTCGGCGCGCGCGCCTTCCTGGCGCACGATGCGGCCGCGCGCATCCACCTCCACGAACTGGCTCCCTTCCTTCCCGCGCAGCTGCTCCTCGTACTCCTTCTCGAGGCCGCGCTTGCCGATCTGCTGCCCCGCCTTGTAGTCCTCGTCGCTCAGCTTGGCCAGCTCCGCCTCACTGATTTCGCCGATGTAGCCGACGAAGGGAGATACCAGCCCACCGTCGGGGTAGAATCGGCGCGGCGAGCTTTCGATGATGAGGCCGGGAAACTGGAGGCGATGCTCCTCCAGCACGCTCACCACGTCGAACGCCGCATCGGGAATGATCACCGCCGGCCGGCCAGGCGCACGGCGGAAGCGGCGAATCGTCTGCTCCACCTGGTAGGGGGTGAGCTGGATCGTGCCGCCGAGCCGCTGCAGCAGGGCGCGCAGGGAATCCTCGCGCTGCACCAGCACCGACACCGAGTATCCGATGGCGTTGTCGGCGATGATCTTGTTGTTCCGGTCGTAGATCACGCCGCGAGGCGCCGGGAGGGGCAGCTCGCGCAGGCGGTTCGTCTCCGCCTGCAGCGTGTATTTCGCATGCTGCAGCACCTGGCTCCGGAAGAAGCCGCCGGTGAGGAACAGCATCAGGGCGACGATGGCCACCGTTGCCGCCTGTCCGCGGCGACGCATGTCATTCGGGTGAAAGCTCATTCTCCTGCTACCTCGAGGTCGTGCTCATGTGACACCGCGCCGCGCCGAAAGTGCGCCGCATTTCCATTCAGGCCTGCCCGTCGCCGTTCTCGAGCGACCGCCACAGGTACCAGCTCGCTACCGACGCGTACGGCCGCCAGCGCTCACCGATGCGGAGCACCTCCTTCGGCGTCGGCCGCTTGCGCAGGCCATACGCGCGCTGGATGGCATTCTGCACCCCCAGGTCCAGCTCCGGGAGCACATCCGGCCGCCCGAGCCGGAACATGAGGAACATCTGCACCGTCCATCGTCCGATCCCTTTCACCTGCACCAGGTGCTCGATGATGGCGTCGTCGGGCAGACGGCCCAGGTGCGCGAGCGGCAACGATCGCTCCGCCACGCGAGCCGACAGGTCGCGCAGGTAGCCGATCTTCTGCCGCGACAGCCCCGCCGCGCGCAGCATCGCGTCGCTCGTGGCGAGCACCAGCTCCGGCCGCGGCCGGCGGCCCGGATAGATCGCCCGGAAGCGTTCGTGGATCGTGCGCGCCGCCTTCCCCGACAGCTGCTGGAAGACGATCGACCGGACGAGTGCGTCGTAGTGCGTCCCGGTGCGCCTCGCTTCCAGTCGGCAGGGGCCGACGCGATCGATGATGCCGCCGAGCACGGGATCCGCCTGGCGAAGGTGAAGCAGCGCGGGTCGGTGGATGCGGGACATGAGTCAAGATTGTCCCACGACACACCGGCCCGCTACTCGTCACCGATTCCGCATCTCGGGCGACTCGGCCATGCTCATGATCTTGCCGAGCAGGCCGCCAAGATGAGGCGAGTGCTGCTCCGCCTGCTGCCGGGCCTGCTGGCCGTCCTGCTGCAACGACTTCTGGATCTCCTGCGTATCCTGCGCGTTGCCGTGGTTCATCGCCCGCTTGGCGAGCGCTCCCATCACGATCGGCGCCAGGATCATGAGCAGCTTGCGCGTCTGGTCCGAGCCGAGCCCGCTTGCCTGCTGTACGCCCTGCTGGACCTCCGGCTGGTTGTGCCCGAGCACGCGACCGAGGATTCCGCCACCGTCGGCGGGGGCGCCAGCCCCGAGCAGTGAGCCGAGATTGCCGAGCACGCCGGCATGCGAGCCCATGAGCTGCTGGATCTCGCTCCCGCCCTGAGGCTGCTGCGCCCTGCTCGCCAACCCGCCGACGAGTGCGGGGAGGGCGGTGTTCACCGCCTGCTGGGTCGTTGCCGGATCGGTGCCGAGCTGCTGGCTGATCTGCGACAGCTCCTGCGGCCCGAGGTGCTCCTTCACGAGATCGATGAGGGACGCCATGGGATATCCTGGTGTATGGTTGGCTCGCGCAGGCCCTAATGGCTGGCGAGGTAGCGCGCGACTTTCTTCAGGTCGGCCATGAATGCCTTCTCCGCTTCAGCGCGCAGGTCACTCGGCGCGCGCAGTACTGAGCTGGGGTGCACGGTGGCGAACCCCGCTTCCGCAAGAGGAGTGCGCAGTACGCGACCGCGCTGAACGGTGACCTTCACGGCAGGTCCGAACACCGCCTTCGCGGCGGTTGCGCCGAGTGCCACGATGACGCGCGGCTTCACGGCGGCGATCTCCGCGTCGAGCCAGGGATGGCAGGCGCGGATCTCGGTTGCATTGGGTGTCTTGTGGATGCGACGCTTGCCGCGTTCGGCGGGCACCCACTTGAAGTGCTTCACGGCGTTCGTGACGTAGGCATCGGCGCGGTCGAGGCCGGCGTGCTCGAGCGCCTTGTCGAGGAGCTTCCCCGATGGCCCGACGAACGGATGGCCGGCGAGATCCTCCTGGTCACCGGGCTGCTCGCCCACGAACATGATGTTCGGCGACCGCGAACCCTCGCCGAACACCGTCTGCGTGCCGACCATCCACAGGTGGCAGCCGCGACAGCCTTCGGCGGCCTTGCGCAGGGCGGGGATGGTGCGGCGGGCGGGCAGGAAATCGGCGGCGGAGGACATGGCCGATCGCTGAGCATCCTTCGTTCCGGGGCAACTGCAAAACCGGTAAACAGTACCTCGTACCGGGTACGAGGTACGGGGTACCTTTTACCGGCCGTTGCGGTTTCACAGCAGCGCCTGCCGTCGCTACCATTCCCCCATCCCCAACGGAGCTCCCCCTTGTCGCGCCTTCGTTCCCACCGTGCCGCCGCGACCGTGCTGCTCGTCCTGACGCCGCTCGCCGGCTGCTCCAGCTCGTCCAGGTCCTATCCGCTGCCCGCCGCTCCGGCCGGCGCCACGACCCTCCTCGTCCGCCTCGGCGATGACACGCTGGGCATCGAGCAGTACACGCGCACCGCGACCCGCATGCAGGGCGTGCTCGTGCAGCGCGTGCCCTTCACGACCGTGGCGCACTACGACCTGGTGATCGGCGCCGGGGAGATCCCCGAGCACGCCGACTACACGCTGCGCCGCGGCGACGGTACCCCCATCCGCGGCTCCACGCAGTCGCTCTCGGTGACGTTCGGCACGGACAGCGTGACTTTCAGGGCGCACCGCGCCAGTGGTGACACGGCGCGCACCGCTGCCATGCGCGGCGTCTTCCTTCCCTACCTGAACGGGTCGTACGGCCTCTTCGAGCTGGCGCTCGCCCGCCTGCGCGCTTCCGGACGCGACAGCATGGAGTTCGCCATCGTGCCGCTCAACTTCAACGTGCAGGGCACCACGCCAATGCCGGTCACCATCACCAGCAGCGATGCGGCGCGCATCAACTGGTTCGGCGATCCGCTCTTCGCGCGCTTCGACGGGCGTGGCCACATCATCGGCATGGACGGCAGCCAGACCACCGACAAGGTCCGCGTGGACCGCGTGAGCGCGGTGAACATGGACTCGCTTGGCCATGCATGGGCTGCGCGCGACTCCATCGCCGGACCGCTGGGGCAGGTGTCCACGCGCGACACGGCGCGCGCGACGATCGGCAACGCGCACGTCTGGGTGGACTACGGCCGCCCCGCGCTGCGCGGGCGCAACGTGTGGGTGAACGGCGTGCTCGGTGACACCCTCTGGCGCACCGGCGCCAATGCGGCCACGCAGCTCGGCACCGACGCCGACATCGTCATCGGTGGGGCGACCATCCCCGCCGGCACCTATTCGCTGTGGACGGCGACCACCGGCGGCTACCAGCTCGTCGTCAACCGACAGCACGGCCAGTGGGGTACCGAGCATGACCCGAAGCAGGACATGGTGCGCATCCCGCTGCGGGACGCGTCCCTGTCGTCGCCGGTCGAGCGGTTCACCATCGGCTTCACGCCGGAAGCGGGAAGCACGCTTCTCACCCTCACCTGGGGCAACAAGCGCCTCAGCGTCCCCGTCACGCCCAATTAAGACGTGAGCCGACTCTTCAACTACTTCTTCAAGGGGCTCGTCTTCCTCGCCCCGTTCGCGCTCACGATCTACGTGTGTGTGCGTGTCTTCACCGCGATCGACGGCTGGCTCGGCATCCCCATCCCCGGCGTCGGCTTCCTCGTCACGGTGGTGCTCATCACCCTGTTCGGGTACCTCGCGCAGGGGCTGCTCACGGCGAGCCTGTTCGCGGCGCTCGAGCGGGTGATGCAGCGGCTGCCATTCGTGCGGCTGCTCTACACCTCCACGCGCGACCTGCTCAACGCTTTCGTCGGCGAGCAGCGCCGCTTCGACAAGCCGGTGATGGTGACGCCGATCCCCGGCTCCGACGTGCGTGCCCTCGGCTTCGTGACGCAGCAATCGCTCTCGTCGCTCGGCCTCGACGCGCACGTCACGGTGTACCTGCCGCACTCGTACAACTTCTCCGGGATGCTGCTCGTGTTTCCCGCGAGCGCCGTCACGCCGCTCGTCGCCGACAGCGCCGACGTGATGGCGTTCATCGTGTCGGGGGGAGTGACGGCAGTGCCGGGGACGGCGAGCTAGAACTGACCGCTAGTCCGGGCGCTGCCCGGCGGCTGCGCCGCCTTGGCTTGCTTTCTGGGTGCTCGCTCCGCTCGCGGTCGGGGCGGCGCGCCGGGGCGCGCCTCTCGGGCACGGCGTCCGGATGGGGCGTTTCACCGGATGGGTGTGCCCTTCCCGGAGAGCGCGCGCAGCGCGCGCCCCGAGAGCATAGGTGAGCGCAGCGAGCCCGGCGCCCGGAAAGCGCCGCGTTCCACGCGGCGCGCCCCGACTGGCTTAGTGTTTCTGCGGCGGCCCCCCCATCAGCGCGTCCGACACCCGCTCCCGCTGCTGGTCGCGCAGCGTGTACAGGATCGCGAGCAGGTTGTCGTTCTGGATCGCCGTCGCCTCGTGGCGCATGGTGAGCGCGGCCTCGGGGGCGATGAACTTCGTCGTGTCCAGCGTGGCTGCTGCCTTGCGACGCGCCGTGGAGTCGGGAAAGAGATAGACGGCGAGCGCACTGCCGCCGGCGACGTATACCGTCGGCGTGACACCGAGCTTCACCGTGTCGGCGATCACGCTGTCACGCGGGGCGAGTCCCGTCATCTCCAGCCGCTTCTTCACCGAGCACTGCTGCCAGTGGTTGGTGGCCGGGCAGGGCTCCGGGGGGCCGGCATTCGCCGCCGATGCCGCGGTCGCCGCCGCGCTTGCCGCCGCACTGTCGCGTGCTGCCTTGTCGTTGCTGCCACAGCCGACGACGAGTACGCTCGCCATGCCCACGAGCAGCGCGCACTGCGTGGGGGAGCGCCGCGCCCTCACGACCATCCCATCCGCTCGCGCAGCGAGGTGATGTGCGCCGTGTGGTGCCGGCCGTGCCACGAGTACACGCCGAGCATCTGGTCGAGCGTCATCGGGCCGTTCTCCGGGTGCGCGATCGTGCGCGAGAACGCGTCGGTCGGCGCGGCGCGCAGCAGGGCGACCAGTCGCGTGTGCAGCGCGTCGAGCAGGTCGAGCGACACCGCCACCGGCAGGGCGCTGTCGGCCAGTGTCACCCACGCATCCTGGTCGTACGGCTTGATCGTCGGATTGTCTTCCGTGAGCCCGAGCTTGAACCTGACGTACGCGTTCATGTGGCTGTCGGCCACGTGGTGCACCAGCTGGCGCACCGTCCACCCGCCGGGCCGGTACGGCGTGTCGAGCTGGGCGTCGGTCAGCCCCCGCACCGCGGCACGAAGCGCTTCCGGCGCAACAGCCAGCGCGTCGATTGCCGACCGCCGTTCTTCCGGCGTGAGCACCGGCCGCCGTTCGGCTCGGCCGATGGGATAGCGAGGATCGGGAGCAGCAGAGGTGTCTGGCATGGCGGGAAGGTAGCCGGAAGGGCGGGAGGTCAGAAGGTGGGAAGGCCGTTCCATCCCGCGCGTCACCCTCATACCTTCCAACCGTGCACACGCGGACGCTCGCGCCATGACCGAGAAGAAGCGCCGACCCGCGAAGAAGCGGTCCGGCCCACCTCAGAAGTCTCCCTATTTCCTCCAGCCGGCTCGGCAGGGGGCGGTGACGGTGTTCCGGCGTCCGGCTGGAAACCGCATCGATCCCAAGCTCTGCGGCACCATGGCCAATCGTGCCATGGCGCTCGCGCTCGTCAAGCAGTTGGAGAAGGCGGAATCCGTGGTGCGCGACCTCTTTCTCGAGGCCACCGACGACGGCATCGAGGCGCTCGAGGCGGTCCTCGAGGCCTGCCGGCAGTCGGTGATCCGGCGCGGCGAGAGCACCGGTGCAGCAGGAGGCGGAGGGCAGGGCGCTTCGGGTGGCGCACGTCGTCGCGGCCGGGGTCGGCGGCGCGGAACTCCGCGTCCTGCCGACGCGCCGCTACCGCCGTCCGGCCCACCACCTGCCGGGAGCGACGCCGGCGACGCCGGCGAGTCCGGCAGTCGCGACACGAGCGCCGCCTGACGTACCTCCCTCTCACGCGCGCCTACGCCGCGCGAGATGGCGCACCGGTGGTGAAGGCGGTGGATCCGGCGATCTTCCGCCACCGCTACTTCGGCCATTGTTTCGGCTGCAGCTTCTGCAACGACGGCTGCTGCGATCACGGCGTGGACGTCTCCATCGTCGAGCGCGACCGCATCCTCGCGCACGCCCACGAGCTCGAGCCTCGGCTCGGCGTTCCGCGCACCGAGTGGTTCGCCGCAGAGGTGACGCCCGACGCCGACTTCCCCGGCGGGGCCGCGACGCGCACGGCCGTGCGGGGAGACAGCTGCGTCTTCCGGCTGAAGGGGGCGCGCGGCTGCGCGCTTCACGCCTTCGCGCTCGAGCGCGGCGACGACTATCACGCCATCAAGCCGATGGTGAGCACGCTCTTCCCGGTCACCTTTGGCGACGGGGCGCTGCTGTGCAGCGACGAGCTGGGAGACGGAACCCTCGTGTGCGCCGGCGAGGGACCGACGGCGTACGAGATGGCGCGCACCGAGCTGCGCCACTACTTCGGCGACGACCTGGTCAGCGAGCTCGACGCGCTGGCGTCGCGCGAGGCGCAGCGCTAGCCGAGCGCCCGGCGGTCCGTGCCGTGGGGTGGAGTGCGCGGCACCAGCTGCTCCTCACGCACCCGCGCGAGAAACGCCGCCGGGCCGGCACCGTTGGGAAGTGAGCGCAGGATGCGCATCGCGGCGTCACGGGTGACGTCGATTCCCGCCGGAAAGCTGTTTGGATCGACTCCCACGCGTTCGAACTCGGCTATCAGCTCGTCGAACCGTCTCTCGTCGGTCATGCAGCGTCGAATCGGGTAAGTCGCCCGCGCTCGCGCGTGGACGGCGCACAGCTGTCGCCCGAATGGCGCGGCGTTGCTCGACCCGCCGCGAGCTGTCGCATATGTTCCGATTGCGCAAGAGTACTGCCAAGCGGGCTGTTGCGACAAGGGCGACCGGAATCCGGTCGCCCTTTCGCTACAAGCACTTAGGCACGCTGAGCCCGCTCAGGGACGCGATGCGCTCCCGCTCGAGGTCCAGGTGTTGTTCGACCGATCCACGTCGAGGAGCCGGTGCTCCGGATCGAGCTCGACACGCGTCAGCGTCTTTCCGGGGAACGAATACGTCCGGACGTAGTGCGTGGTGTTGGTGCTCCACACCTCGGCCGGATAATCGTAGTTGGTCGTCGTGCCGTCGCTGAAGGTGAAGCGCGCGTGGATCGGCAGCACGCCGCGCGCGCGGTTGCCGTACACCACCATCACGTTCTCCGTGGTGCCGTCGCGTGAGGTCGCCACGGTGTCGATCGCCTGGTCGAAGTGCGGGTTCTCGATGAACCACTCGCGCCAGAACCAGTCGAGGCGCTTGCCCCCCACGTCTTCCATGGTGCGATAGAAGTCCGTCGGCGACGGATGCTTGAACGCCCAGCGCCGGATGTAGGTGCGGAAAGCGTCGTCGAACGCGTTGGGGCCCATGATCTCCTGCCGCAGAAGCTGCAGCCCGACGCTCGGCTTCACGTACGCCGCGAGGCCGAGGAGGCGCGGATCGATGCGATCCGGATTCACGTCCACCGGGACGTCGAGATTGCGGATCATCATCTGCTCCACCAGGGCACGCTCGCCGGCGGCGCGCTGCATCTGGTTTCCCTTCTCCGGGTAGCGGCGGCCTTCGCTGAAGGTGTTGATGAAGGTGTTGAACCCTTCGTCCTGCCACATGTGCATGCGTTCGTTCGAGCCGACGAGCATCGGGAACCAGTTATGGCCGATCTCGTGCGTCACGACGTTGTACAGGTCGTACTTGTCGTCGCTCTTCGCCTCCATCACGAGCATCGGGTACTCCATGCCGCTGATCGGGCCTTCCACAGCGCTCATCTGCGGCCACGGGTACTGGTACCAGCGCGTGGAGTACTCCTCGATCGACATCCGCGTCTGGTCGGCGGCGTCCTTCCAGGGGTCGATCGCCGACGGGCGATAGTACGCCTGCGCCAGGATGCCATTCCACGAGCTCGCGTCCCACAGATACTCGGGAGACGCGGCCCACGCGACGTCGCGCACGTTCTTCGCCGCGAACTTCCACGTCATCGTCCCGTTCGTGCGCGGCCGCGCGGCGCCGGAGCGCACTTCGTCGAGGGTGATGATGCTCACCGGCGTCGCCGACTTCGCCGCCTGGGCAAGCCGGCTGATCTCGGTGGAGGTCAGCACGTCGCGCGGATTCTGCAGCGTGCCCGTGCTGGCGACGGTGTAGCCGGCAGGGACCGTGATGGCGACGGTGAAGTCGCCGTACTCCAGGTAGAACTCGCCCTGGCCAAGGTACGGCTCGGTGTTCCAGCCGCGCAGGTCATCGTAGACGTTGACGCGCGGGTACCACTGTGCGAGCTCGTACAGCATCCCGTCGCGACCCATGCGGTCGGCGCCGTGCTCGGGGATCAGGAAGTGCCAGGCGACGTCGAACGTCGCCGTCTTCCCGGGAGCGAGCGGCTCGGCGAGATCCACCTTCGTGACGGTGCCATTCTCGCGGAGCTTCAGCGCCACGTGCTTGCCGTTCCGCCCGGCGGTGACCTGGTCGAACTTCGTGATAACGTCGCCCCCCTCGAAGCCGCGCGCGCCGAAGCGCGACTCGGCGGGGAAGACGAACGAGTTCAGCGACCCGCTCTTGAAGGCGTTCTGCTCCGTCTGGATCCAGATGAAGTGCAGCGTGTCCGGCGAGTTGTTGGTGTAGCGGAGCTGAAGCGTGCCGGTGAGGGTCTTCGTCGTGGTATCGAGCGACGCCTGGATGTCGTAGTCGGCGTGATTCTGCCAGTACTTCGGGCCCGGCTTGCCGGATCCGGAGCGGAATTCGTTGCCGGGGGGCAGGTCGAGCGGTGCGAACAGCGACGTGTCGCCAACGCCGGTGCGATCGTAGCGGATGTTCCGGTCGACGCCGAGCGGGGCGGGAGTCGGCGCTCCTCGCTGCGCGTAGAGCGGCGCGGCGATGAGCACGAGTGGAAGCAGGAAGCGGATTCTGCTGTACATGTGGCGGTCTCGCCGAAGAGTATGGACACGCAATATAAGAAGCGGGGCTGCGTCGAACGCGGCCCCGCTCGCCTGCACACTTTCAATTCACGAATGATGCCGAAAGCGTTGGCTATGGCCGACGTGGGCACGTCGGCCATAGCCAACGCGACCGGGTTGACTACTTGCGGCTACGGTCGACGTCGGCGCCCAGGTAGCGGATGATGGCATCGGCGAGCCGTCCGCCCGCCGGCGGCTCCCAGTTGGCCAGCACCACCACCTGATAGCTGCCGTCGGTGAACTGCTTGAACCCGTTGTCCATGCCGGAGCCGTTGCCGCCGCCACCGTGGCCGACCGCCACGCGCGACCCGACCGGCATCACGTACGAAGCGAAGCCGTACCGCTGTCCCTCGTATCCCGGCAGGTCCCACCGGCCGGTCCACATCGAGTCGCGGAGCGCGGCGCCGACCAGCTTCCCGGAGCGCAACGCACGACCGAACCGCGCGATGTCACCGACCGTGCTGTATCCGCAGCCGGCGCCCCCGGCGGTCTGACCAAGGAACGTCCAGTTGCCACGCAGTGCACCCGCCCCAAGCGGGTCGTTCGCCGCCGGGCGATAGCCCACCGCGCGATGAGGGATGACGTAGTCGGCTCCCGTGTAGACTGACGTCTCCGTCATCCCCGCCGGCGCGAACACGTGGCGCTGGATGTACTGCAGGTACGGCTCGCCACTCACCTGCTCGATCACGGCGCCGAGCACGATGAACCCTTCGTTGCTGTACGACCACCGCGTC
>DASUXT010000161.1:0-4756 GCA_036377775.1 Gemmatimonadaceae bacterium | reverse complement strand
AGCCGGCGAATTGCGTCGTCATTTCCGTGCGCGCAGCGTCGACGACCCTGACCGGTTTGGTGCTCCCTGGCAGGGCTCATCTCTTCGTACGACTCCGTGTCGAGTGGGCGCGCCGCGGCAGAGCTCCTCACGATGAAAGCTCCCTGCCGGGGGAACGCAGATCGACGATGTCCCCATTTCCGGGGACGGCCCCTCTCCCCCTTCCGCGCCACAATATGGGAGCCCACGTTCAGTACCCCGCTCCTCGAGGAGGTCCTCATGGCTCGCCCGTTCCTCTCGCGCCATGCACTTGGCGCATTCGTCGCGCTCGGCGCACTCGGCCTGTTCACCGCCTGTCAGTCCGACGCACCTACCCCGCTCGCGCCAACTCAGTCAGCGAGCAACGCCCGCGCCGGCTACGACACGCCCGGCATGCACCGCCAGTACGGCACGCCGGTGAAGGTGGGCGACGGAATGGCGCGCACGTACGTGGTGCTCGACGCGAAGTCCGGCCAGGCACCGGCGGAGATCGGCATCGCCCTCGACCAGAAGGCGCTCGACGGACTCCCCGCCGACGGGATGGAGTACTCCTACGACCTCCCCCTCCCCGCGCAGGCACCGGCGCCCTACCAGTTCGCCGAGCTGGACTGGAACCCGCACGGCCACGTGCCGCCCGGCGTGTACGACGTGCCCCACTTCGACTTCCACTTCTACATGATCCCGCAGTCGGCGCGCGACGCGATCGATCCCTCGGACCCGCAGTTCGCGGCGAAGGCGTCCAACCTGCCGACGGGCGCCTACGTCCCGCCCTTCTACATCGTCCCCGGCCCGCCGCCCGCCGTCGCCGTGCCGCACATGGGCGTGCACTGGCTCGACGTCCGCTCCCCGGAGCTGCAGGCACTGCTCGGCAATCCGGCTGGCTATCAGCCGTTCACCAAGACCTTCATCTACGGCTCGTGGGACGGACAGTTCACCTTCCTCGAGCCGATGGTGACGCGGGCGTACCTGCTGTCGCATCCCGATGTCACGGCACCGATCTCCGTGCCCGCGCAGTACGCGCAGCCGGGCTGGTATCCGACGTCGTATCACGTGACGTACGACGCGCAGGCGAAGGAGTATCGCGTCGCGCTCAGTGGGATGACACAGCACTGATTTCATTCATGCGCGCCCCTCTGACGGAGGGTTGACGCATCATACGGATGGAAGCACGGATGCTGCTGATCCGCCTCATCCGTGCTGCTATCCGTATGATGCGTATTCCCTTTGACTGAGTGGCAGGGCTACGCGTGCATCCGCCGCCTCCGCCCAACCATCATCACGCCAATCAGCCCCGTCCCCATCAACAGGAGCGAGCCCGGCTCCGGCGTCGCCGTGATGCGGGCGAACAGTCCGTCCGCTTCATCGTTGAGCCCCGCCGTGATGTACAGCGAGTTCGGGTCGCTCGTTGCGCTGTGGTTGCCGAAGGCGAGCGCCCACAGGCCGTCGTTCACGAGCGGGTTGCCGGTGCCGTCGGTGAGCGTGCCGAGCATCGCGCCGGTGAAGAAGTCGTAGGCGTTGATCGTGCCGTCGCCGAAGTTGCCGACGAGCAGTGCGTTGCCGAACGGCCCGAACCCACTCGGCGCCAGCGCGAGTCCCCACGGGGAGTTGAGCGCGCCTCCGCTCGACAGGCGGCGGATCAGGTTGCCGTTCGTGTCGTAGACGTCGACGATGCCGTTGCCGGGACCGGCGACGTCGTCACCGCTGCCAGGATCCACCACCGCGTAGGTGACGACGATGTTGCCGCCGACGTTCTGCACGTTGAATGGCGCGTAGCCGGCCGGGAGCGTCGGATCCATGAACCCGCCGGCGATCGGATTGAACGACCCGTCCCACACGTCCACCTTGCCGGTGCGGAAGTTGGTGGCGTAGAGCCGCGCGCTCGCGCCAGAGCCGGCGATGGCGAGCCCCTTGTACGACGAGGTGTTGCTGTTGTCGATCATCGTGAGCGCCGTGCTGCCCGCTGCACCGTTCCATCCGGCGATCGTCCCCTCTTCGGTGGCGAAGAGGAAGCTCGCGTTGCTCCCGTTGGAGAGCTGGAAGGCGCTCGCGTTGTTGAACACCTGCCCCGTGGGTGCGGAGGGTCCGCCCGTGGGGAGCGGGATGGTGACGACGAGGGCGGACTTCACTCCCAGCCCGTTGTACAGCGTGGAGAGGCCAGTGCCGTTGTCGGAGATCCAGTAGGGGGAGGTGTTGCCGAACGACATTCCCCACGGATTCTGGAGGTCCGGATCCGTGAAGGCAGCGCGGCCCGGGATGTTGGAAACGAGGTTGGTCTGCGCGTACTGCGCCTGCGCCGCGGCCCCGACGAGCGCTGTGGCGGCGAGTGCGGCGAGGAACGGGAGGGGGAGGCGCGAGAGCGGTCGCGTCGCGATGTGGTACGACATGGTTCGGCTCCCAGTGATCGGGTCGTGCGCCGTCCGGTGTGGCCGGAGCGGGCGTGGGAGACCGCATCACGCGAGCCAGTGGGCAGCACGATCGTGGAAAGCCGATACTCACTCGTGAAGATGCGACTGCCCGGCGCGCTGCACGCGTGCGTCAGCGGAGCGATCGTATCACGGCGTTCCGAGGTACGTAACGAAGCAGAACGGAGGACCGGAGGACCGATGGACCGCCCGGTCCTCCGGTCCTCCGGTCCTCCTGTCTTTTGCACCCTCGCGCCAAACGACTCACCCCTGCATCTTCGCCCTCTGCACCTTTCCCCCGGGATCCTCCTGCCATGAATGCCTGCTCCAGCCCGTTGCGCCTCGCGGCATCGTTGCTCGTCGCATCGCTCGCCACATTTCCATCGCTGCTCGCGGCGCAAGGTTCCGGCACGCGTCCGATGACCTGGCTCGACGTCCAGAACATGCGCCAGCTCGGCGCGCCCTCGTACAGTCCCGACGGTCGCTGGGCGCTCTACACGCTCTCCTCCCCTGACTGGGCTTCGGCGCGCCGGCAGAATGACCTCTATCTCGCCGCGACCGCGGCGGGTGGTGCCGGTGCGAAGCGTCTCACCTTCACCGGCGACAAGAACGAAGTCGCTCCCGCCTGGTCGAAGGATGGCAGCTTCTTCGTCTTTCTCTCCGATCGCGACGCGGGCACTCCCGCCGCCAACCGCGCGCCCACCCTGCCGACGAGCGGGCCCGGTGCACCGTACTTTCCCGCCGCGGTGGGCGGCGGCGTCGGCGGTGCCGCCTACCAGCTCTACGTCATGCGCCCCGACGGCGGCGAAGCGCGACGGATCACCACCGCGCGCGAGGGAGTCACGACCTTCGCCTTCTCGAGGGACGGCACCTGGCTGGTCTATCGCTCGGGCACGCCCGGCGCGGAACAGCTCTATGGGCTGCGCGTGGCGGCGATCGCCGCCGGCGACTCCGCACGCCCCACGCAGCTCAGCCGGCACGCCGCCGGCGTCGGGCTCTGGCGCTGGTCGCCCGACTCGCGACGCATCTACTTCGCGACCGCGGACACGCTCGACCCGGATGAGCAGGCACGACTCATTGCGCGCTTCGACGTGCGCGTGCGCAACGCCGAGGTGCCGGTCTCCAGCCTCTGGGCGCTCGACGTCGGCTCGCGGCAGGAGAGCCGCCTCACGCGCGACACGAGCTACAGCGTCGGCGACTTCACCATCTCTCCCGATGGCCGGTACATCGGCTTTCACGGCCTCTCCGCCAACCGCTACCAGCGCAACATCCTCGAGCAGAACAACAACGCCGACCTCTACCTGCTCGACGTCGGCGCCGGCACGGTCGAGCGTCTCACGCACAACACGGACATCGCCGAGAGCGCGGTGAGCTTCTCACCCGACAGCCGCCAGGTCGCCTTCGCCGCTCCTGACGACTTCCAGTTCATGCACAACCAGCGTGTCTGGCTGCGCGACGTGGGCGCGCATGGCGCACCGTTCCGCAAGCTCGGCGCCGGCTTCGATGGAGACGTGACCACCGGCTTCTGGTCGAAGGACGGCCGCACGATCTACTTCAACGAGGGCGTACGCGCCACCGACCAGCTCCTCGCGCTGGACGTCGGCACGAACGTCGTGCGCCCGGTGATCCACGAGCCTGCCGCGGTTCGCGTGACGGAAGACAACGAGACGGGACGGATCACGATCGACTCCTCCGATCCGCGCACGCCACCGACGCTGTACACCGTCGGCTCGGCGAGCCAGCTCCCGACGCGCGCCGCGTGGGTGCAGCTCAGCGACGCCAACCCGCAGGTGCGCTCGTTCGCGCTCGGCGACGAATCGGAGATCACCTGGACGTCGAGCGACGGACGTCCCGTCAGCGGCATCCTCATGAAGCCCGTCGGCTGGCAGGCGGGCCATCGGTATCCGCTGATCGTCGCGATCCACGGTGGCCCCGCCGCGGCCGACGTGCTGAGATTCAACGGCGGCTACGGCGCGCAGGTGTACGCGGGCGCCGGCTACATGGTGCTCATGCCGAACTACCGCAACTCCACGAACTACGGCCAGCAATTCAAGATCGAGAGCCAGGGCGACTATTTCACGAAGGGCTACCAGGACATCATGAGCGGCGTCGACTACCTCATCGCCCAGGGGCTCGTCGACAGCACGCAGATGGGAGTGCTCGGCTGGAGCGCCGGCGGGCACTGGTCGAACTGGATCCTCACCCACACCGACCGCTTCAAGGCGATCTCCACCGGCGCCGGCGTCTTCAACTGGATCTCGATGTACGGCCAGAGCGACACCCAGCGCGTGCGGCAGTGGTACCTCGGCGACAAGCTCTACTTCGACGACATGGAG
>DASUXT010000160.1:0-22511 GCA_036377775.1 Gemmatimonadaceae bacterium | reverse complement strand
AGATCGTCATCAAGGTCGACGCGTCCGTGTCTCGGCTGCCGTTCCTGCAGAACGCGAAGGTGGCGAACGCCATCTCCGGCTTCGTGGCGAACGCGACTGCGTACGGCACGCGCGTGCCGGCCGCCGTGCGGGAGGCGCTCGCCGGCTTCACGATAGCGGCGACGGTCTTCCTGTTCACTGCCTTCTACATCCTGATCGAGGCGGAGGTGATCGGCGGCTATCTCGCCGAAAAGATCCCGCCGCGCTACGCCGAGCTGCGGACGGCGCTGGAGGTGAACGTCCGTGGCGTGCTCTACGGCGCCATCTACTCGACGCTGCTCACCCAGACGCTGAAGTCGCTCATCATCCTCGGGATGAACCTGGCGTTCCGGGTGCCGCTGGCGGGGGCGCTGGCGGTCGTCTCGTTCATAGTTGGTTTCTTTCCGATCGTTGGATCGTGGAGTGTATACGTACCCGTCGCGATCTGGCTGGTGATCTTCCGCGACGCGGTCGGTTCGGCCATCGCGATGCTCGTGATCGGCACACTCATCAACACGGTCTTCATCTCTACCTACCTCCGGCCCAAGATCGCCGCCGACCGGTCGAAGGTGCTCAACTTCTACTGGATGTTCATCGCGCTCATCACGGGGGTCTACACCTTCGGCCTCGCCGGCATCCTGCTCGGGCCGATCCTCATCGGCCTGCTCAAGGCCGTGGTGGACACCGTGACGGCGCGCACGAGCTGGCAGCAGTTGCTGGAGCTGGGTGACGATGAAGAGCTGAACGCTTCACCGGGCGCATGATCAGGTTCACCCACGTCACCAAGACCTACCCCCGCACCGGCACCGCTGTCCAGGACGTCTCGCTGCACCTCCGGAAGGGCGAGTTCGCGTTCCTGACCGGGCCGAGCGGAGCCGGCAAGACGACCCTCCTGCGCATGGTGTACATGGAGGAGCGGCCCACCGTGGGCGAGGTGCAGGTGAGCGGCACCAGCTCCCTCGAGGCCACCAAGCGCGACGTGGCGCGCCTGCGCCGCAAGCTGGGCATCGTCTTCCAGGATTTCCGCCTGCTGGAGAACCGCACGGCGGAGCAGAACGTGGCGTTCGCGCTGGAGTGCACCGGTGCGGCACCAGCCACCATCGCGCCGCGCGTGGCGCGCGTGCTCGGCCAGGTGGGATTGTCGTCCAAGGGCACCGCATACCCGCGCGAGCTGTCGGGGGGCGAGCAGCAGCGCGTGGCGATCGCGCGCGCGCTCGTGAACGATCCATTCGTGCTCCTCGCCGACGAGCCCACGGGCAACCTGGACGACCGCGCGACGCGCGGGATCTTCCAGCTCCTGCGCGAGATCAACGCGGCCGGCACGGCGGTGCTGATGGCGACGCACAACCTGGAGCTGATCCGGCGCAACGACTTCCGCACGATCGAGATGAACCGCGGCTCGGTGGTCTACGACTCCGCCGAGCACGCGCCGCCGCAGGAGGCCCTGGAGCTCTGATGCGATCCCTCCGCGACGCCTTCATCACCTTCCGCCGCTCGCCGCTCCTCAGCGTGCTGAGCGTGACGACGATTGCCTTCTCCCTGTTCGCCTTCGGCCTGTTCGGGCTGGTGGCGCTGAACATCCGCCAGGCGCTGGACAAGCTCGAGGACCGCGTGGAGATCCGCGCCTTCGTCGCCGAAGGCACGCCCTCCGACCTCGTGGACGGTGCCGCGGCGGACATCGAGACCTTCCCGGAGGTACAGTCGGCGCGGCTGGTGACGCAGGCCGAGGCGCTGGCGCGCGCCAAGCGGGAGCTCGGCGAGTTCCGCGACGTGTTCGAGGGCGCGCTGCTGCCGGCATCGATCGACATCAAGCTCAAGCCGGGGTCACGCGACCCGGCCACGGTGAAGAAGGTGGCGGCGCGCGTACAGGCGTATGCCTTCCTGAACGACGTGCGCTACGGCGAGGAGTGGATCTCGAAGCTCTATCGGCTGCGCAACATCGCCAGCATCGCCGGCGTGGTGCTCGGGCTCGCCTTTGCGGCGGTCGCGGTGATCATCATCGGCGCGACGATCCGCATGGCCGTGATGTCGCGGGCGCAGGAGATCTCCATCATGCGCCTGGTGGGTGCCACGGACTCCTACATCCGCCGGCCCTTCCTGCTGGAAGGCTTCGCCAAGGGCGTGGCCGGCGGGCTGCTCGCGCTGCTGCTGACCTGGATCGCGACCCTGCTCATCAACCGCTACATCGTCGAGACCTCCTTCTTCGATCAGCGCACCGCTGCCCTTGGCCTGCTGTTCGGTGCGATGATCGGACTCATCGGCAGCGCGGTCTCGGTCGGACGGCACCTGCGCAGCGTCTGATGCGCCGGTTCGTGTTCCTGCTTGCGCTGGCCGTCATCGCACCCGCCGCGCTCCCCGCGCAGTCCGCCGACGCGCGCATCCGCGCCCAGCAGCAGGAGCTGGAGCGCATCCGACGCGAGCGCAGCGCGCTGGAGCAACGCATGGCCAGCCTGCAGGGCAACGTGCACGACCTGCGTGAGGAAATCGACAACCTCGATCGCCAGCGCGAGGCCACGGAGCGGGTCCTGGCGACGCTCGACCGGCAGATCGCATCCATCGAGATGGTGGTGGACCAGACGACGGAGCGACTCTCCTCCGCCCAGTCCGAGCTGCTGGTGCGCCAGGCGACGCTGCAGCGGCGGCTGGTGGAGATCTACAAGCGGGGGCCTCTCTACACGCCCGAGGCGCTGCTCACCGCGCGCTCGTTCGGCGAGCTGATCGCGCGCTACAAGTACCTGCACGAGATCGCCCTGCACGATCGCGCCCTGGTGCAGGGAGTGGAGAAGCTGCGCGACGACATCGCACGCCAGCGCGCCGAGCTGGTGAAGCTGCGCGACGCCGTCGCCGACAGCCGGACGGAGAAGCAGAAGGAGGAGGAGCGGCTGGCCCTCCTCACGCAGCAGAGCTCGTCGAACCTGGCGAAGGCCCAGCGCTCGACGAAGGAGATTCAGGCGCGCCTGGCCAAGATCCGTGAGTCCGAGACGCGGCTCACGAACGTCATCGCGACCATCGAGGCGGAACGCCGGCGCGCGGCGAGCAAGGCCAACGCACCGAAGGCGGCGAGCACCCTGCGCACGGCCGACGAGGGCCGACTCGACTGGCCGGTGGACGGCTCCCTGCTCTACCGCTTCGGGCGCGTGGTGAACCCGAACAACACGACGACACGCTGGAACGGTGTCGGCATCGCGGCGCCCGAAGGCGCTCCGGTGAAGGCCGTTGCTTCGGGAACGGTGGTGAGCGTCGGCCAGCTCGGCACCTACGGGCTCACCGTCATCCTCCAGCACGGCGATGGCGACTATTCCGTCTACGCCTCCCTCGCCTCGGCAACGGTGCGCAATGGCGCCACGGTGAAGAAGGGAGAGCGCATCGGCACCGTCGGCGTGTCCGACCCGGATCTCAAGCCGCATCTCCACTTCGAGATGCGCCCGAAGGGGCATGCCGTGGACCCGGAGAAGTGGCTGCGGGAGCACTCATGAGCACGACGACCAAGCGCTGCGCCGTGTGCGGGCGCTTCCGCGCGTACGACGAGGACGACGCCTTCTGCATCGGCTGCGGCCACGAGGGACTCGAGGCCGAGTGCACGTGCGGTCGCGCCTTCGACTATGCGCTCGCCGAGCCGGGCGACATCCACTGCCCGCGCTGCGGACGTGTGCTGCGCGGGCGAACGAGCGAGCTGGCCGAGTGAGCGGCGCCGAGAGCGCGCCGAGCGACCTGCTTGGCGCTCATGTGAGCGCGGCGGGCGGCGTTCCGGAAGCGCCGCCGCGCGCGGCAGCCATCCGTGCCACGGCGCTGCAGCTGTTCACCAAGATGGCGAACCGCTGGGCTGAGCGGGAATGCGCTGACGAGGAGTGCACTTCGTTCCGCGAGCGGCTTGGCGTGACCGAGGTAGCGGCGACGATGGCGCACGACTCCTACCTGATCAACCTCGCGAGTCCCGACGCCGCGCTGCGCGCGCGCTCCATCGCGTCGTTCGTCAGCGAGCTGCGGCGCTGTGCCGCGCTCCAGCTGGACTACCTGGTCTCGCATCCCGGCAACTACATGGACGAGCGCGAGTCCGGCATCGCGCGCAACGCCGACGCGATCAGCGAGGCGCTCGCCGCCGCGCCGGGACGCACGATCCTGTGCCTCGAGACGACGGCGGGCTCGGGGACGGCACTCGGCGCCTCGTTCGAGGAGCTGGCCGCGATCATCGAGCGCATCGACCCGGCCCTGCGGGAGCGCGTCGGCGTCTGCCTCGACACGTGCCACGTCTACTCGGCGGGCTACGACCTCGTCCAGGATTACGAGGGCGTGCTCCAGCGGTTCGAGGACACGCTCGGCCTGGCGCGCCTGCGCGTGATGCACCTGAACGACTCGAAGACCCCGTTCGCGTCGCGGCGGGACCGGCACGAGCTGATCGCCGAGGGATCGCTCGGCGAGATGCCGTTCCGGCGCATCATGACCGACGAGCGGCTGCGCACCGTCCCCAAGGTGATCGAGACCCCCAAGCTGGACGATGCGACGGCGACGGACACGAGGATGCTCGAGCGGCTCAGGAGCTACACCACGGGCTGAGCGCCGGCCTGGCTGGCGCGCGCGCGGCGCCGCGACCAGAAGAGGAACACCGGCACGCCGGCCACGAGGAGCAGCGCGCCTCGCAGGGCATTCGCGGGATTCGAGATCACGGCGCCGGTCACCACGTACAGGCTCGCCGCGATGAACAGGAGCGGCGTCAACGGAAACGCCGGCACCTCGTAGCCGGGACTCGCCGCGCGGCGCCGATACACGAAGAGCGTTGCGGCAGTGGCGCCGAAGAAGATCCAGTCGGCGAAGGTCACCCAGTCCAGCAGCTGTCCGTAGCTCCCCGAGAGCAGCAGCACGATGGCCCACGCGCCTTGCGCCACGATGGCCGTCACCGGGGCGCGCGAACGGGGATGCAGCTCCGCGAAGCGGGCGAAGAAGAGCCCGTCGCGCGCCATCGCCTGGTAGACGCGCGGCGTGACGAGGATGACGAGGTTCAGGAAGCCGAAGGTGGAAACGGCAATGCCGGCAGCGATGAGCCGGCGTCCCGTCTCGCCGGCGAACGCGGTCATGACATCCGCCGCGGGTGCGCGGCTCGCCGCGAGTCCTGCCGGTCCGAGCGCGCGCAGGTAGGTATAGTTCGCGGCGAGATACACCGCCGCGACGATCACCACGCCGATCACCAGCGCGCGCGGCAGATCGCGGCGCGGGTTCACCATCTCTTCGGCAACGAAGTTCGTCTGCTGCCAGCCGCCGTAGGCGAACAGCACCGGCACGAGTGCCGTGCCGACGGCAACGATCACGCCGCGCTCGAGCGCCGGCGAGGTGCAATCGGCTCCGACGCAGGATATCATGGGCCCGGCGCTTCCCCCCGCCAGCGCGCCCACCACCAGTACGGCAATGGCCGCCAGCTTGAGCAGCGTGAAGATGTTCTGTGTCCACGCGCCCGGGCGTACGCCGAAGGCGTTGATGAGGGAGAGCAGCGCGATGGCGAGCGCGGCGAGCCACCGCTCGTTTCCGCTGCCCAGGCCGAACAGGGGCGCGGCATAGCTGGCGAAGGTCACGGCGACGGCCGCGGCGGCGCCTGACGCGATGGCGAGCAGCAGCGCCCAGCCGTACAGGAAGGCCGGCAGCGGGCCGAAGGCATCGCGCAGGTAGACGTAGCCCCCGCCCGCTTCCGGCCGGCGCGCGCCGAGCTCGGCGAAGATGAATGCACCGAGCAGCGCGATCGCGGCGCCGAGTGCCCAGGTGGCGAGGATCAGGCGGCCGGAGCCCACTCGCTGCGCGACGATCGCCGGATTGAGGAAGATGCCCGAGCCGATGATGCCGCCGACGACGAGCATCGTCGCCGAGAAGAGGCCGATGCGCCGCGCGTACGTGGCGGAGGTCGGGATGGTCTGTTCCGTCATTGGCAGAACGTGCGGTCGGCGCGTGACGAAGTAAAGGCACCAGGCCCGAGCGAGCGGTGTGCAGTTTGCCGTGATTAGCTTTCTGGATCGGGGGCCTGCCTGTGCTGGCCCCAAGGCGTGGCACCCACCAGATTGCCCACCATGACAACGGATACTTCGGAGACCCTGGCCAAGGTCGAGGTGCTGGCCGACCTCGAGGAAGTCGTGCACCACCTGATGGAGCGACACGAGGCCAAACGTGTGCTCTGGTTTCCGAGTGAGCTGCTCCGCCCCGCCCCGGACACGGACCCCGATCGCTACCTGAAGGAGCTGCGGGAGCGCTCCGCGGGCATCAGCCTGCCGGCGCGCGTGGCGCTCGGCCTGAACATGCTCACCGAGGAAGGGCTGCCGCATTTCCACCGCCTGCTCGCCACCTACCTGGGCGGCGACACCTTCTGGGCGAAGTGGACGAACCTCTGGACGGCGGAGGAGGACCGTCACGGCGCCGTGCTGCACGACTACATGCACGACACGCGCATCCTCGACAACCCGGTGCTCGAGCGCATGCAGTTCGAGTACCTGAAGGCGGGATTCGAGCCGTCGTGGGACAAGGATCCGTACCGCGTGTTCGTCTACACCACGCTTCAGGAGCGCGCGACGCAGGTCAGCCACGCCAACACCGGCAAGCTGGCCGGCACCTACGAGCCGACCATCGGCACGGTGCTCGCCAACGTGGCCAAGGAAGAGGCGCGGCACTACACGTTCTATCGCACCATCTTCAAGGAAGTGCTGGCGCGCGACCCCAACAACGCGCTGCAGTCGGCGGCGGAGATCATGCCGTCCATCGACATGCCGGGGGTGAACATGCCGCACTTCCGCGACCTCGCCGACGTCATCCGCCGCGCGGGGATCTACGGGCCTCGCGACTACCTGGCCATCGTGGAGGAGCAGATCCGCTTCTGGGCCATCGAGACGCTCGACGGGCTCAACGAGATGGGCAAGAAGGCGCAGGAAAAGATTCTCGGCATTCCGAAGCGTCTCGAGCGCGTAGCGGACGCGATGGAGAGCCGCTCGAAGCAGAAGACGTTCAGCTTCGCCGTGGCATTCGGAACGGAGTTCAGCATGTGAGCCTCAGGCTCCGGCGCGCAGCGGTTCCGCTGCGCGCCGGAGCTTCAGTCACGGCAGCGCCCAGCGGCTCCGCAACCTCGCGTACTCGGCGGCGGGGAGCTGCACGAGCACCGGATGCTTCGAGGCGTCCAGCCACGCGACGAGCCGCTCCACGTCGGCACGCGGAAAGGCGGTGCACCCCGCCGTGCTGGAGCCGGGCCCGTCCCAGATGTGCAGGAAGATGCACGACCCGTTGCCCCTGATGACGGGCCGGGTGTTGTAGCCCACCAGCACGCCGCGCTGATACTGCGCAATGCGGCGCATGTGCTCGGCGCTCTTCCAGTCCACGCTCGGTACCTGGTTGCGATCGACCACGGTGTTGTAGTGCTCGGACGCCGTGTCGTCCACGCACTCGGTGCCCGCCACGAGAGGCACGTAAGGCATGCGCAGGTGCGACATCGCCGAGGCCGGCGCGAAGCCGAACGTCCCGTCAAGCGGGTAGACACCAGCGGGCGACCGCCCGTCCCCTTCGCGCTTGTGCGGATCGTCCGCGGCGCCCAGGGAATCCGCGCCCCATGCCAGCCCCGACGCGCCGACCACGACCGGCACCGCGGCGCCGACACGACGCCACGGTGCACGCACGCTCGCACGCGTGTACCGACGCAGCGTGCCGGAGGTGGTGTCCCACGACGGCGTGACGACGAGCACGAGCTGGCGAGCCGACGCGGGGACCGCACCGACGACACTCCGCCTCGCCGCCTGGGCACCTGCCGCGGTGGCCAGGAGCGCCAGCGTGATCCCCAGGCCGACCACGCGTGCCGGAAAGGGACGTCGCACTAGGGCTCGCGCTCCACGACGACCGCCGTGCCGTAGCAGAGCACTTCCGTCACGCCGGCCATGATCTCCGTGGCGTCGTAGCGCACGGCGATGATGGCGTTCGCGCCCACCTCGCGAGCATGCGCGAGCAGGATCTCGAACGCCTCGTGGCGCGAGTGCTCGCACAGCTCCGTGAGGATGGAGATGTTCCCGCCGACGATGGTCTGCAGCGCCGCGCCGAACTTCCCGACGATGGAACGCGAGCGCACGGTGATGCCGCGCACCACGCCGAGGTTGCGCACGATCCGGTAGCCGGGCAGCTCCAGCGCCGTCGTGACGAGCGATGTATCCATGGCCTCCCTCCTCGTGAAGTCAGACTTCGAGCTGATCACCCTCGCGCGCCACCGCGGCGTACAGCACCGGCATCAGAAAGATGCTGATCAGCAGCCGCGAAAACAGCCCGCCCACGATCACGATGGCGAACGGGCGCTGGGAATCGGAGCCCACACCGGTGGAGAGCGCGGCGGGGAGCAGGCCGAGTGCAGCGACGAGGCCCGTCATGAGGATCGGCCGCAGCCGCAACAGCGCCGCCTCCCGCGTGGCGTCCACGATGGACCGCCCCTGTTGCCGCAGCTCGTTCGCGTACGAGATGAACACCACCGCCGTCTGCACCGAGACCCCGAAGAGGGCGAGAAAGCCGATGCCCGACGAGACCGAGAACGGCGTGCCGGAGAGCCAGAGTGCAAGCACGCCGCCCAGTGGCGCCGAGAGGATCACCCCGGCCACCGTGATCGCCGGAAACTTGAAGTTCTGGTAAAGGGCGAACAGCAGCAGGAAGATCAGCGCGAGCGTCACGGGGATCACCAGGCGGAGCTGGTTGCGCGACGCCGTGTACTCCTCGTACTCCCCGCCCCACACGGTGTGATAGCCCGACGGCAGCTTCACCCGTTCTGCCACCTGACGCTGCGCGTCCTGCACCGCGCCCGCGAGGTCGCGTCCGTCCACCGAATACTGGATGCCGATGTACCGCGCGTTGTTCTGCCGGTAGATGAACGAGGCACCGGTCCCGACGGCGATCGTCGCCAGCTCGCGCAAGGGCACCTGCGCGCCGGACGGTGTCGGGACGAGGATGTTGCCGATCTGCTCCGGCGTCTCGCGGTACTGGGGCTGCAGCCGGACCACGAGGTCGAAGGTTCGCTCCCCCTGCACGACCTCGGTCGCCGCCGCCCCGCCCACCGCCGCTTCGATGAGGCCGTTCACGTCGGCGACGCTCACCCCGTAGCGCGCGAGCTTCGAGCGATCGGCTTCGATGGTGAGGCTGGGCTGCCCGAGCTCCTGCACCAGCGTCACGTGGGTGATGCCGCGCACCCCGTTGAGCACGCGCGTGATCGCCTTGCCGCGCTCCTCCAGCACCTGGAGGTCGCTGCCGAACAGCTTCACGTCCAGCGAGCTCTTGAGGCCGGTCTCGGCTTCATCCACCGCGTCCTCGGCAGGCTGCGTGTAGTTGAAGTTGATCCCCGGAAATGCCGACAGCTTCTCGTTCATCGCCGCGATCAGCTCCGGCTTCGTGCGGTACGACCCTTTCCACTCGCCATACGGCTTCAACCCCACGTAGAACTCGGCATTGAAGAAGCCGGTGGGGTTGGTGCCATCGTCCGGCCGGCCATGCTCGGAGGTGACGACCGTGACTTCGGGGAAGGAGCGGATCACGGCGCGGATCTGCGGCACGATCTTCGACGACTCGTCGAACGAGATCGTGTACGGCATGGTGGCGCGCACCCAGATCGCCCCTTCATCCAGCTTGGGCATGAATTCCGCCCCCACGGCGGCGAACAGCGCCATTGCGACCAGGAAGAGCGCGCTCGACCCGCCGATCACCACGCGCGGCCGCGCCATGCTCCACGCCAGCCCGCGCTCGTACTGGTCGAGCACCCAGCGGAAGGCGACGTTCTTCCGCTCACGCACCCCGCGGCGCAGGAAGACGGCACAGAGCACCGGGATGACGGTCAACGTCACGAGCAGCGAGCCGACGAGGGCGAAGATCGTCGTGTCGGCCATCGGCTCGAACAGCCGTCCCGACGGACCGGTCAGGACATAGATGGGCAGAAAGCTCGCGACGATGACGCCAACCGCATACACGATCGGCCGGTCGACCTCGGCCGCAGCGGCGGTGATGATGCTTCGCACGCTGCGTGGTTCGTCCCCCCGCTCCGCAAGCTGACGGTAGATGTTCTCCACCATCACCACCGCGCCGTCCACGAGGATGCCGAAGTCGATCGCGCCGATGGAGAGCAGGTTGGCGGGGATGTCGCGGAGGTCGAGCCAGATGAAGGCGAAGAGCAGCGACAGCGGGATGGCCGTCGCCACGATGAGCCCCGACCGAACGTCGTAGAGGAAGAAGATCAGGACGACGATGACGAGCAGGATGCCGTGCAGCAGGTTGTCACGGACGGTGTGCGTGGTGAGCGCCACGAGATCGCTGCGGTCGTAGAACGGCCGCACCTTCACGTCAGGCGGGAGGATGCCGTTGTTCAGCTCCGCCGTTTTCGCCTGCACTCCCTTCAGGACCGTCTGCGCCTGCTCACCGCTGCGCATGAGGACGATGCCTTCCACCGCATCGTCCTGCGTCATGAAGCCGAACTGCCCCAGACGTGGTGCGTGGCCGATCACGACGTCGGCGACGTCCTTCACGAGCACCGGCGTCCCGTTCTCCACCTTGAGCACGACGTTGCCGATGTCCTCCACCGTGCTCACCCGGCCAAGCCCGCGCACGTAGTAGAACTGCCCGCCCTCGGCGTAGAAGCCGCCCCCGGCGTTCCCGTTGTTCGCCTCCAGCGCACTCGCGAGGTCGCCGACGGACAGGCCGGCGCCGGCGAGCTTCGTCGGGTCCACGAGCACCTGGTACTGCATCGTCTCGCCGCCGAGCGACGACAGGTCGGCGACGCCCGGCACCGAGCGATACTGCTTGTCGAGCACCCAGTCCTGCAGGATCTTGAGCTCCATCGCCGAGCGATCGGGGCTCTCCAGCACGTAGCGGTACACGAGCCCGGACGGCGAGGTGAGCGCACTGATCCCCGGCGTCACGCCTTCCGGCACCTCGATGTCGGGGATGCGCTGGAACGCCTGCTGCCGCGCGAAGTAGTTGTCCGTGCCGTCCTCGAAGGTGAGTCGGACGTCGGACAGGCCGTACAGCGACATCGAGCGCGTGACCTTGAGGTTCGGGAGCCCGCTCATCGCGTTCTCCACCGGCACGGTGATCAGCCGCTCCACCTCTTCCGCCGCGTGCCCCGGCCACTGGGTGACGACCTCCACCATCGGCGGCGAGATGTCGGGGTATGCGTCCACCGGCAGGCGCTGCAGCGACCAGATTCCCGTCACGATCAGCGCGGCCGTGAGCAGCAGCACGAGCAACGGCTGCCCGAGCGAGACCCGCACGATGCGATGCACGAGCGATGGCGCCGCATGCACCTCGAACTCATGGGCCGTGGCCGCCATGTTCCTGTCTGGCGGCGTCGACGGCGCGTCCTCGCGCGGGTCCATCACTGTGATCCGGCGAACTGGAGAAACAGCGCGCCGTCCACGACGATGCGTTCTCCGGCTGAGAGACCGGCGGTCACCTCGTATTGATCGCCGGTACGCGCGCCGAGCGTGACCTGCCGGCGACCGTAATGGTTGTTCGGCCGCGCGACGTACACGAAGGGAAGATTCTGGTCGTCCCGCATCACCGCGGACACCGGGATGAGAAGCCCGTTGCGCCCCTCCGCCGCGCGGATGGCGACATTCACCAGCATGTCGCGCTTGAGGACGCCGCGCGGGTTCGGCGCGAGGATGCGAACTTCCGCCGCCTTCGACGCCGGGTCCACGAGCGCGCTCACGTACGTCACCTGGCCCGTGATGGGTGTCGGCAGCGCAGCGGTGGTAATCGTGGCCGACTGTCCGGCCGCGACGGATGCCATGTCCGACTCGAACACGTTCGCCATCACCCAGACCGACGAGAGATCGGCGATGGTGAAGCACGGGGTGCTTCCCGCCTGGATGAGCTGCCCGGGGTTCACCAGCTTCTCGACGACGGTGCCCGAGATCGGCGCGCGGATCACCGCCTGTGTGGGGGCACCGGCGCGGTTCTCCCGCACGGCGGCGATGCTCGACTCGTCCACGCCGAGGGCACGCATCTGCTCGATTGCGGCATCGCGATCGGCGGCAGCGCTGGCGGCGTCGGTCTGCGCCTGCTCCAGCTCGCGACGCGGAATCGCGTCATTCCTGAACAGCTGTGCGTCGAGGTCGGCGATGCGCTGCGCATTGACGTACGCAGCCTGTGCCTTGCGATAGGCCGCCGTCGCCGCGGCGAAGTCCGGCGAGGTGACGGTCGCGAGCGCCTGTCCCCGCTGCACCTCCGCCCCAGGATTCACGAGGATGCGCGTGATGGGACCCGACACCGGCGCGAGCACCTGGGTGGAGCGGTCGCCGTTGAACTCGACGGTGCCGGTCGTCTGCACCACGGGGCGGTACGCCTGCATCGTCACCGTCGCCACGTGGATGCGGCTCGCCTGCGCGGGCGTCAGGGTGACGTCGCGCGCCGTGAGGCCGCTATCAGCCACCGCCGCGGCGGAACTGTCACCAGCGGCGGATGGCGTGGCATCGCGAGCGCAGGCCACGAGGGCGAGTGCCGCGGCGCAGCAGAGAAGCCGGGTCATGGAGCCCTCCTGGGCTGGGTGTCGAATCGGGTGAGTGGCGTCGCGACGGCACGTTCCAGGTCGGCGCGCGAGGAGTTGGCAGCGGCGAGCGCGTCGGCGTACTGCAGCTCCGCGGCGAGCAGGTTCTGGCGAGCGTCGAGCACGTCGAGCGCCGAGGAGCCGCCGAGGCCGTAGCTGACGGATGCCACGCGGTACGCCTCGCGCGCCGAGGGCAGCAGCGCGTCACGGATGTAGACGGCCTGGCGCAGCGCGGCAGTGGCGGTGGCATATGCGGCGCGGACGTCCTGCGCGACTTCGGCGCGCAGGTCGCGGTAGGCCGCCGCGAGCTCCCGCTCGCGCGACCGGCTCTCGGCGATCTCGCCCTTGCTGTGCTGCCAGTAGAAGATGGGCACCGGGAGCGCGATGCCAGCCGTGTAGAGCGCGCCCGTGCCGGCGCCCGCCGGCCCGTAGTCGCGCTGGGCGCCGATCGTGAAGTCCGGGAGCCAGAACTCGCGGGCCAGCGCCGTGCTGGCGCGCGCACCCGCCTGCTGGCTCGCCAGGCTGGCCAGCTCGGGACGCGCCGTGAGTGCCTGCTGCTCGAGGAGGTCGACGTCCGGAATGGACGGCGGCACCGTGAGCGAGTCGAGCGCTGCCACAGGAGTACCGATCGGCTGCCCGATCAGGCGGTCGAGCGCGTCGGAGGCCGTCTGGATGTCACGCGCCGTCGCGATGAGGTCGTTCTCCGCCTGGGCGAGCGCCACCTGCGCGCGGATGACGTCGAGCTTCGCCGCCGTGCCCCCTTCGTAGCGCGCCTGCGTCTTCTTCAGGAAGTCGGCCGCGAGGTCGCGACTCATCGTCACGATCGCGTGGTGCCGGTTGGCGACGAGCAGGGTGTCGTAGGCGGCGGAGGTCGATGCGACGAGCGACTGCCGCACCGACTCGACTGACAGCTCCGCCGAACGGACGTCGGCCGACGCGATCCGGTTGCGGAGGCGGAACTTGTCCGGAAAGGGGAGGTCGAGTCCCACCACCACGTTTCTCGATTGCGCCTGCCCGAGCTGCAGGAAGCCGGGTTGATCGTCCAGCGAGGCCGTGGCGGTGGGATCGGGGATCGCCACCGCCTGCGTGCGTCGCGCGCGGGCCTGCGCGGTCTGCTCGCGCGCCATGTCGAGCTGTGGATTGCGGGCGAGGGCCGCCCCGATGGCGGCGGCTCGGGTCAGCGCGATGGAATCGCGCGCCGGCGGCGCCGTCGTCTGCGCTGCGAGCGTGCCGGCATGCGCCAGCACGACGAGCGCGGTCGTCGTGAGCTTCATTCTCTCCGTGTGAGTTGAGGACGCCGACGGCGGAATCGCCGTGGCGGGCTACGGTCTCACGACGCGGAGGGTGGTGCCCGGGAGGAGTTGGAGGGATGGTGCCCGGTGGCGACTGCCCGCACCGCCGTCTGGAGGGGCGTGACTCCCTGCTCGCGCTCGCACAGGTCGAGCTGCGGCTTGTCTGCCGGGCAGCCGTGTACGGACAGCAACAGGCACGCCGGGCACTCATCCACATGATGGCCCGGGTGCGGGACCGTGCGCGGGGCTTCCACGTGCGCGCTGAGCGGCCGGTCGTCGTGCGCCTCGGCGAGCGGCGCGACGAGCACCACGAGCTGCGTCGCGAGGACGAGCGCGCGGCCGAAGCGCCGGAACCAGCTCCGGAGGCGGGACGGAGAAGCGGTGGAAGCGGCCATCATCGTGATGATACCACAGATACGACGGTCCCGTCCACTTCGCTGTAACCGCCGCACCGGTTCACGGCTCACGGTTCACGGTTCACGGTTCACGGCTCACGGTTCACGGTTCACGGTTCACGGTTCACGGTTCACGAGGGGTTCCTCCCCTCCACGACCTCGCGTCGGGCGGCTACCTTTCAATTCTCCCATGACGAAACGCGACGAGGCCCTCGAATATCACGAGCGTGGACGGCCGGGAAAGATCGCCGTCGTCCCCACCAAGCCGCTGAACAATCAGCGCGACCTGGCGCTCGCCTACTCACCCGGTGTCGCCGAGCCCTGTCTCGCGATCAAGGACAATCCGGAAGACGTCTACCGATACACGGCCAAGGGAAATCTCGTGGCCGTGGTGACCAACGGCACCGCCGTGCTCGGGCTCGGCAACATCGGCGCCCTGGCCGGCAAGCCGGTGATGGAGGGGAAGGGCAACCTGTTCAAGCAGTTTGCCGACCTCGACGTGTTCGACCTCGAGGTGGGCTCGGAGAGCCCGGACGACGTCATCAAGTTCTGCCAGCTCCTCGAGCCCACCGTGGGCGGGATCAACCTCGAGGACATCAAGGCGCCGGAGTGCTTCTACATCGAGGAGACGCTCCGGAAGACGATGAACATCCCGGTCTTCCACGACGACCAGCACGGCACCGCCATCATCTCCGGCGCCGCCCTGCTGAATGCGCTGGAGCTCGTCGGCAAGGACATCGGCACGATCAGGGTCGTCTTCTCCGGCGCCGGTGCCGCAGCCATCAGCACGGCCGAGCACTACGTGCGCCTGGGAGTGAAGCGCGAAAACATCATCATGTGCGATCGCGCCGGCGTCATCTACGAGGGGCGCAAGGAAGGGGACATGGACCCCTACAAGGCGCGCTTCGTGACGAAGTCCAAGGCCCGCACCATCGCCGATGCGCTGGTGGGCGCCGACGTCTTCGTGGGGCTTTCGGCCGCCGGCGCCGTGACGCGCGAGATGGTCACCCAGATGGCTGCCCGCCCGATCATCTTCGCGCTCGCCAACCCCGTCCCCGAGATCACGCCGGACGAGGTGCGCGCCGTCCGCGACGACGCCATCATCGCCACGGGCCGCAGCGATTATCCGAACCAGGTCAACAACGTCCTCGGCTTTCCGTTCATCTTCCGGGGCGCGCTCGACGTCCGCGCCACGGAGATCAACGAGGAGATGAAGATGGCGGCCACGCGCGCCCTGGCGACGCTGGCGAAGCAGGACGTTCCCGACTCGGTGGCCGCGCTCTACGGGCTCCGCAACGTGCAGTTCGGGCCGGACTACCTCATCCCCTTCCCCTTCGACCCCCGCGTGCTGCTCTGGGTGGCGCCGGCCGTGGCCTGGGCGGCGGTGGCGAGTGGGGCGGCGCGGGAGTTCATCGACCTCGAGGGCTACCGCGACAGCCTCGAGCTCCGGCTCGGGCGCGCGCGCGGCATCATCCGCGGCCTGATCAACCGCGCGCAGCGCGCACCCAAGCGCATCGTCTTCCCCGAGGGGGAGGAGCCGAAGATCATGCGCGCCGCCCACATCCTCGTGGACGACGGCATCGCCTCGCCGATCCTGCTCGGCAACCGCGAGCGCATCGAGGCCATCGCCGCCGAGAACCGCATCCCGCTCGACGAGATCGACATCGAGGATCCCGCCGAGTCGGAGCGGCGGGAGGACTACGCCCACTTCATGTGGCAGCTCCGCCAGCGGAAGGGCCTCTCGCTGGACGAGGCGCGCCGGCAGCTCTACAACGGCAACTACTTCGGCTCGTGCATGGTGGCGCGCGGCGATGCCGACGCGCTCCTCTCCGGCGTGACGATGCACTACCCGGAGACGATCCGTCCCGCCCTGCAGGTCATCGGCGCGCACCCGAGCGCGAAGGTGGTGAGCGGCATGTACATGCTCGTCACCGAGCGGCACGTCGTGTTCTGCGCCGATACGACGGTCAACATCAATCCCACCGCCGAGCAGGTGGCGCAGATCGCCTTCGCGGCGAGCCGGATCACGCGGACGCTGGGCATCGTGCCGCGCATCGCCATGCTGTCCTTCTCCAACTTCGGGTCGGTCAAGCACCCCGAGGCCGAGAAGATGGCGCGCGCGGCGCAGTTGCTGCGTGAGAAGGATCCGTCGCTCGTGGTGGACGGCGAGATGCAGGCCGACACCGCCTTCGACCCGGTGATCCTGCATCGGGACTACCCCTTCAGCATGCTGAAGGAGCAGGCCAACGTGCTGATCTTCCCCAACTTGAGCGCCGGCAACATCGCCTACAAGTTGGTGCACCACCTCGGCGGGGCCACGGCCATCGGGCCGATCCTCGTCGGCATGCGTCGTCCCGTGCACGTGCTCGAGCGCGGCGCCGATGTGCAGGACATCGTGAACATGGCCGCCGTGGCGGTCGTGGACGCACAGGAACGCACCCAGTCGGTCGAACCGGCCTTTGCCGCGGCGCCTGCGCCAGCGACCGTCTTCTCAAAACTCTAGTCCGGCGCGCATCGCGCGCCGGCCGCACCGAGGGCATTCAGATGGCGACACAGACGAAGCCGCAGGACGACACCGGGCTGCGGGGCAGCCTCGACGCACAGGGTCTGCATCCCTCGGGTGAGGTGCACTGGAACCTGGTCGCACCGATGCTGATCCAGCACGCCATCCGTCGTGGCGAGGGCCAGCTCGCCGACATGGGTCCCTTCGTCGGCGTCACGGCGCCCCACACTGGCCGCTCGCCGAACGACAAGTTCCTCGTGAAGGAGCCGAGCTCCGAAGCGGATGTGGACTGGGGCAAGGTGAACCAGCCCATCTCCCCCGAGCACTTCGACGCGCTGCTGGCCGACGTGCAGAAGTATCTCGACGGCCGCGACGAGCTGTTCGTCGAGGACCTCTACTGCGGCGCCGACCCGAAGTACCGCCTCGCCGTGCGCTACGTGTCGCCCAACGCGTGGCAGATGGCCTTCGTGCGCAACATGTTCATCCGCCCCGACGCGAGCGAGCTGCCGACCTTCACGCCGAACTTCACGGTGCTCCACGCTCCGGAGTTCCAGTCGGACCCGGCGAAGCACGGTACGCGCACGGGCACCTTCATCGTGCTCAACCTCGCGAAGCGCATGATCCTCATCGGCGGCACCCGCTACGCCGGTGAGCTGAAGAAGTCCATGTTCACCGTGATGAACTACTACCTGCCCAAGCAGGGCGTGCTCTCCATGCACTGCTCGGCGAACGTCGGCGAGAACGGCGACACGGCGCTCTTCTTCGGCCTCTCCGGCACGGGCAAGACCACGCTGAGCGCGGACCCGCATCGCTCGCTCATCGGCGACGACGAGCACGGCTGGTCGGACGAGGGGGTGTTCAACTTCGAGGGCGGCTGTTACGCCAAGGCGATCAACCTCTCCGCCGAAGGCGAGCCGGACATCTACCGCACCACGCAGATGTTCGGCACCATCCTCGAGAACGTCGTGCTCGATCCGCTCACGCGACGGGTACGGTTCGAGGACCAGACGATTACCGAGAACACCCGTGCGTCGTATCCGCTGCACTACATCCCGAATCACGTCGCGGGCGGACGCGGCGGCCATCCCCGCAACATCGTCTTCCTCACCGCCGACGCGTTCGGCGTGCTCCCGCCCATCGCGCGGCTCACGCGCGAACAGGCGATGTACTACTTCCTCTCCGGCTACACGGCCAAGGTGGCGGGCACGGAGCGCGGTGTCACCGAGCCGCAGGCCACCTTCTCGGCCTGCTTCGGTGCCGTCTTCCTCGTGTGGCACCCGACCGTGTACGCCGAGCTCCTCGGCAAGCTGGTGAATGAGCACAACTCCCACGTCTGGCTGCTGAACACCGGCTGGAGCGGCGGCCCGTACGGCGTGGGCAAGCGGATGAAGCTCGGCTACACGCGCGCCATGGTGCACGCGCTGCTCGAGGGCAGGCTGGACGACGTGGCCACGCGCACCCATCCGGTGTTCGGCCTCGCCATGCCCCAGAGCGTTCCGGGCGTGCCGTCCGACGTCCTCGACCCGCGCGGCACGTGGAGCGATCCCGCTGCCTACGATGCGCAGGCGAAGAAGCTCGCCGGGATGTTCCGCACCAACTTCGAGAAGTTCGGCAGCGTGCCGGCGGAAATCCGCAACGCGGGACCGCAGGGCTGAAAGCCACGTGAACCGTGAACGGTGAACCGTGAATCTTTTCTGCGGCCGCCGTTCCGGTTCACGGTTCACGGTTAACCGTTAACCGTCAGTTCCGTGTCCTACGAGATCATCCGGGATCCGCTCTGGAAGAACATCCGGGTGGATCCGCTCGCGCTCCGGCTCGTGGACACGCCGGCGTTCCAGCGGCTGCGTTACGTGCGACAGCTCGGGCTGGCGTACCTGGTCTATCCGGGCGCCAGCCACTCGCGTTTCGAGCATGCCCTTGGCGCCTATCACCTGGCGCAGCGCGCGCTCTCGCTGTTCGCCGAGCGCGGCGTGGCGGGGGAGGTCAGTCCCGACGCCTGTCGCATCGTGCGCTGCGCCGCGCTCCTGCACGACATCGGGCACTACCCGTTCTCCCACGCCCTCGAGGAGATCGGCGCGCTGCACCATGAGGAGGTGGCACGCCCGCTCATCACGAGGGGCGAGGTGGCGCAGGTGCTGCGCGAGGAGCTCGGCGACGACGCACCCGAGCGCATCATGGCGCTCATTCGCGGCCGGAGCGACAGCCCCCTGCAAGGGCTGATTTCCGGCTCCCTCGACCTCGACAAGATCGAGTACCTCAAGCGCGACGCCTTCATGTGCGGCGTGAACTACGGCGACATCGACGTGGAGCGCCTGCTCGATTCCCTGCAGCTGGTGCAGGACACCGACCGCGGCATCGCCACCGTCGGCATCTCGGAGAAGGGGCTGTCGGCGCTCGAGTCGCTGCTGTTCGCGAAGTACCAGATGTACCGCAACGTGTACTGGCACCACGCCGTGCGCAGCGCGACGGCGATGTACAAGCGGCTGGTGGAAGGCGCTCTCCGTGCCGGCTCGCTCGACGCGGCCACCCTCGCCGGCTTCACGGACGAGGGACTGCTGCACGAGCTGGCGCTGCGCGCTCCGACTCCGTTGCTCGCGGCGCTTCGCGAGCGACGGCTGTACAAGCGACTCTTCGAGTGTCCTGCCGCCGAGCTGCCACCCGATGCGGGCGAGTGGATCGCGGATGACCGCGCACTCGTCGTCGCGGTGGAAGATCAGCTCGCGCGCGAGCTGGGCCTGGCGCCGGGCGAGGTGCTGCTCGACTATCCGGCCAAGACGCAGATGCTCGGCCTCGACATGCCCGTGCGCCGGCGCGATGGCACGGTGCGGCGCCTCACGGCAGCCGGCTGGGAAGGCGCCATCAACCTGCCGCGGCTGTCCGAAGAGCTCTACGGGAGCGCGCGCTGGCTGCGGGTGTTCGCCTGCCGGCGGGTGGCGATCGAACGGGAGGCCGTGATCGAGCTGGCATCCCTGACTGCCGAGGACGTTCGAGCGCGGCTCGAGGGGGGGAGGATGCTCTCCCCCACCTGACCCTTCGCGCGAGCGCTGGGAGTGGGGAGGGACCAGTCGGGAGTTTCACCGCGCAGGTCAAGGTGAAAGCTGTAAGCTGACTGTTTCACTCGTAGCTCCCGCCCCGGCGAAAGTGCCTTCCACCGGGGTCACAATGGAACGGTGGGGCGGAACTGCACACGGCGTTGAGGGCCTCGGAAGGCTTCACCCGCCACGCAGGCCTCTCTCCGCGGGGAAACGCCCTTGCCATTCCGTTGGTTCGATCCTTTCCCGCCCACGCGCGTGGAGCCGTAAGCACCAGAGTAACCACGAGTCGAGCTGACAGCTTACAGCTTTCACTTTCAGCTGCGCCGTGCGAGCTCCCGACTCCGCACTGTCGACTCTCAGCCGGGCACGGATTTCGAGCGCCCGTGCGCCTCGGCCAGCTTCCTCGCCAGCCCGCGGTAGTATGCCGCGTCGTCCGGCTTCCCCTGTTCGGCGAGCGACGTAGCGGCCAGCTCCAGCGCGTACAGGATGTTGCCCAGGTACAGCTGGGCGATGGAGGTCACCGTCTCTTCTTCAGCCAACGGACCGCGTCTCCACCGTGAGGTTCGGGTCGCCCGAACCCGGACCGGTCTCGAGCACCTGCACGATGATCGCCGTGATGTTGTCCAGTCCTCCGCGCCCGTTCGCCTCGGAGATCAGCGACTGCACCTTGCGATCCGGCTCGGCGCGCGAGCCGAGCAGCTGCGCCAGACGTCGGTCGTCCACCATGCCCGTCAGCCCGTCGCTCGCCACGAGGAACAGGTCGCCTTCGCGGGCTTCACCGCGATAGATGTCGGGCTCCACGTCGTTCCCCGCCCCGACGCAGCGGGTGATGACATTGCTGTACGGGTGATAGCGCGCCTGCTCCGGCGTGAGGAATCCGGCGTCCACCTGCTCCTGCACGTACGAGTGGTCCTTCGTCAGCTGCGTCAGGCCACCGTCGCGGAAGAGGTAGACGCGCGAGTCGCCCACCTGGCCGATGAGGTAGCGGGTGCCGGCGAGCAGCAGCGCCGACACCGTGGTTCCCATCCCCTGCTTGTCCGTCTCCGTGAGCGTGCGGTCGTGAATGGCGCGGTTCGCCCGCTTGAGGGCCGCGGCCACCATCTGCACCACGTCCTCGCCGTCCAGGTCGCGAACCGGCGACAGCTCGCGCTGCACGATGTTCACCGCCATCTCGCTCGCCACTTCACCCGCGGCGTGCCCGCCCATGCCGTCGGCGACGATGAAGATGCCTCGCGTGGGACTCGCGTCCACGGTGAAATTGTCTTCGTTGCCGGACCGGATCATGCCGACGTCCGTCCGCGCGGCGTGGAGTAGCTTCACGCTCGTCCCCCGAGCAGGAAGAAGGCCGCGGCCGCCAGAAGCAGCACGCTGGCCACCCATACCCAGATCGACATCCCTCCCTTCACCGGCTCGGGGGCCGGCTGCGCCGGTGCCGATGCAGGAACTGTACGGCGAAGCCGCTCCACCGACGCGATGGCGCGAGTGCCCTTCCCCTCGCCGTCCACCGCGGCGTCCGCCGGCGAAAAGCGCATCTTCATTCCCCCGAAGCGCACATCGGGCGTTCCCTCGAGCCGTCGCTCGCCATTGATGCGGGTGCCACCGACGTACGTGCCGTTGGTGGAGTCCATGTCCACCACGTACCAGCCATCGTCGCGCCGTTGCAGCTTCGCATGCGTCTCGCTCACGCTGTCGTCGGCGAGGCGAACGTCGTTGTGCGCGCCGCGCCCCACGTGCGCGAGCGCGCTGCGAATGCCGAATCGGGTCCCCTTGGCCGGCCCCTCGTTCAGGATCTCGAGCGATGCGAGCTCGGGCCGCGGATCCTCCACGCGGTTCATCGCCGGTGAAGTCGGCGGCGACTCCATGGCTGCGCTCGCCGCGTCGGCAGCCACCGGCGCCGCGGCAGGCGCGGCAGGCGCGGCACTCGCCGTGGCGGGTGCGCTCACCACCGGTGTCGGCGCCGAAGATGCCGCTGGCGTGGCATCGGCGTGGAAGCGGAACTCCTCAGTCCCGATGCGCAGCACGTCGGACCGCGCGAGGCGGCGTGAGCCCTGCACCCGCTCACCGTTCACGAAGACGCCATTGGCGCTCATGTCCCGCACTACGTAGCCAAGCTCGCCCGGCGCGATCTCGGCATGGCGACGCGAGACCTCGTTCTGCGCCACCACTACGTCACAGGATGCATCGCGACCGAGCAGCAGGCCTGTGTCGGGCACGAGGTATTCCTTGCCATCGACCAGCGAGACGAGCCGTCCCCCCGAAGCGGCCGCGGCCCGCGCGGCCGGCGCCCGTTCGGTGCCCGGCAGCGTTCCGAGCTTCGCCACGCTCACGAACTGAGTGGCGCCGCCCACGGTATCGTCGGCATAGCGCAGCTCGAGGCCGCCGATCTCCACGCGATCGCCGTGCATCAGCGGCGTTGGCTCGGCACCGAGCAGCACCCCGTTCACGCGCACCTGCGCCGAGGGATTCGTGCGCCGGATGGTGACGGGCCCCCCGGACGGCCGATCGATCTCCGCCTGCGCACCCTCGGACGACTCACCCGGCAGGGCGATGTGCACGTCGTCCCCGGAACCGATGCGAGTCGGTCCCGCGCCGAGCGGATAATGGCGATCGTTGAGCTGGAGGACGGGCATGGCGGGGCGAAGCGCGGTCGGACTTCGGCGCGGACGACGCGGACGGTATCGCGACGGGAGCGCCCGGGACCCGGTGTGGGCGGAAGCTATTGGACGCCCGGAAGGCTGGCAAGCG
>DASUXT010000159.1:0-2848 GCA_036377775.1 Gemmatimonadaceae bacterium | reverse complement strand
AACGACCTCAGCTACAACTGGAAGCCTCGTCTCTACAGCCTCGTCGAGCACGAGAGCCTCGTGGACTGGCTGTCGCACCACCACAACGAGCAGGATGAATGGCTGCGCTACGGGCCGGCGATCTACCTGCGTGACGTCAGGGGTGGAAGCATCCGCGGCAACCGGATCACCCAGGGGATGGAAGGGCTGATGCTCGTGCGCAGCGACAGCCTGCGCATCTGGAACAACACGATCGAGTTCAATTCCGGCGTCGGCATCGCGTTGTACCGCTCGAGCTTCAACGAGATCCTGCACAACCACGCCAGCTACAATGTCCGCGGCTTCAGCAACCACTTCTATCGTCGGGGCCAGGATTCGGCGAACCTGCTGCTCTACGAGCAGAGCTCGCACAACACCGTCGCCTTCAACTCCATGACCCACGGCGGCGACGGCCTGTTCCTCTGGGCGGGGCAGTCGACGATGGACACGGGCGCCGGCGGCGCGAACGACAACCTGTTCTACGCGAACGATTTCAGCTACGCGCCGACGAACGCCATGGAGGCGACGTTCAGCCGCAACCTCTTCATCGGCAACCGCGCGAATGGCTCCGACAACGGCCTGTGGGGCGGCTACAGCTACGACTCGAAGGTCATCGGCAACGACTTCACCGGCAATCGCACGGGGATCGCGATCGAGCACGGGCAGTCGAACGGGATCTTCGCGAACCGCTTCCTGAACGACTCGGTGGCGATCCGGCTGTGGGCGGTTCCCGAGCAGCCGAGCGACTGGGGGTATCCGAAGCATCGCGACACGCGGAGCCGGGGCTACGACATCGCACGGAACGTCTTCGCCGGAAATCGCGTCGGCCTGCGCGTGGCGCAGACGAGCGGCTCGCGCGTCACGGGCAACACCTTCATCAAGGTGGATTCCGCGATCGTCGTCACCGACTCGTCGAGACTGGTGGTGACGGCGAACGACACGACGCGCCTGCACGCGCCTGTCGCCTCGGGGCAGTGGGCGCCGGCGGCGCCCGCATGGAAGGCACCGGCCGGCGTAGTGCTGCCGAAGCGATTGGCGGGCGGCCTCGATCCGGCGAACGACTCGCTCGCGCAGCGCGACATCTCGGCAATCATCGTCGACGAATGGGGACCGTACGACTGGCGCTCGCCGAAGCTCTGGCCGGTTGACAGCTCGCGCTCCACGCCGCTGGCGCTGCGCGTGCTCGGACCGGCTGGCGCATGGAAGGTGATCGGTCGCCGAGGCATTGCCTCGCTGTCGAAGGAGCGCGGCAGGATGGGCGATACGATAGTGGTGACGCCGAGCAATGGCTTCGAAAACGACTGGGAGCTCACGCTCGAGTACCGCGGCGGCAGCGTCACGAGCCCGCGCGGCGCGAAGCACGCCGCCGGAACGCCGTACACCTTCTCGTACGGCCGCTTCGATCCCATCGGCCCCTGGCACGTGTCCTTCTTTGCGCTGGCCGACAGCATCGCGCCGCGCAGGCCGATCACGACGCTCGACACACCGCGCCTCGACTACATGTGGTATCGGCCTACGGTGACCGGCGTGCCCCAGGCCAATTTCCGCATCTCCGCTACGGCAAACGTGACGCTCGGCGCCGGCAGCTACGCGCTGCGCACGATCAGCGACGACGCGATTCGCGTGTGGGTGGATGACCGGCTGGTGATCGACAACTGGAAGCCGCACGAGTCGGAGGTGAACGTCGCCGAGATCGCGCCGGGCACGCACAAGCTGCGCGTCGAATATTGCCAGCTGGATGGTTGGACCGAGCTGCGGGTGGAGGTGGTGCGGAACTGAGCCCGCGCACGTGCTAGGTTTCTGGCGTGCTGCTCCCCTTCCTCTCCGCTTTCCAGATCGCTGCCGCCGCGCAGGCCCTCGGCCCCGCCGGCACCTACAACGGCCGGCTTGGCCAGACCAGCGTCGCGCCGCCGCGCATCGACACGACCGTCGTCGTGGACGGCCGGCTCGACGAGCCGGTCTGGTCGCGCGCCGCGATCCTCAATGGATTCTCCCTCTACGCGCCGGCCGATGGCCGGCCGGCGCCCGATTCCACCGAGGTGCGCGTCTGGTACTCATCGGACGCGATGTACTTCGGCATCCGCGCCTATGCCGACTCGGGGACGGTCGCCGCGACGCTCGCCGACCGCGACAGGATCAGCAGCGACGACAACGTGGAGATCCACCTCGACACCTTCCACGAGCGCAACCGCGCCTTCGTCTTCATCGTCAACCCGCTCGGCATCCAGGCCGACGGCATGAAGAGCGAGGGAGGCGGCTTCATTCCCGGCTCGAACGTGGGGCCGGGCCAGAACGACCTGAGCGCCGACTTCCTCTGGGAATCGCGCGGCCGGCACACCGCGTGGGGGTACGAGGTGGAAGTACGCATTCCCTTTGCTGCCCTCCGGTATCCGATATCGATGCCGCAGACGTGGGGGCTGCAGATCGATCGACACGTCCAGCGCAACGGCTACGAGGAGACGTGGACTCCGGCGCGAAAGGCGTCGGCCTCGTTCATCGCGCAGTCGGGGACGCTCACCGGTCTGACCGGGATGATCCACGGCCAGAACGTCGAGGTCAACCCCGAAGTCACCAACACGACGCGCGGGGCCGCCTGCTGCGAGCCCACGCTCGACCGGTGGCACTACGCCTCGAACCCGCAGCTTGGCGGCAACGTGCGCTGGGCGATGGGAAGCAACTTCGTCCTCAACGGCTTCTCCCTCTACGCCCCCGCCGACGGGCGGCCGGCGCCCGATTCCACCGAGGTCCGCGTCTGGTATTCCCGGGACGCCATGTACTTCGGCATCCGTGCGTACGCCGATCCCGCGACCGTCGCCGCGACCCTCGCCGA
>DASUXT010000158.1:0-19884 GCA_036377775.1 Gemmatimonadaceae bacterium | reverse complement strand
CGATCGTTGAGCTGGAGGACGGGCATGGCGGGGCGAAGCGCGGTCGGACTTCGGCGCGGACGACGCGGACGGTATCGCGACGGGAGCGCCCGGGACCCGGTGTGGGCGGAAGCTATTGGACGCCCGGAAGGCTGGCAAGCGCGGCGGAGCCCGCTGCCGGCGTGCCGCGTTCCCCCGCCTGCAGGCGATAGAGCCGCTCGTACAGCCCCTGCCGCGCCCGCAGCTGCGCGTGGGTGCCGCGCTCCCGCACCTCGCCGTGGTGTAGCACGAGGATCTCGTCCGCCGACGTGATGGTGCTCAACCGGTGCGCGATGGCGATCGTCGTGCGGCCGCGCATCAGCTCCGCGAGCCCGCGCTGGATCTCCGCTTCCGCCTCGCTGTCCACCGCGCTCGTCGCCTCGTCGAGCACGAGGACGGCCGGATCGGCGGCCAGGGCGCGCGCGAAGGAGAGGAGCTGCCGTTCGCCGACGCTGACCGTTCCCCCGCGCTCGCCGAGCACCTGGTCCAGTCCCATGGGCAGCCGCGCCACCACGCGATCGGCGCCGACACGCGCGGCTGATTTCATCAGCGTGGTGTCATCCACGTCCGCATCGAGCCGGATGTTCGTGCGCACGTCCGCGGCGAACAGGAAGATGTCCTGCTGCACGTAGCCGATGAGCCGGCGCCACTCGTCCAGCGGCAGGTCACGGATGTCGATGCCGTTCGCCGTGATGCGTCCACGCTGCGGCTCGTAGAAGCGCAGCAGCAGGTTCACGATCGTCGTCTTCCCCGCGCCGGTGTGCCCGACGAGCGCTACCGTCTCGCCCGGCCGCGCGACGAAGCTCACGCCGCGTACCACCCACGCCGGCGCACCGTCGTCCGCCTCGCCGTAGTGGAACCACACGTCCTCGAAGGCGATCGTGACGCGCGCATCCTCTTCCAGGTGGCGCGTCGGCTCGGCTGACAGCTCCGGCGGCTCCCGCTCGGTGTCGAGCAGCAGAAAGATCCGCTCCGAGGCCGCCATCGCCTGCTGCAGGGTGTTGAACTTGTCGGCGAGGTCCTGCAGCGGCTGGTAGAAGCGGCGCAGCAGCTGGAGGAAGGCGGCCACCACCCCGACGCTGAGCGTGCCGATGCCCACCCGGTGCGCGCCGGCGACGAGGAGCACCGCGAGCGCCACGGAGGTGAGGAACTCGATGGCGGGGAAGTACAGCGCGTAGATCGTGATGGAGCGCAGGTTGGCGTCGAGGTGCGCCCTGTTCAGCCCCGCGAAGCGCTTCGTCTCCGCGTCCTCGCGCCCGAACAGCTGCACCACCCTGATACCGGTGATGCGCTCCTGCAGGAACGCGTTGATGCGCGCGAGACGGAGGCGGATCTCGCGATACGCCACCCGCACCTTCGTCTGGAACAGGTGCGACGTGAGGTAGACGAGCGGGATCACCGCGAACGCCGCGAGGGCGAGGCGCCAGTCGGTGACGATCATCATGATCGCGATCGCCAGCAGCGTGAACACGTCGCCGAGACCGGCCACGACTCCCGCCGTGAACAGCTCGTTGAGCGACTCCACGTCGCTCGTCACGCGGGTGACGAGCCGCCCCACCGGGGTGCGGTCGTAGAACGCGATCGACAGCCGCTGCACGTGCTCGAACAGCTCCTGCCGCAGGTCGCGCATCACCCGCTGGCCGAGCAGCGCCGTGAGCAGCGTTTCGCCGTACGAGCAGCCGAAGGCGAGCACCAGCGAGCCGGCGAAGAGCAGCGCCGCGTGCCAGGCCATCGCCACGTCGCGTGCCGGCAGCGCGACGTCGATCACTCGCTCGGTGAGGATCGGCCCGACGAGCTGCAGCAGCCCTTCCGTCATGAGGAGCACGAGCGCGCCGGCCACGAGGCTCTTGTACGGCCGCACGTAGTGGAAGAGCCTCCGCACGAGGCGCCGGTCGTAGCGTCGCGCGCCGAAGTCTTCGTCGGAGGCGTGGGGAGAGAGGGAGGCGGCCATGGGGCTGAATGGTAACGCGAAGCACAGGGCGGGCGGGATGGACGGATGTCAGGATGCCGGGATCAAGTTCCTGACGTCCTGACGTCCTGACCTCCCGCCGCCCAGCGCCCTCATGCGTATGTGGTACGCCCGTTGCGTTAGGAACCGGCGTCGTCCACTTCCACCATTGGAGGCAGTGCTATGGGTATCCTCGCTTGGATCGTGCTCGGACTGATCGCTGGTGCGATCGCCAAGGCGCTCATGCCCGGGAAGGATCCGGGGGGCATCATCGTGACGATCATCATCGGCATCGTCGGTGCCTTCATCGGCGGTTTCATCGGCAACCTGATCACCGGTTCCGGCCTCAACGGCTTCTCCCTGTGGAGCGTCATCCTCGCCGTCGTCGGCGCCATGCTCCTGCTCTGGATCTATCGTCTCACCACCCGCAACCGCACCACCACCCTGTAGCATCCTGCGGGACGACGGACCGACGGGCCTTGCCTGCCACACGCAGCGGGGCCCGTCGTGATTCTGCGCCATGCGGTGTTTATTCGGTCCGCCCGCCGCTAGATTTCACCGGACATGAAGGACCGCATCCTCGTCCGCGGCGCGCGGCAGCACAACCTCAAGAACCTCGACCTCGAGATCCCGCGGCGGTCCTTCACCGTCGTCACGGGACCATCGGGCTCCGGCAAGTCCTCGCTCGCCTTCGACACCATCTACGCCGAGGGACAGCGCCGCTACGTGGAGTCGCTGAGCGCCTACGCGCGCCAGTTCCTCGAGCGGATGGACAAGCCCGACGTGGACCTGGTGGATGGCCTCTCCCCCGCCGTCGCCATCGAGCAGAAGAACCCGACGCGGACGTCGCGGTCCACCGTCGGCACGGCCACCGAGATCTACGACTACCTGCGCCTCCTCTGGGCGCGTGTCGGCCACACCATCTGCCCCGTCTGCGGTCGCGAGCTGAAGCCGGACACGGTGCAGTCGGTCACCGACATCGTGCTCGCCTTGCCCGAAGGCACGCGCTTCTACGTGACGGCGCCGCTGCGCCTGTCGAAGGAAGTCACCCACGACGTGGTGATCGAGAACCTGCGCGCCCAGGGCTTCGTTCGTGTCGCCGTGGACGGCGCCGTGAAGCACCTCGACGAGCTCGAGGTCGAGCGCATCGACGTCACGCGCGCGAAGGAGCTGCTCGTCGTCGTGGACCGCCTCGTCGTCGGCGATGAAGCGCGCAGCCGCCTCGCCGATGCCGTGGCCACCGCGTTCCGCGAGGGTGACGGCGATGCCGCCGTCCTCCTGGCCTCGCCGATCGTCTCGCCCTTCGACGGACAGACGGTCACGCGGCTCCGCTTCACCGAGCGGTTCGAGTGCCCGAACGACGGAACCACCATGCCGGCGCCCACGCCGCAACTCTTCTCCTTCAACTCGCCGCGCGGTGCCTGCCCGCAGTGCAACGGCTTCGGCGCGGTCCTCGAGTACGACGAGTCGCTCGTCGTCCCCTACCCCGATCGCTCGCTCCGCGACGGCGCCATCGCCCCCTGGACGATGCCGCGCTACGAGAACAAGCGCCGCGCCCTCGCCGAGTTCGCGAAGAAGGAGGGGATCCCGATGGACACGCCGTGGAGCGCGCTGCACGCCGACCAGCGGGAGAAGCTGCTGCACGGCAAGGCACGCGGCTTCAAGGGCATCTTCCCCTTCCTCCGCGAGCTGGAGGAGAAGCGCTACAAGCAGTACATCCGCGTCTTCCTGCGCCAGTACCAGACGGCGCAGGAGTGCCCGACCTGTCACGGCACCAAGCTGCAGCCCGAAGCGCTCCAGGTGCGGATCGCCGGACGCAGCATCGCCGAGGTCAGCGAGCTGCCGACCAGCGCCCTGATCACCTGGCTCGACCAGCTCGAGCTCTCGCCCATGGAACGCGAGATCGCCGCCCACATCCTCAAGGAAGCGCGCGACCGTGTCGCCTTCCTCTGCGACGTGGGACTCAACTACCTGTCGCTCAACCGCGCCACGCGAACCCTCTCCGGCGGCGAGGCGCAGCGCATCGCGCTCGCCAACTCGCTTGGCTCGCATCTCGTGGATACGCTCTACGTGCTCGACGAGCCGTCGATCGGCCTGCACTCGCGCGACATGGACCGGCTGCTCCGCCTGCTGCTCCGCCTCCGCGATGGCGGGAACACGGTGCTCGTCGTCGAGCACGACCTCGACGCGATCCGCGCTGCCGACTACATGGTGGAGCTCGGCCCCCACAGTGGCGAGAAGGGTGGAGAGCTCGTCTTCGCGGGCCCGATGTCGCGCGTGAGCGAGAGCCCGCTCACCGGTCAGTATCTCACCGGCGAGCGCGAGATCCCGCTCCCGCAGTCGCGCCGCCGCCTCGGACCGCAGTGGCTCACCCTCACCGGCGCGCGCGAGCACAACCTGAAGGGCGTCGACATCCGCATCCCGCTTGGCGCCGTGACGGCGGTGACCGGCGTGTCGGGGAGCGGCAAGAGCACGCTCGTGCACGACGTCCTGATGCGCGCGCTGGAGACGAAGCTCACTGGGGAGCATTCCGCCAAGCAGCATCTCGGGGAACGTGTCGGGGAGTACGACACCCTCACCGGCTTCGAGCCGCTCGATGCGGTAGTGCTGGTGGACCAGAGCCCGATCGGCAAGTCGCCGCGCTCGAATCCTGTCACCTACGTGAAGGCATTCGACGAGATCCGGCGCATCTTCGCCTCGCTCCCCACGGCGCGGCAGCGCGGCTACACCGCTGGCACCTTCAGCTTCAATGTGGCCGGCGGGCGCTGCGAGACGTGCGAAGGCGCCGGCTACCTCGAGGTGGAGATGGTGTTCATGGCCGACGTGTTCGTGCCGTGCGACACCTGTGGCGGCAAGCGGTTCAAGCCGGAGGTGCTGGAGGTCAAGTACTTCGGCAGGAGCATCACCGACGTGCTCGAGATGACGGTGGACGAGGCGATTCGCTTCTTCCCGTACGAGGAGAAGCTGGGCCAGGCGCTCTGGCAGCTCCAGCAGGTGGGACTCGGCTATCTCCGACTCGGCCAGCCCGCGACGACCCTGTCCGGTGGTGAAGCGCAACGATTGAAGGTCGCGCGCGAGCTCGTGCTCGGCGGCCGCAAGCAGGGGCGCAAGCTGTACATCATGGATGAACCCACCACCGGCCTGCACCTGGAGGACATCCGCAAGCTCGCCCAGGTGTTCGACCGCCTCGTCGACGCGGGTCACACGCTCGTGCTGATCGAGCACAACCTCGACGTGATCAAGCTGGCCGACTGGGTGATCGACCTTGGCCCGGAGGCAGGCAGCAATGGCGGTGAGGTGGTGGCGATGGGTCGCCCCGAGGAGGTGGCAGCCGTCGCGGCGTCACATACCGGTCAGTGGCTGCGCACCGTGCTCCCCGATTGGGACGCACCCTCGGGTGCGCAGCGCGCCGCGCATTCGGGACGCGCCGCCGTCGCTCCTGCTCGGAAGCGCGCCCGCGCGTCCTGATCGGGCTGCGCCGGATGATTGACTTCGCGACGGCTGCGGCTAAATTTTGATGTCTGCACCGCACATTCCCCAGTAGCTCAGTTGGTCAGAGCATCCGACTGTTAATCGGAGGGTCGTAGGTTCAAGTCCTACCTGGGGAGCTCGCTCGCACCACTGAAGAAACACAGTCGCCCCGCTCGAGATCGAGCGGGGCGACTGTGTTTTGCCGGCCGGACAGCCGGTCAGCGCACCACGTAGATCCGCGAGAGCCCCTCCACCGGGGTCCACTCGAGCGGACCATCCACGCGACGGATCAGCACCGCCTTCGCGACGGTCTTCCTGAACGTGGGCGGAAACTCGTGAGCGTCGTCCGTGGCGAGGATCTGCCCGATTCGCGTCTTCGTCGAGCGGAGATACACGCTCCGGCCTCGCGTGAATTCACGCTCGTCGCTCGAGTAGCCGTCCTTGCCGGCGTGCCTGGCGGGAGGCTGGGATGCGGTCTGGAGGAGGCGCGGCGCCGTCTGCCGCGCAATGGCCACCGGCGCGTAGGCAGCCGCGGCGATGAGGCAGAGCCCCGCCATCAGCAATGCGGGTCTGGATCGCATGGTCTCTCTCCGTTTGGGGTGAGTCGCCTGCCCCTGAAGGACGACCTCGCGACTTCGCTCGTCACCCTCCCGGTGTGGCCTCCGACTGACCGGGACACCGCGCCATGCTATCTTGTGCCAGCAGCCGCGGACCCTTGCCCACGACCGAATGCCCGACGCCCCCACCCCGCCATCCCGCTCCGCCGCCCCCTGGGTCGGCGTCATCATGGGTAGCCGCAGCGACCTGAAGATCATGGCGCGCGCCGGAGAGATGCTCGAGGAGCTCGGAATTCCCCACGAGGTGCGCGTCGTCTCCGCACACCGTACCCCCGATTGGATGTTCGAGTACGCGGAGCAGGCAGAAGTGCGGGGACTCGAGGTCATCATCGCCGCCGCGGGCGGGGCTGCGCACCTTCCGGGCATGGTGGCGGCGAAGACTCTCGTGCCCGTGCTCGGCGTCCCCATTCCCGCCACGGCGCTCAACGGCGTTGACGCTCTCCTCTCCATCGCGCAGATGCCGAAGGGCATTCCCGTCGGCACGCTCGCCATCGGCGAGCCGGGGGCGGCGAACGCCGCGCTCCTTGCCGCGGCCATCGTCTCCCTGCGCCACCCCGAGGTCCGCGAGCGCCTTCGTGCGTGGCGCTCCGACCGAACCAGCGCCGTGCTCGAGGACACCGATCTCGGGGGATCGCGCTGATGGCGTCGATCCTCCCACCTGCGACGATCGGCATCCTCGGCGGCGGACAGCTCGGACGCATGACGGCGCTCGCCGCGCGGTCCATGGGTTATCGCGTGCAGGTCCTCGATCCCGGTGCGAGCTGCGCCGCGAGTCCGGTGGTGGACCGCGTCGTCGTCGCACCATTCGATGACGTCGCTGCAGCCGCGGACCTCGCGAGCCAGTGCGACGTCGTCACGCTGGAGATCGAGAAGATCGGCCCTGCGGCGCTGGACGCCGTAGCCGAGCGCGTGCCCCTCCGCCCCGGCGCTCACATCGTGCGCATGGTGCAGCATCGCGGACGACAGAAGGCCTGGCTCGCCGAGAACGGATTTCCCGTGGGCGCGTATGCGTTGGTCGAGAGTGCCGCACAGCTGGAAGCTGCGGCGCGCGACATCGGCCCCGACCTGTTCGTGAAGTCCTGCGAGGGCGGCTACGACGGGCGCAGCCAGCTCCGCTTTCGGCCCGGTGACGACGCCGTCGCCGCGTTCGCGGACCTCGGCCGCCGCCCCGCGGTTGCCGAGCGCGCGCTCGACCTCCAACTGGAGCTGTCGGTGCTCGTGGCGCGGCGACCGTCGGGAGACCTGCTCGCCTACCCGCCCGCCGTGAACCAGCACGAGAACCAGGTGCTGTCGTGGAGCCTGCTGCCCGGCGAGCTCCCGCGTGGCGTCGCCAGCAGCGCGCAAGGAATCGCGGCAGGGATCGCCGAGTCGCTGCGGCTCGAGGGTATCCTGGCCGTGGAGATGTTCCTGCTCGCCAACGGACAGTTGCTCGTGAACGAGCTCGCTCCACGCCCCCATAACTCCTATCACGGCTCCGAGCTCGCTTGTCCCACGAGCCAGTTCGAGCAGCTCGTGCGCACCGCGTGCGACCTCCCCCTCGGCGACGCGGAGCCCGCTCGCCCGTCGGCGATCCACAACCTGTTCGGCGAGCTCTGGGAGAATGGCCGCAAGCCGCGCTTCGACGAGGCGTTGGCCGTTCCCGGCTGCCGACTCTTTCTGTATGGCAAGCCCGGCGCGCGGCCGGGACGAAAGATGGGCCACCTGGGAGCCATCGCCAGCACGGTGGATGAGGCTCTCCAGCGCGTGCGTGAGGCCGCCGCCCGGCTCTGAGGGCGCTACACGGCTCCGAGGCCGCCGCCCGGCTCCGAGGGCGCGCCACGGCGAGGCACCCCCCTTGCTCCCCTCATGGGGCATGTCCGCTTCGATTCTTCCTGCGCCAGCGCCGCGCACGCTTCCCCCGCTTCCCGCGCTTGCGCTCGCCGTGCTCGGGGGCGCGCTGGTGGCGCGCAGCGACCGCTACGATCGGCCGGCACGCGCGGCGGCCACCGTCGGCGGCCTGGCGCTCATCGGGGCTGCCGCCCGCGGTCCCCTGCTCGAGTCCCTTCGTCGCGCCGGCACCGAGCGGCGCTCGGCGGATCTCCGGATGTCCTTCGTCGTCGGACAGCCGGTGGAGGTGGTGTTCGCCTTCGTGCGCGACTTCGAGAACTTCCCCTGCATCATCGGCGCGCTGAGGCAGGTACGAGACTACGGCGACGGCCGCTCGCACTGGTGCGCCTCGACCCCCAGCGGAAGCACGCTGGAGTGGGACACCGTGACCACGAAGTACGTGCCGAATCGCGTCATCGCGTGGGAGAGCGTGCCGGGTTCGCCCGTCACGATGCACGGACTGATTCGCTTCCAGCCGGAGGATTCCCACACCTGCGTGCGCCTCGAGCTGGACTACCGGGTGCAGGCCGGCGGACTCGCCGACGCACTGGTCGCGCTGACGACGCCGACGCGCACCGCCGAGCTGGAACGCGACATCCGCCGCCTCTCCACCTACCTGCACACCGTACGCGGGACACCCACCCAGGCGTCGCTACGATCCTAGTCGCTCAGCGCGAGGCGTCCTTGTCGGTCTGATCGGCCACGCGGGCCGCCACCGGCTCACGATCGCTGGCGCGGCGACCGTGCGGCCGAGGCTCACCCTCGGGAGCCGGGTGCTCGCGCGGCACCTCGATCATCCGGTACGGCGGCTTGTCCGGATACGCCGCCGTCAGCACGGGAACGGCCACGTTGTACACCGGAATGCCGGCGCTCGTGCGTCCCTCCGGAGTGCCCTTGTGCGCGTGGCCGTGCACCACGGCGCTCACCTGGAAGCGCGTGAGCGGTTCCTCGAGCCGGCTGGAACCGAGCCACGGGTGAATCTCCACCGGCTCCCCTTCCACCGTCTCACGCACGGGCGCGTAGTGCAGCACGGCGATCTTGTGCTTCGCCTTCAGCCGCGCGAGCGCCGACTCCAGCTTGAGCGCCTCGTTCAGTGCTTCCTGCACGAACATCTTGATCGCCTGCTCGCCCCATGGCCCCAGTGCACCGCGGCCGAACCCGCCGGCGAATCCCTTCACCCCGGCGAAGCCGACGCCGTGCAGCTCGACCGAATCGCCGTCGAGCATGTGCACTCCCGCATCCGTGAGGATGCTGCGCACGAGATCTTCCTCCCCGGACTCGTAGTCGTGGTTGCCGAGGACTCCGACGATCGGGATCTTCACGAGCGAGGTGAGGTCGCGCGCCAGCACGCGCGCCTCGTCGGCGAGGCCGTAGTCGGTGAGGTCGCCGGCAATGACCAGCACGTCCGCGCGCTCGGCGACCTGGCTGAAGACGCTCTGCAGCAACCCCTGCGAGGTGCGGGAGTAGTGGACGTCGCTCATGGCGGCGATCCGGATGGTGTCGCTCGTCGGCATGGGTGAAATGTGGGTGGAAGTGCTCCCCATACTGAGAGATTCGGGCCACCGCCGCCCGGGGCGTCGCTCCTAGCCCGTGAATTGCACTTCGGGCGGCACCCCGACTCACTCCCACATGGCCGGCCAGTCAACACTCGACGAATCCGCTCCAGACACCAACACCTTCTATCGCCGCACGCTGCACGTGCTGAGCGATGCCGGGGTGCCCTTTCTCGTCGGCGGCTCGCACGCCTTCCTCGAATACACCGGGATCGTCCGCAACACGAAGGACTTCGATCTCTTCCTGCGACGCACGGATCTCGAGCGGGCCCTGGACGCGCTGCGCGACGCGGGGTACCGCACCGAGGTGAGCTTCCCGCACTGGCTCGCCAAGGCGTGGCAGCACGACGACTTCGTGGACCTCGTCTTCAGCTCCGGCAACGGGATCTGCGTGGTGGACGACGGCTGGTTCGAGAACGCCGTCGAGACGCAGGTGCTCGGCATGCCGGTGAAGATCGTGCCGTGCGAGGAGCTGATGTGGCAGAAGGCGTTCGTCATGGAGCGCGAACGCTTCGACGGGGCGGACCTGATGCACGTGCTCCGCTCGCGCGCCGAAGAGCTGGACTGGGCGCGCCTGCTCGCGCGCTTCGGCGAGCGGTGGCCGCTGCTCTACACGTACCTGATCTACTTCACGTTCGTCTACCCGAGCGAGTCGCATCGGCTGCCGGCCGCCGTCCTGGATGAGCTGGCGCAGCGCCATGCGACCCTGCGCGCCAGCCCGCCGACGGACCGCGTCTGCCAGGGAACGCTGGTGAGCCGCGAGCAGTACCTGATCGACGTCGGCCAGTACGGCTTCGCCGATGCACGGCTCGACCCGCGCGGAAGCATGTCCGCCGAGGACGCGATCTACTGGACGTGGGCGATCTCGAACGTGAAGTAGCGGCGCAGCGGCGCGCTAGCCGATCCGCCGGATCTCGTCGCCATCCTCGCGGTACTCCTTCAGCTTGCGGTACAGCGTCCGGCGATCGATGCCCAGTCGCTCGGCGCAGCGGCGCTGGTGGCCGCGCTCCAGCTCGTAGACGTGCAGCACGTAGCGTCGCTCGAGCTCCTCGAGCGTGACGCGTGCTGCATCGAGGCGGGCAAAGTCCGCGCTCGATCCCGCTGGCAGCAGCGACGCCGACGCATCGGCCGCACCGCCCACGGGTGTGTAGGCGAGGCGTTCCACCCACATTTCCAGCTCGCGCACGTTCCCCGGCCATTCGTGCGCGAGGAGCGGCGTCATCATGTGGGGGGTGACGACCGGCAGCTCCATCCCGCTCTCCTTCGAGATGCGCGAACGGAAGTGCTGCACGAGCAGGGGAATGTCGGCGCGCCGCTCGCGCAGCGGAGGCAGGGGAATCGGAAGCACGTTCCGCTCACCGAACAGCTGCGCCACCGGCTGGCCATTCACGTCGCTCGAGCGTGCGGTGAGCACGAGGCGGACGTCGACCTGCACCTCGTCCTCAGCGCCGTCGCGCCGGAGCACGCGCGCCGCGAGCAGCTGCGTCAGTCGCTCGCGCAGCGCTACCGGGAACGACGCCACGTCGTCGAGCACGAGCGTCCCTCCGCGCGCCGATTCCAGCAGGCCCCCACGCTCGTCGCCGAAGAGCTCCGTCTCGAGCGCACCAACGTCGTCGGTGCAGCGTACGACCACGAACGGCCGCCCCACGCGGTCCGACAGCTCGTGGAGCAGCCGGGCGACGACATCCTTGCCGGTGCCGGGCTCGCCGGTGACGAGCACCGTTCGACGCGTGGCGGCAGCGCGGCCGACGAGCTCCTTCACGCGTCGCATCGGCTCCGACCGGCCGACCAGCGCCTCCTGCGTCTCGTCGCCGAGCCGCGCGCGCAAAGCTGCCACCTCGCGACGCAGCCGCGCCTCGTGTGCGGCGCGCTCGAGCGCGAAGAGCAGCGTGTTCATGTCACGGTCATGCTCCACCACGTCGCACGCACCCAGGCGCAGTCCCTCACGCGCCGTCGCCTCCTGCCCGGGCGGCGCGAAGAGCACCAGCTGCGCGTCACCGGCGGCGGCAGCGAGCTGCGACACGCCACGCAGTCCCGGGCGCCCGAGCGCGAGGAGCACCACATCCGTGCCGCTGCGGAGGAGCGCATCCACGGCGCGATCCACGCCGGCGGCGTGGCTCGTCTCGAAGCCGGCTGCGGCGAGGAGCTGCAGCAGCGCCGGCGCACCTGCGCCGTCGGCGTCCACGATGAGGACGCGGGTGGGAGTCGTCATGGCGATTCGCGAGGTAGTCATGCTCACGAACCAGTATCGGCACGGGGAGCCGCGACCTTGAACGCGGCCCCGTTCCGGGCCTCGCCGCTAGGAGGCCCCCGCTCCGACGATGCCTGCTGCCCTGCCTGCCGCTATGATGCGACCTGCTCCGGCGCGAGCCCGAAGCGGCGATTGCGGCCACGGAAGTCGGCCAGGGCGTCGGACAGGTCCTCCGCCGTGAACTCCGGCCACATCTTCTGCACGAACAGCAGCTCGGCGTAGGCGCACTCCCAGAGCAGGAAATCGCTCAGTCGCTGCTCGCCGCCCGTGCGCACGAGGAGATCCACGTCGCGCGCCGGCAGACGGTCGTGATCGGTGGTGGCCAGCAGCGCACCGAACTCCTCGCGCCCGAACAGTTCCCCACGTGCTCCCGCGGCCATCGCGGCCCGCAGGATGGCATCGCGGGCCGAGTAATCGACCGCCACGCGCAGGTGCATCCGCGAACCACTCGAGGTGAGCGACTCCACCTGCTCCACCGTGTGACGCAGGGACGACGGCAGCCGGTCGCGGCGCCCGAGGATGGTGAGCCGCACGCCGTTGTCGAGGCACCGCTTCGCCTCGCCGAGCAGCGCGCGCCGGAAGAGCCGCATCAGGGCGGTCACCTCGGCCGTCGGGCGCTTCCAGTTGTCGGAGGAGAACGCGTACAGGGTGAGGGTGCCGACCCCCTCGCGCACTGCGGCTTCCACGATGTTGCGCGCCGTGCGCAGTCCCGCTTCGTGTCCCGCCGAGCGGGTGAGTCCGTGCGCGGTGGCCCAGCGCCCGTTGCCGTCCATGATCACGGCGAGATGCAGGCCGTCGAAGGAGGCGGGGGCCGTCGGCGACCCCGGATGTCGAGTGATCGGCATGTTGAGGGAGTCAGCGTTCCCGCGTGGCGCGGATCAACGCTTCCATGTGGTCGAGATAGCGCTCGAGTGCGCGACGGCCGCTGGGGGTGAGGCGATACTCGGTGCGCGGCATGCGACCCTCGAACGACTTGGTGCAGGTGATGTAGGCGGCGTCCTCGAGCTTGCGGGCGTGCACGCTCAGGTTGCCGTCCGTGGTGTTCATGAGACGCTTGAGATCGTTGAACGTGAGCGTGTCGTTCACCGCCAGCGCGCTGACGATGCCGAGTCGCATGCGTTCGTGGATGAGACGATCGAGGGCGAGCGCCCCCGCCTCGTCGGGACCGGACGATTCGTTGCCGACTGAGCGCAGCGCGCGCGGTTCGCGGCCGTGGTCGCGCTCGCGCGGCGCCTCGCTCGCGTGCTTGGCCGAGCTGGACTTAGCCACCATGCCTCCGCGCGATCAGGATACCGAAGAAGAGATGCAGCCCGCCGAAGCCGGCGGCCATGCAGGCCGTCGTCCACGTCGGGGGAGCGAAGAGCGCCACCGTGCCGACGGCCATGAACGCGATGCCCATGACGGGAACGATGCGCACGGAAAAGGTGCCCGCTGCGACGACCCCCACACCGTAGAGCAGCATCCACACGCCGGGGAGGAGCCCGATGAGCTTGTGCTCGTAGCAGACGAGGGTGAGGAGCGCGCCGACGGCGAGCGGCGGCGCGAAGCTGAAGAGGATCTTGCGCGCCGGCTCGGACCAGAGCGGGAGCCCGACGGAGCGTGCCTTGAGGGTCATCGTGTAGAACGAGATGCCGACCGAGAGCACGGCCTCGCAGGTCCAGATGAAGACCCAGCGCGTCATGCTGTCCGTCGTCGCGGCAATCATCGCGGCAACGAGCGCCGTGAAGCCGATGATGACCGTGCCCCAGCCGGAGACGGCAGTGAACGTCGCCGCCGCTTCCATCGTTTCGCGGATGAAGCGGAGGTTGTCCATCGCCCGCGCCTGCATCTCGGGAGGCTCGGCGGGACGGAGAGGGATGACGCGCGCCATGGGATGAGAATGACATCGAGGAAGTGATCTGTCAAGTGCTTTGCGATGCAAAGCAAGAGCGACACGAGGGGCGCGGCAACGAGCCGCGCCCCTCGATCATCGCTGCATCAGGATCGGCCGCCGCTCAGCTGCGCGCTGCGCCTTCCCCACCAATGGCCGTCGGGCCCGGCGGCGGATCGCTCGCCGGAAAGCTCTGCTCGCTCGTGACGTCCACCTGGGCATCGGTCCCTGCCACCCCCGCGAACGCACGCAGCATTGCCTCGTTGAACTGAGGGATGTCGTCCGGCTTCCGGCTCGTGACCAGTCGCTCGTCCTCCTGCACCGGTTTGTCCACCCAGTCGCCGCCCGCGTTGCGGATGTCCGTCTGCAGGCTCGGCCACGACGTGAGCGTACGACCCGCCACGGCGTTGGCCTCCACCAGCATCCACGGCCCATGACAGATGGCCGCCACCGGCTTCTCGGCGAGCATGAATTCCTTCACGAACTGCACGGCGCGCGGATCGGTGCGCAGCCGGTCGGGATTCTTCACGCCACCGGGAAGGAGGAGCGCTTCGTATTCGCCGGCCTTCGCTTCGCCGACCACGCGATCCACCTTCAACTGATCGCCCTTCTCGTCGTGATTCATGCCCTGGATGGTGCCGGCCTTCAGCGAGACCAGGTGCGTCGTCGCCCCGGCCTCGTCGAGCGCCTTCCGGGGCTCCGTGAGCTCCACCTGCTCCACGCCATCGGTAGCAAGGATGGCGACCCGGGTGCCTTTGAGTGAGTTCGTCATGGGTTCCTCGATCGGGGTTCGATCGTGGAGGAGTCATGAAGCATGCCGGCGCTCGGGATGTCGGGATGTCGGGATGTCGGGAACTGGAAATACGCGCTCTCAGGGCCGGTCGACCGACTGCGCGAGCCACTTGCGCAGCGCCACGAGAAGTCGCACCAGCATTCGGCGCGTTCCACGAAGCGTCGTCAGCACTGCGGCAGCGTCGCTCTCGGTGAAGTAAGCGAGTCGCTTTGCGACCTCGAGCTGGAACTCCAGCTCATTGAGTGAGCCCATCGCCTGGTGCAGGAAGGCGACCATCGCGCGATCGCCCTGGCGCCCGCAGCCTTCCGAGATGTTCGATCCGACCGAGACTGCCGCCCGAGTCATCTGCGATGACAGCCCGTATCGCTCGTGGCGGGGGAAGGTGGCGGTCAAGCGGTACGTCTGGACCGCGAGGGTCAGCGCTTCGCTTCGCACCTGGAGATTGGCTGGGTTCTGCATGGAGGCCGAAGGTAGAACGCGCATCCCAGGCAGCAGCACCAATCGCATGGACATGACATCCCGACATCCCGACATCCTGACATCCCGACTTCCCGACATCCCGACTTCCCGCCCCATCTGATCCTTCCTACCTTCCGACAATGCCCCTCCTCCCCCTCCACGGCCACTCCTCCCTGCGCACTCGCCTCGACGACGCCATTCGTCGCGACGCGCTACCCGGGTCGCTGCTGCTGCAGGGGCCTCGCGGAGTCGGGAAGCAGCGGCTCGCGCTCTGGCTCGGACAGCGGCTGGTCTGCGCGGGGGCGGAGCCTCGGCCTTGCGGGGAATGTCAGCACTGCCGGTACGCGCTCGCCGGGACCCATCCGGACGTCCACTGGTACTTCCCACGCCCTCGACTCAAGGACGGCGACGCGTCGCCCGAGCAGATCGAGAGCGACATGCGCGAGGCGGCGGCGGAGCGGCTGAAGACGGGAGCGTGGGGACCGCCCCCGCCCGAGGAGGGGATTTACGTCTCGACCATCCGCGCCATCGTCCGCTCGGCCTCCATGGCGCCGGCCCTGGCGCGCCGAAAGGTCTACATTCTCGGCGAAGCGGAGCGCATGGTCGTGCGCGAGGATGCCGAGGAGGCGGCGGGGGCGTTCCTCAAGCTGCTCGAGGAGCCGCCAGCGCGGACGCATGTCATCCTCACCACCAGCGAACCCGGGGCCCTCATCCCGACCATCCGCTCGCGACTGGTGGCGCTGCGCGTTCCCCCGCTTGGCGCGGCCGACGTGGACGCCGTCCTCACCGAACCGGCGATGCGGGATGCCATCGTGGAGACGGGAGGGCCGGCGAACCTGGCCGAGCAGCGGCGGCTCGCTGCCGGCGCTCCCGGTTCGCTCCTCGCCGGCGCCGAATGGGCGGAGGCGCTGGCCCGCGCCGGTCGGATCCTGGACGCCGCCAGCAATGGCGACCGCCGCGAGCAGTCGAGGACGGCGTTGCTCCAGGGGAGCAGCAAGGCGCGCGGCGCCTACACCACGACCCTTGACGCGCTCACGTCGCTCCTGCACGACCGGGTCCGGACGGCCATCGAACGAGGGAACGAGCGAAGCGCTGCCGCTGCCGCGAGGGCGCTCGACGAAGTGGAGTTGGCCAAGGAACGCGCGGCCGGCAATGTGAACCCGCAGCTCGTGACGAGTGAGCTGATCCGGCAACTGGAGGTCGCATTCACATGACACAGCCGAAGGGGGACCGCCTCACCCACGTGTCGGGGGACGGCACCGCTCGCATGGTGGACGTGAGCGCCAAGCCGGACAGCGCACGCATGGCCCGCGCGACGGGCTGGATCTCGATGAGTCGCGCCACCCACGACGCCATTGCCGCGAACGCGGTGAGGAAGGGGGACGTGCTCTCCGTGGCCCGGCTGGCGGGAATCATGGCGGCCAAGCGCACCGCCGACCTGATTCCGCTCTGTCATCCGCTCCCCCTCACTGACATTTCGGTGGAGCTCACCGCCGACGCGGAGCTTCCCGGCGTGCGAGTCGAGGCGGTCGCCCGCACGATCGGGAAGACGGGAGTGGAGATGGAGGCACTGACCGCTGCGTCCGTCGCCCTGCTGACGGTCTACGACATGGCAAAGGCGATGGATCGGGCGATGGTGATCGGCGATATATCGTTAGCCGAGAAATCGGGAGGAGTGAGCGGGGAGTTCGCAAGGGGTTGATGGCATCCGGGCTCCCCTGTATCCTGTAGGAGCAGCGAGCTGGACAGATGCAGCCTAACCCCTTACCAGGGTTCGACTTATGAAGAATCTCCGAGGCACCTACGTGCACCGCGGAGACGCTCCCCGGCGTCGCAAGAGGATCAAGCAGGTGTCGCTCGCGGCGGGATTTTTCGCCGCCAGCGCCTTCATCCTCGGCAACCGGACGCCTGCCGCCACCGACGTGGAGGCTGCTCCGGTGAAGCGCTCGAGCACCTTCCAGATCAACCTCGGAAGTGATCGCGCGCTCACGGCGCGGCTCGACTCCATGCGCGGGGAGCTGGACCTGGCCAAGGCCCAGCTCGACCGGTCGGCCAAGATCTTCTCCTACTCCAGCAAGTACCACATCGGCGCCGACCTCGCCGCCAACATCGTTGACGTTTCGTCTGCCGAGGGGATCGATCCGGAGCTGGCCTTCCGGCTGGTGAAGCTGGAGAGCGACTTCAACCCTCACGCGACCAGCGCGGTGGGCGCCATCGGCCTCACCCAGGTGATGCCGTCCACGGCGCGCTACTATGTAAAGGGAATCACGCGCGAGGGGCTGTACGATCCGACGACCAACCTGCGGATCGGCTTCCGCTACCTGCGCGGGCTCGTCCGCCAGTACGGCGGAGACGTGAACCTGGCGCTCCTGGTCTACAACCGGGGCCCGGTCGCGGTGGAGAAGGCCCGCGCCGAGGGAGACAACCCCTCCAACGGCTACGACCGGATCATCACCAAGGGGTATCGCGGCAAGGGCACGGTCGAGTAACCCGCGACGGCCGCCGTCGCGATCAGCGCGAAGACCGCTTTCTGGTGGCGGTCTTCGCGCTCTTCTTTTTGGCGGTGGCGCTGGCGTGGGCCGTCGCCGACTTGCGCGACTTGACCGACTTGTGGGACGTCGTCGACTTGTGCGACGTCGGCTTCGTGGACGGACCGGAGCCGGCGACGATGAGGCTCTGACCCGGGAAGATCACCGACTTCTTCATCCCGTTGAGCTTCATGATCCGGTCAGTGGTCGTGCCGTACTTCAGCGCGATCCCGCCTACCGTCTCCCCCGACTTAACGATGTGCGTCTTCACGCCGCGGATGCCGCTGGCGTACTTCTCGATCGCCGGGTCGGGCACGTCGAGCGCCGCGAGGGCCACGGCACGGCTCGGGATCAGGATGTCCTGACCGGGGACGAGCCGGCCGCTGGGACGCAGGCGGCGGAGGTTGGGGTTGAAGGCGTTGAGGGTGCGCGACGAGATGTGGTTCCGCTCGGCCAGCCGGTCCACGGTATCGCCCTTCCTGGACTCCACGTGCTTGAGGGCGACGCGGTCCTCGTCCGGCAGCGAATCGAGCCGTGAGGCGAAGCCCTCCGCGGTGCCGACCGGGATGCGCATCATGTAAGAGACGCGCGGCGGGGTCATCCCGCGCAGGATCTGCGGGTTGAGCTCGCGGATCGCGGCAACGGAAGAACCCGTGGCCTTCGCGATCGCCGCGAGCGGGGTCGCGGCCGGCACCATCACGGAGTCGTAGGTAAATGGCGGCTGCGGGTGCAGCGTCATCCCGTACTTCTCGGGCTCCTTGGCGATCAGCGCAGCGGCGATGAGCTGCGGCACATACTCGCGCGTCTCGTTGCGCAGGTAGTCCTTGTCGGCGAGGACGAAGAAGGCGTCTTCGCCCTGGCTGTTCTCCACCTCGTCGGCGTACCGGGCGAGCCCCCGCGCCACGCGACCGGGCCCGCCGTTGTAGGCGGCAGCGGCCAGGTAGAGCGACCCGAATTCGTCCTTCATTCCCTTGATGAAGCGCACCGCGGCGCCGGTGGACTTCACGGGATCGCGACGCTCGTCCACCCACCAGTCCACGCGCATCCCCATGTCGCGGGCGGTGGAGGTCATGAACTGCCACATCCCCACCGCGGCGGCCTTCGAGTAGGCGTTGGGATTGAAGCCACTCTCGATGAGCGCGAGGTAGTACATGTCCTCGGGGAGCCCTCCCGCCTTCATGCGGGCGCGGATCATCGGCTCGTAGCGTGAGCCGACGTCCAGGCGCGCGGCGATGCGCTCGCGCGCCGGTCCGGAGAACATCTGCACGTAATGCGCGACGCGATCCTCGGTGGCGTACGACTCCACGTCCATGTCCCAGCTCGGGCCATCGACGTCCGCGGAATCGAGCGCCGGCGGAGGAACGAGGACGAGCGAATCTCCGAAGATCTCGATGACCCGCCGCTTCACCTCAGCTCCCGTTACTCCGGCAGTCGGCGCGCCGGCGGGAATCACCGTGGCGGCACTGTCCCGCGAGCGGAGCTCGGCGGCACCGGCATCGCCGGTGCCCTTCGACATCGCGATTGCGACTCCATCGTCTCTCGCCGGCTGCGGGGCGGCGTTCGGGTGCAGGGCGCACCCCGCCAGGGCGATCGTGCCGAGGAGGATAGGCGAGAGTCGCAACTGCGGTCTCCTTTTGTGAGCGCGCCGCGGGCAGGACGAACGGGGAGCGGCGCGATTGGGACTGGTAGGAACGACGAGGAATCTACGCGAACGACGTCGTCAGCGTGGCCCCGGACGATGGTACTGCTACGACGATCGCCTGCGTCCTGAAGTAAGGAGCAGGCGCTACTGTGACGAGACGAAGTTGCCGAGGATGCGGTTCGTCGCGTTCAGCACGGCGAGCGCCGCACCGCGCACCATGTCGCCGTCGGCCAGGTAGCAGCCGAGCAGCCGGTCGGGACCGTCGTCGCCCCGCTGGATGATGGAGCAGATGACGACGTTGGCGTCGAAGGCACGGACGACCTTCACCCCGACCAGCTCGAAGGTGATGGCGCGCTGCGTGAAGGTCTCGAGCGCGCGGATGGCGGCTTCGGCGCCGAGTCGGCTGTCGCCGGCGGGGCTCGCCTGCCCTTCTGCGCGACCGGTCACCGTCTCGCCCGGCGCCCATTCGAGGACGACCTGGCAGGTGACGCGTCCGGCCGGAGACCGCTCGATGGAGAACCCCGTGAAGCGGAGGCGCTCGCGCTTGACGACGGTGCTGCTGACCGCGCTGGCGGCGCCAGCCTCGCGTTGGGGGTTCGCCTCAGGCATTGGATGGGGGAAGGAGAGACCCGGGCAGGACGAAAGGCGGACTTCGGCGCCCGCGTTGAGTAACGACCGAAATCACAAAACGCAACGCGGGGCCGCTTTCCGCACCGGGGACGCCGGGTATATTCGCCCCATGAGCACATTCAAGGCGACCCTCCAGGCGATTCTTCTCGCCGCGACCCTTCCAGCGGTGGCGGCGGCACAGCGCGAGACCACCGAGCAGCTGGCAGCGGCGATCCGGAGCAGGATCGCTGCCGTGCCG
>DASUXT010000157.1:0-5212 GCA_036377775.1 Gemmatimonadaceae bacterium | reverse complement strand
GCATCCGCTTCGCCGACATGAATGGCCAGTTCCGGGTGAACGCCGAGAACGACTCGCTGTCCATCGAGCAGCTCCGGCTCACGAGCCCCGCCAGCGAGGGCAGGGCGACGCTGAGTGGCTCGGTGGTGTTCCGCGACCTCGTCAATCCGAGGATCGACCTCCGCTTCGACGCCCGCAACCTGCGTGTGGTGGACAAGCGATCGCTCGCGCGACTCGACATGTCCACGGGAAGCAACGGCCTCACCCTGGTCGGCACCCCCGCCGAGGCGACGCTGAGCGGCGCGGTGAACGTGGACCGCGGCACCATCTACATCCCCGAGCTGGTGCGCAAGGACCTCGAGGAGCTCACCCTCGACGACTTCGCGATGTTCTTCGACACCACCGACGTGCGCAACCGCTCGCTGATGCCGGCCGCGCCGAGCACGCTCGTGGAGCACCTGAAGCTGGCCGGCGTGTCCATCAACCTGGGCGACGACGTGTGGCTGAAGTCGAGGGAAGCGAGCGTCAAGCTGGGTGGCTCCCTCAACCTCACGCGCGCGCGGGACGACCGTGATGCGACGCGCGCCTTCGACCGCGACCTGCTCACCGATTCCACGACGACGGCGCCGAAGTACCGGCTCGCGCTGAGCGGCTCACTGAGCGCCGACCGCGGCACCTACCTCCTCGACCTCGGCGTGGTGAAGCGCGAGTTCCAGGTGACGAGCGGACGGATCTCCTTCTTCGGCACGCCGGACTTCAACCCGGCGATCGACGTCACCGCGCAGTACCGCGTGAAGCAGAGCAACCGTTCCGACATCCTCGTCCAGGCGCGCATCGTCGGCAACTTCTTCCCGCAGCCGGCGCTCGAGCTGACGAGCAACGATCCCGCCATCGGGGCGTCGGATCTCGTGAGCTACCTGGCGACGGGCCGGCCGGCCGCCGAGCTCACCGACACGCGGACGGCCTCGAGCGTCCAGCGCGTATCCGAGATCGTCCTTCCGACGCTCAGCGCGTCGGTCAACCAGGCGCTGCGCGACCAGTTCGGCTTCATGGACCTGTTCCAGATCCAGTCGGGCGTGCTCAACGACCAGGCGAGTGGCGTGGCCAACGGCGGCGATCAGGGCGCGCTGAGCATCTTCAAGAGCACGCGCCTTGGCGGCGAGAAGCAGATCAGCGACCGGCTCTTCCTGAGCTTCAGCACCGGCCTGTGTCCGGCGCTCAACTACGGCTCGGACGATCCGAACAACTCCGGCCTTCGCGGCCTCGGCAACTCCATCGAGGGGAAGGTGGAGTACCGCTTCCCCATCCAGGGTCCGGGGCGGCTGTCGCTGCGGGCCGGTCTCGATCCGTCGGCGAGCTCGCTCCGCTGCGGCGCGACGAACAACCTGCGCGGGTTCGTCGCCACGCCGCAGCAGTGGGGCCTGTCGCTCTTCCGCTCCTGGTCGTTCTGAGCACGCGCATCCTGCTCATCGCCAACCCGGCATCACGCCGCGGCGCGCGACTCGAAGGGGTCGCGCGCGCTGCGTTCGAGCGTGAAGGCGTGAAGTGCGACCTCGTACGCACGACGCGTGCGGGGCACGCGGCGGAGCTCGCCGCCGGCCGCGGCCACGACTACGACATGGTGTTCACCCTTGGCGGCGACGGCACGGCGATGGAAGTCGCGGGCGCGCTCGCCGGCACCGGCATCCCGATCGGCGTGCTCGCGGGCGGAACGGGCAACCTCCTCGGCCGCGCGCTCGGCATTCCCCTCAAGGTGCAGCGGGCGGTGCCGGCGTTGCTCCACGGTGACGTGCGTCGCATCGACCTTGGCGTGGTGCTGGGACATCGCTTCGCCGTCGCGGCCGGGGTCGGCATCGATGCGGCAATGGTGGAGGAGACCCCGACGTGGATGAAGCGACGGCTCGGGGTGCTGGCCTACACCCTCATTGCGACCAAGGCGGCGCTGCGTGGAGTGCTGCTGCGAAAGTTCTTCACCGCCCGGGTCGAGGTAGAGGGAGAGGTGATCGAGCGCGAGGCGGCGGCGGTGCTGTTCGCCAACTTCGGCGCCATCCTGGAGAACCGGATCGCCTTCGGTCCCGACATTGCGGTGGATGACGGATTGATCGACTGCTGCGTCTTCTCCCCGCGGCACCTGTGGGACGCGCTCCGGATCATGTGGCGCGTCACCCGGCAGGACTTTCGTCCCGACAGGTCGATACTATATAGGAAGGGCACGAAGTTCCGGATTTCCACCGAGCCGGTGCTCACTCTCCAGGCCGATGGTGAGCTGCTCGGGCCGACGCCGGCCGAGGTCACGGTGGAACCGCTCGCCGCACGTCTGCTCGTCCCCCGCCGCTGAGATGTCGTCTCACCCCACCATTCTCCATCAGTCGCGCCGATGACGACCGATCGTGAGCCCTCCGGCTCCGCTCTCGTGCCGCCACATCCCGAGCGCGAGCTCGCGCTCGACGCGCTGGCCGAGCGCTATCGATGCGTGGTGGAGATGTCGAACGACGCGATCCTCATCACCGATCCGGAGCGACGAATCTCGTTCGCGAACCCGTCGGCACTCGCGCTGTTCGGCTACGGCTCGGCGCTGCTCGGGATGTCCGTGGCGCGCACCGTGGCCGAGGAGATGCGCGAGGAGGTACGGCAGCGCGAGGATCGCGCGCTCCGGGGCGAGCGGCAACGCTACGAAACGATCGTGCGGCGCGCCGACGGCGAGCGCCGCATGGTGGAAGTGGCGACGGCGCCGCTCGAGGAGCGTGGCGAGGTGGTGGGCATCGTAGCCTCGCTGCGCGACGTGACGGAGGAGCGCCGCGCGCGCGACGCCGTGATCCAGTCGGAGGCGCGCTACCGCAACCTGTTCGAGTCCGCCACCGACGCCATCTACACGCTGGACCTGGACGGGAGCTTCACCTCGGTGAACGAGGCCACCGTGCAGCTCACCGGCCGTCCGAAGACGGAGCTGCTCGGCCGCAGCTCGCGCATGCTGTTCGACGCGGGCGAGCTCGGACTGGTGAAGGAAGAGTTCCGGCATGCGGTCGCGGGGAGCGCGGTCCGCTTCGAGTGCCGCCTGCGGCGCGCCGACGGCGAGAGCCGGCTGATCTCCGTGACCAACACGCCCATTCGTGCCGGGCGCGGGGTAATCGGCGTGCTCGGCGTGGCGCGCGACATCACCGATGAGCGGGAGCGCGCCGCCGCCCTCGAGCGATCCGAGGCGCGCTACACACGCCTGCTGGAGTCGGCGTCCGACGGGATCTTCACCGTCAACGCGGCGGGGTGCTTCACGGCGGTGAACCGGGCGCTGGAGCGCGGGGTCGGCCGCAATCGGGAGGAGCTGCTCGGCGCTCCCTTTGCCGGCGTCGTGGATGCGCGCGACCTCACGGCAGCACAGCAGCTCCTGCGCGATACCTTCGCCGGACAGCGCTGCCGCGGCGCGCTGCGCTATCACGCCGCTGACGGCGCGGTGCGCCACGGGTCGCTCATCACGTCACCGGTCATCGAGGACGGCGTCATCGTCGGCGTGCTCGGCATCATGCGCGACGTGACGGACGACCAGCGCCTCGCCGAGCAGCTCCTGCAGCAGGAGAAGCTCGCGGCCGTCGGCCAGCTGGTGAGCGGCGTGGCGCACGAGCTGAACAACCCGCTCGCCGGCGTGCTGGCGTACGCGCAGCTCCTCCTCGCCTCGGAGGCGGCGCAGGAGGCCGAAACGCGCCAGGCCGTTGAGACGATCCATCATGAGGCGACGCGCGCAGCGAAGATCGTCTCCAGCCTGCTCACCTTCGCGCGACGCCAGACCTCCGAACGCGCCGACGCGGACATCAACGCCATCGTCGTCGACACCCTCGCGCTGCGGCGCTATGCGCTGCGGGCCGCGGGCATCGAGCTCGACGTCTCGCTCGATCCGGCGCTCCCGCGCACCTGGGCCGACCCGTTCCAGCTGCAGCAGGTAATCCTCAACCTGGTGACGAACGCCGAGCAGGCGCTCGCCGAGTGGCTCGGGTCGCGCCGCATCGGCGTGCGGACCACGCACGAGGACGGCGACATCGTCGTCGTCGTGTCGGATTCCGGGCCTGGGGTGCCGGACGGCGAGAACGACCGAATCTTCAATCCCTTCTTCACCACCAAGCCGGTGGGACAGGGGACCGGGCTCGGACTGTCCATCTCGGACGGGATCGTGCGCCAGCACGGCGGACAGATCCGGGTGGAATCCGCGCCGGGCCGCGGTGCGACGTTCGTGCTGCGCATCCCGGTACAGGTCGCGCCTGTGGATGACGAAGGGAATGAGGCGGCTGAGGAGACGACGCTGCCCGCGATGGCCGACGGCCGCCGTCTGCTCGTGGTGGACGACGAGCCGGCAATGCGCACGGCGATCGGCAACTTCCTGTCCTCCCTCGGACACGGCGTCACGGTGGCGGCGAGCGGGCTCGAGGCGCGCGCGCTGCTCGACCGGAACGAGTACGACGTGGTACTGCTCGACCTGCGCATGCCCGACCTGAGTGGCGATGATCTCTACCGTGAGCTCGTGCAGCGCGATCCACGCCATGCGCGGCGCGTGGTCTTCGTCACCGGTGACACCCACAACACGCAGGCGCGAAGGTTCCTCGCCGAAGCCGGCCGCCCGAGCGTGAGCAAACCTTTCCAACTGGACGACCTGGCGACGGTGGTCGCGGGCGTGACGAGCTGATGGCCAAGATTCTCATCGTGGACGACGAGCCGGACATCGTCGCGGCGCTCGCCCGGTTCTTCGAGCGCGCGGGCCACGACGTGCTGCGTGCCGGCACCGGCGAGGAAGGCGTGGCACTCGCGCAACGTGAGCATCCGGCGGTCATGCTGCTCGACCTCTATCTCCCCGACATGTCCGGCTTCGACGTGCTGGAGCGCACGCGGGAGCATCGCCCGGTGGTCATCATGGTCACGGGCTACGGCGACATTCCCATCGCGGTGCAGGCGATGCAGGCGGGGGCGGAAGGATTCCTGACCAAGCCGGTGGAGCTCGCGCACCTTGGCGCGGTGGTGGATCGGGCGCTGGAGAAGGCCCAGCTGCGCGAGCTCACGCGCGCGGCGGGTGCGCGGAGCGGACGCGCTGCCACCGAGATGCTGCTCGGGCCGTCGCAGCCGATGCGCGAGCTGGCGCAGCAGGTCGAGCTCCTCGCGCGCAGCGAGCGGACGGTGGCGCTCCTGGTCGGCGAGAGCGGCGTGGGAAAGGGACGGGTGGCGCGCGCCATCCACGCGCTGAGCCCGCGTGGCG
>DASUXT010000156.1:0-17770 GCA_036377775.1 Gemmatimonadaceae bacterium | reverse complement strand
AGACCATGGTCCATCGACCTCCCGACCTCCCGACCTCCCGACCTCCCGACCTCCCGCCCCTACCGTCTCGCCCGGCCGTCGGTCCCCCGCCCCTTCGCCACCGACTCCGCCACGAACAGCGCCGACTTCAACGCCATCGCGCTCATCGGGCCCTCAGCGTAGTCACGCACCTCGCGGAGCAGCGCGAGCCTGAGCTCCTGCAGCTCACGGTCACCGAAGGTGTAGCCCTGGATGCGACGCGCAGTAGCCTCCAGCACCCGACGCGCGCGGTCATAGTGGCCGTGCCGATTGAACTCCGTCGCCTCGGCGCGCGCGCGGGCGGCGTAGAGCCGCGCAACTTCCCGGTCCACCGCACGGTCGCGCGGCTGCAGGTCGTTGTCGGCATGACTGGCGTACTGCCAGAGCAGCGTCTCCGCCGCCTCGCGCTCCAGCAACTCCCGTCCGGCAACGGAGACCCGCACGCCCGTCACCGTGCCGAGCTCGCCGCGCGGAAAGCGCAGTCGCACGAGGACGCCCAGCTGCTGCCCGGAGGTGAGGTCGCCCAGCTCGATGCGCAGCTCGTTGTCGCCGGCCGCGCGCACCACGCGGAAGCGGTTGAGGCACTCGGCTTCGGCACCGTCGGGAAGCTCCACCTGCAGCGCCGCGTCGCGCCGCACCACCTCGAGCGCCTCGCCGAGCTCGCTGGTGAGGAAATCGGGGATCTGCCGCGCCGTCTCCACGAAGTAGAATTGACCACCGCCCTCGTGCGCCAGGTCGCGCAGGAGTCGTTCGTCGAAGTCCTCTCCCACGCCGAACGTCGTGGTGGCCACGCCGAGTCCTCGCAGCTCACGGGCGCGCCGGGTGAGCGCGTGCGGCTCGGTCACCCCTTCGTTCGCGAGGCCATCGGTGAGGACGAGGACGCGCGTGACGGCATTCGTTCCTGCGCCGGCGACATGCACGAGGCCGAGTGCACCGGCGCTCCAGCCGGCGTGCAGGTCGGTACAGCCGCGCGGCTCGACGTCGGCGAGCCGGCGCAGCGCGGTGCGCTTCGCGTCGGCGGTTGCCGACGTGGGAGGCACGAGCACGTCCACCTGGCCGTCGTACACGACGAGGGTGAAGCGGTCGTCGGGGCGCAGCAGGCGGAGCGACTGTTCCACCGCGTCGCGCGCGAGGGCGAACTTGCGGTCGCCGTCCATGGAGCCGGAGCGGTCGAGCACCAGGCCCACGTTCACCGGGGGCCGTTCGGCACGCGGCGGCGCCACGGGCGCGGTGAGGGAGATCATGAGGTAGCGCGTGCTGTTCGCGCCAGCGCGGATCAACTGCCGGTCGGTACGGAGCGAGAGCTGCATGAATGGACGCCTCGACGGAGTGTCGCGCCGGCGAAGGCCGGCGCACTCGACGTACGGTCGAGCGCCCACATCATACGGCTACCCCCTGACAGTCCTCCCCAGCAGTCCGAGGACGCCGGCGCGAAGTGCCTGCGCGCTGTCGTCCGACTCCGTCCTGGCACGCGCACGCTCCTCGCGGCGCACCGCCTCGATGAGCGCGTCGAGCAACTGTGTCTGCTTGCGGATGGACGAGTGGTAGTCGTCGAAGCTCTCGAGCAGCTTCTGACGAAGCTGCTCGACCGACGGCTCGCTCATGAGGCCTCTCCGGTGATGGCGTTCATATAACGCGCAGCGAAACGATCGGTCACCTCGCGAAGGTCGTCGCTCAGCCGCGTGACCGCCGCGGTGCGCACCGAGGGCGGCAGGCCGCTGTGCCACGCCTCGGCAAGTGAGCCAGCGATGGCTGCCTGGGTATCGGCGTCGCCGCCCAGCCAGATGGCGTTGCGGATGGCGTGCTCCACCGCGGCGGCATCGAGGAAGGCGACGATTGCCTCCGGTACCGAGCCCTGGCAGGAGACGTCGAAGCTGTACGTGGGACGAATCCCTTCCACCGTGCGCGCGAGGTCGTAGCCGAAGCGTCCGCTGAGCTCACGCCGGATGTCCTGCTTCGAGGCACCACGCCGGGCGAGGAAGATGCCGAGCGCCACCGCCTGCGCACCTGCCACGCCATCCTGGTGGTTGTGCGTCACCGCGGCACTGCGTTCGGCTTCACGCAGCACGTCCTGCTCGGTGTCGAACGCCCAGCCCACCGGGCTCACGCGCATCGCCGAGCCGTTGCCCCAGCTGTTGTACGGCTGTGGCGTTGGGGACTGCAGCCACTTGCGGAACGCACCACCGTAGCCGGCGTGCGGGTAACGATTACCGAAGGCGTGCAGCGCCGACGCGTAGTCGCCATCGGTGAGGATGGCGTGCGCGATGGCGACGGTGAGCACCGTGTCGTCGGTGAACCGGCTCCCGTCGGGGAAGAGCGGAAAGTCGCGGGTGTCCACGCGATTCCACTCGCGTGTCGAGCCGGCGATGTCGCCGGCGATGGCTCCGAGCATGATCGATGTGATGAGGGCTCGGCGATCGCTGACCGTGCCTGCCTCGCCGCAGACGCGACAAGCCTGCGATCCCCCTCCGACAATCGGCGCGTTCCGTGACGTTGACGCAACCCCCCGGAGTCCGTAGGGTAGAAGGGGACACCGTGGGCCACGGAAGGCCGACGCCGGAGGGAATGATGAATCGCCCGCAGCACGCCCGCCGCTTCACGATCACCGCCCTGACAGGACTGCTCGGCGTAGCCGCCATCGCGTCCGTCGCCAGTGCGCAGCACAAGCCGCGCATCGGCCGCGCCGCATCTCCACCGCCACCGCCGCCGCAGATGACCGTGCCCTATCCTGGCGCCACCGTGACGGTGGATCCGCAGCTCCAACAGCTCTGGTACCAGCAGAACCTGCGGCAGCGCAATCCGCTGCCGCATCATCGCCCGCCTTACGATGGCGGCGCGGCGCAGGTGTACTACGTGCCCTACCCGGTCTATCCGTCGTATGGTGGCGGGGTGACGGACGCGAACGGGCGACCGCTCTACATCGAGACGGCGCCCACGCAGGGTGGTGGCGGCGGCTTCGGGCTCGGCACGCCGGACCTCAGCGGTACGCCGTACGTGGTGGATCAGGACGGTCGCATGGTGGTCGATTTCGGCCGCGGTGTGCGCACCATCCCGTCGTGCGCCGCGGAATCGGCCGAGCGTGCGCCCGACGGCAGGCCCCGCACGATCTTCTACCAGCCGGCCGCCGGTGGCGTCGTCCTTCGCCAGGGCCAGCGCGGCCGCGTGATCGGCGTGCCGCCGGATGACGCGAAGGCGTGCTACCTGGTGGATGCGTACGGGCGGATGGCGGTGGACTGGTGAAGCGCTTCCCGGACCTTCTCCCTCAACCCCGCCGGCTCCAGTAGCTCCGCGTCCGGGCCGTACTGCAGGACATGCCGCACGGCCCACGATTCATCGGCCACCGGGTGCTCGAGGGTGAGGCTGCCGTCCGCATCGAGTGGGTGGCCCTCGCGTTCGGCGACCCAGCGGGCGATGCGCGGGGAGTAGCGCACGCGCATCCGCGCGCTCGTCGCCGATGCGAACGCGCGGCCGGTCTCCTGCACGCGCGCCGGAATGCTCTCGTCGCGCTCGAAGGTCTCCTCGAGCAGCGCGACAGCTTCCACGCGATCCAGCCGGAAGAAGCGCATCCCTTCATCGTCGCCGGTGGCGATCACGTACCACGCCTGCTCGGCGAACACCAGCGAGTGTGGGCAGACGACGCGCATCGTGCTCCCGCTCGCACCGCCGGCGCGATAGCGGAGCCGGACCTTGCGGCACTCCCGTACCGCGGTGCGCAGCGCGGCCAGGTGCTCCGCCGAGCCGGCGCCGGCGAGCTCGGCGTAGCGAATGCCCTCGTAGCGCTCGTTGGCCGGCACGTGGCTGATCGTCTCGCGCAGCCGGACGAGTGCGCGCTCGATGGGCGCCTGTTCGGCGGGCGTGCGCTGGCGGCGCAGCAGCATGAGCCCGAGCTCCAGCGCGCACAGCTCCGACATGAGCAGCCGCATCGGCCGGTGGAAGTGGCTCGCATGCACGCTGACCGAGTCGTCCTCGACGAAGATGGAGACGCCGGAGACGAAGCCGCCCGGTTCGTCGAACCGCTCGGAGAGCGAGTAGATGTCGGCCATCAACTGGGCAACGCTCACCCCGGCGGCGGACGCCACGTCGGCGATGGGGTGCTCCTCCCCGTCGGCGTAGCGCGGGATGAGGTCGAGAACGCGACGGAGCTGGTTCGCGGCGGTGTCGGCCATGATGGTCAGTCGTAGAGGGCGCGCGTGCGCTCGGCGAGCGCACGGTACTCGTCCACCAGCGAGGGCGGCGACACGGGGCGCGCCTCGCCCGCGAAGGCGAGAAGCCAGCGCGCGAAGCTGTCGGCGCGGCGCACGTCGAACCGGCGCAGGGCAGGCGATGCGTCATCGTCGCGACCGAGCGCGGCGGCGGCACGCACGGCGCCCGACTCGCCCCGGAACTCCACCACCGCCTCGAACGTGTCGCCGTCACCGATCTCCCATGCCTGGCGCGATCGCGCATGCTCGCGCAGCGAGAAGTCGGCGGGAATCTCGTAGTCGGGGGAGCCCTCGCGCTGGCGGTTGGCCTTCAGGCCGTCGATGCGGCTCACCCGGTAGTTGCGGCGTGCGTCCTTCTTCACGTCGCGGCCCACGAGGTACCAGTGTCCGCCGATGAAGAACAGTCCGTAGGGCTCCACGGTACGGTGCGCCCCTTCGTCCGCGCCCATGCTGTGATAGCCGAAGGTCACCTGCTTGCGACGGAAGAGCGCGTCGCCCAGGGTGGCGAGCGTGCGCGGCTCGGCGCGGCTTGCCGGCGGCGCGATCGTCGCCGGCCCGTCGGTGGCGCCCACCGGCAGGTCGAAGGCGAGCTTGCGGACGGCGCGCTGCGCCTCGTCGGCGAGTGCCGGGTCCCCCACCTGCTCCACGAGCCGCACACCATCGACAAGTGCCTGCAGCTCGTCGGGCTCGAAGGCGAGCGTGGCGAGCGACTGGTAGCCGAATCGGTCCGCGTGTGACGGCTCCTCGAGGCCGCGCGACGTGACGATCCCCAGGTACGGCAGGTAGAAATCCCTCGCGCGCAATCGATACGCGATCTCGTCGCTTCCCTCCTCGCCTACCGTCTCGATGGGCACGCCGAGCTCGCGCAGCTCCACCTTGTCGCGCTCGAACATGCGCTTGAGCGTGTCCGACGGCTCGCCCTTCGCCACGCTGCCGTCGGCGAGGTAGGCGGGGACGTGTTGCGCGAGCTGCTCGAACGTGGCCGGCATGCGGTGGCCGAGCAGCGCGGCGAGGAGGTCGATCCAGCGCGTGAGCTTGGCGCGCTGGGTTGCGGATGGTGGCATGGTCGTCAGGCCAGCAGTCGCGCCGCGAGCCCCGACGCGCGCACCGTCGCCCGCTCGATGCCGAGTGTGAGCAGCTCAGGATCGCCGACGATGTCCACGCTCGTGCGCGCGCGGGTCACGCCGGTGTACAGCAGCTCGCGCGTGAGGAGCCGCGTGTCCTCCTCGGGAAGCACGAGCACCACCTGGCCGAACTCCGAGCCCTGCGACTTGTGCACCGTCATCGCCCATGCCGTCTCGTGCGCGGGAAGCCGCGCGGGGGCCACGGCGCGCGGCTGCCCGTCGGCGTCGCGGAACCAGACGCGCGCCTGGCCGCCGTTGATCGTCGTCACGCCCACGTCGCCGTTGAAGAGTCCGGTCGCCTGGTCATTCGCCGTGACGAGCACGGGCCGCCCTTCGTACCATCGCGCCCGCGTGGGGATGCCGCGCGTGCGCAGCCAGCGCTCGATCTGCTCGTTGAGCCCCGTCACGCCGGCCGGTCCGTCACGCAGGGCACAGAGCACCCGGAATGCCTCGAACCGCTCCAGCGCCTGCGCGGGGGTCTCGGCGGCGAGGTAGTCGTTCACCGCGTTCGCCACCGGAGCCAGCAACTCGGCGGCGGAGCGACTGGCGTCGCGCCGCGTGGCGTCGCTGCGTGCGGCATCGGCGAGTACGGCGAGCGCGCTCGATGCACTGCCGCGCCGCACGGCGTCCGACAGCGCGCCGATTCCCGGCTGCTTCTCGAACCGGTAGGACTTCACCAGGCGCACCACGGCGTCGCGCTCGGGAGTCGCCTTGTCATTCGCGTCGAGGCGGCAGCCGGACAGCGCGCCGTACCAGCGCGCGAGTCCATCGCCGTGCACGTGGCCGCACCCCTCGGCAGCGCGACAGAGGTCGCCGAGCACGTATCCCGTATCCACGCTCGCCAGCTGGTCGCGGTCGCCGAGCAGGATGAGCCGCGTGCGCGGCCGCAGTGCGGCGAACAGCGCGTCCATCATCAGGACGTCCACCATGCTCGCTTCATCCACGATCACCACGTCCTCGGCGAGGGGCGCGTCGGCGCAGTGGGCGAAGGTGTCGTTCCACGGCTGGTAGCCGAGCAGCCGGTGCAGCGTACGGCCGGCCACCGGCATGCGCCGGCGAATCGCGTCGTCCACCGCGAGCGACGACGCGCTGCCGCGAACCGATTCCACGAGCCGTGTCGCCGCCTTGCCCGTAGGCGCGGCGAGCGCGACCTGCAGCGCCGGATTCTCGTGCAGCAGCAGGGCGAGGATCCGCGCCACCGTGGTCGTCTTCCCCGTGCCTGGCCCGCCGGTGATCACGGTCAGGCCGCCGCGCAGCGCCGCAGCGGCGGCCACCGCCTGCCAGTCGGCGGATCCGTCGTCCGCTGCCGGAAAGAGCGTACGGAACAGTGCACAGGTGGAATCGGCGGGAGTGCGCTCGAGCTGTGGCTGGCGCACGCGCATGCGGATGGCCTCGGCCAGCCGGCACTCCGCGGCGTGATAGCGATAGAGGTAGAGACGTCCGCCCTCGATCACGAGTGGCATCGGCGACCTGCCGTCGCCACACACGCCGCTCCGCAGGAGCAGCGCACGCCAGCTGTCGAGGTCTGGCAGCGCGCTGCCCACGCCGTCCTTCCATGGTGCCGATGCACCGGCGAGCGCGCGCAGCTCCAGGCAGCTGTTGCCGCGTGAGCGCTCGGCACTCAGCATCGCCGCCGCGAAGCCGAGGAAGCGCGTCTCTTCCAGTGTGGTGAGCGTGGACGCAGCGCGGCGCGCGAGCAGCCCGCCGAACTCGGCGTCGATCGGCGCAAGGTCGCCCGATTGCACGAGGGGTGCAAGCGCCTTCATGCTGCGGGCCTGCCCCGGGAGGAGATGGTATCGGTCATCAGTGCATCGAGTGCGGTGATCAGCGCGCGCGGCGGGCGGTCGCTGAACCAGCCGCGTCCCGTGCCGTCCACGCCGCGCAGGAAGGCGTACCAGGCGCCGCCCATGTGAGTGTCGTAGTCGTAGTCCTTCACGCGCAGCTTCAGGAAGCGGTGGAGCGCCGTGAGGTACAGGTGGTACTGCAGCACGTAGTGGCTGGCGAACATCTCGCGCTCCAGCTCCCCGCGCTCGTAATGCGCCGGGTCGGTCCCGAGCTGGTTGGACTTCCAGTCCACGACGTACCACCGACCGTCCTGCTGGAGTGCGAGGTCCACCACGCCGGAGAGGAAGCCGTGCGTGCGCTCGGCGGAGAGCCGGCGCAGCGCGGGAGCGTATCGGCGGGCCACCTCGTCGCCGTGGCGTGAGAAAGTCTCCCCCAGCAGCTCGGCGCTCACGTCGCCCAGTGGCAGCTGGAACGACCACTCGCGCAGGGTGCGGCCGCGCGGCAGGTCGCCGAGGCGGATCGTCGTGCCCGGAATGGCATGATCGAGCACGCGACTCATCATGCCCATCACGGCGTCGATGCGCTCCTCGTGATCCAGGAGCTGTGAGCGCTGGAGCACCTCACGCGCGAGCCCGCGCAGGACGGCAGCATCGGCGTCGAAGTCGGCGCGCTCGAACAGCTCGTGCAGCGCCACGCCGGGGAGCCGGCCAGCGGGAAAATCCATGAAGTCGGCGGGACGGTGCGAGCGCGTCCATGCACGTGCTCCTTCCGCGGCATCGGCCACGTCGCGCGCATCCTCGACCTGACGGCCGGCCGTGAGCGAGGTGAAGCTCGCGACGCGCCACGCACGGAGGGTATTCGCGTTCGGCAGGTCGGTGCGACATACCGGCGTGCCACGGTGCGCCGACGCGCCGCTCCAGCGCGGCAGCTCCGCGCCGTCCATCGCATCGATCACTTCGATCGTCATCGCGCCGTTGCTGCGGCCCGCGAGCTCGCGCACCGGCGCATCCCAGCTGGCGAGCGATGCCTCGAACGCCGCCGGCACCTGCTCCACGACCTCCGCCGGCGACATGCTGTCGTGGGCGGAGCGAAGCAGGTAGCCGAGCGCGGTATGGCCGGCGTGGAGCTTCGTCCGACTGTTCTGCACCGCGCCCCAGGCCACGTAGCAGCGCAATCGCGCACGGGTGAGCGCCACGTAGACGAGCCGCAGCTCCTCGGCGAGCTCCTCGGCGAGGGCGAGCCTCCCGCGCGCTGCGCGATTCGGCGAGCCGTGGTCGAACACGGGAGTCCCGTTCTCGCGCACCAGCACCGGCTTGTCCGGCGACGTGCGCCAGGTTCCCCAGAGTCCGGGACAGAATACCACGTCGAACTCGAGTCCCTTGCTCTTGTGGATGGTGACGATCTGCACCGCCTCGGCATCCGTCTCCAGCCGCAGCTCGGTGCGCTCCGCCTTCTCGGCGCCGGTCACGCGCGTGGCGGAGATCCAGAGCAGCAGCCCCTCCGGCGACAGCCGCTCCTCGGTGACGGCGCCGTGCAGCAGCTCCACGGCATGGCGGAGGTTGGTGACTCGACGCTCGCCATCCTCGTGGGCGAGCAGTCGCTCCACGACGCCGAGCTCGGCGAGCATCTCCTGCGTGGCGCGCATGAAACCGGAGCGCAGCCAGAGCTCGCGCCAGCCGACGAGTCGCTCCACCAGCGCCTGCCACTCCGCTTCCCGTTCCGGCAGCGAGAGGGCGTGAATGTCGTGCGCCGACTGCCCCCACATGTCGGTCGCCATCGCCGCACGCACGGTGCGGGCGTCGGCCGGCGTGAGCACGGCGCGCAGCACGGACTCCAGCTCGTGCAGCTCACGCGACTTCAGGATGTCATCCAGGCCGGCAACGATGCACGGCACCCCTGCGGCACGCAGTGCCTGCTGCGTGGCGATCCCTTCCGTGCCACTGCGCACCAGCACGGCGACCTGCTTCGGCTCGATCGGCTTGCCACTCGACGTGGGCTCCGTCAGCAGTCGTACCACCTCGCGCACCACTGCCGCGCGCACGCGGTCGCCCGCCTTCCCCTTCGCCAGCCATGCCGGCTCGCCGTTCTTCCCCGTGTCTGGCGGCAGCAGCCACCAGTGCAGTGAGCCCCGGCCGTCCCCGCTCAAGGGATCCTTCAGCGGAGTCGCCGCGGTGGCGGCGCTGAAGGAAATCTCGGGATCGAGGAAGGGGTCGCTGCGGAACCCGAACAGCTCGTTCACCACGCCGATCATCCGCGACGTGCTGCGCCAGTTGCGGCCGAGCGTGTAGCGGCGGTCGGCGCTCCGAGCCGCGGCGAGATAGGCGTGGACATCGGCGCCGCGGAAGGCGAAGATCGCCTGCTTGGGGTCGCCGATGAGGAAGAGGGGCCGACCGGCGAAGGCCGTGGTGAAGATCGGGAACTGGAAGGGGTCGGTATCCTGGAACTCGTCGATCAGTGCCGCGTCGTGCCGAGCGCGAATGGCTTTCGCCAGCGGACCGTCGGAGCCGCCGCGGCGGAGCGCATCGTTGAGGCGGCGCAGCATGTCGTCGAAGCCCAGCAGGTGCCGGCGACGCTTCTCGGCATCGACGCGCCGATGCACTTCCGTGAGGCAGGAGACGCGAAGCGCGCGCGTGATGGAGTCGAGCGTGGCGGCGACTTTCTCGCAGCCGCGCACGAATGCCTGCTCCGGCACCGCCTCGAACAGCGGCTTCGGGCTCAGCTTGATTCCGGTCTTCTCGTGGCGGATGGCGCTCGAGGTGCACGACTGGATGAACGGCAATCCGGCGCGGAGGTCTCCAGCGGCGAGCGCCGAGCCGGCGTCCACCACGCGCGCACGCTCCGTTTCGCTCGAGAGCGGCGCGTGCTTGCGCCAGTTGAGCGAATCGAGGAAGTCACGCGCCGCCGCAGCGTCCCAGGCGCGCGCAAACGCCTTCATCGCCTCGCCGAGCGCCGCGCGCGCTGCCGGCAGCGCCTCGTCCGGGTCGAGCCGCACGTCGGGGAGCCGCTGCCAGGTCCTGAGGTCGTTCAGGAACGCGTCGTGGGTCCACCTGCCGTGCACGGCGAGCGCGGCGAGCTGCTCGTCCTCGTACATCGTGCGGCGCCACCAGTCCTGCGCCATGCGCTCCAGCAGCTGCGCGTCTTCCTCGAGGAACTGCGCGCCGAATGGCGTGCCGCTCTCCAGCGCGTTCTCCTCCAGCACTCGCCGGCACCAGCCGTGGATGGTATGGATGGAGAGCTGGTCCAGTGACGCGAGCGCCTCGCGCAGGCGTGGCAGCGCGACGTCGCCATGCTCGTCGCGCAGCGCGAACAGGTACTCGTGCCTTGTCTCCCCCCTGGTCACGACACCGGAGAAGACGTCCACCGCCTCCCGCAGCAGGGCACGCACCCGAGTCGTGAGCTCTGCCGTCGCCGCGTTGGTGAAGGTGACGACGAGGATGTTGCCGATCCCGCCCACGCGCCACGAACCGTCGTCCTTGCGGTCGAGCAGCAGCCGCAGCACGAGCTGAGTGATGGAGAAGGTCTTTCCCGTGCCGGCGCTCGCCTCCACCAGCGACACGCCAGGCTCCAGCGATATGCGCATCGGATCGAAGGCACTCGCCTCCGCGTGCGGCGTCATCGGCTCGAACAGGTCCGCGTTCGCGCGTGCGGTCATTCGGCGTCCTCGCTCGCACTGCGCATCGCCGCCATTGCCGGACGCCAGAACGCTGTGGCCCGCTGCTCGAACTCGGCGGAGGCATCGCGCAGCGGATCGCGGCCACGCCAGCAGAGCGCCACATAGGCATCGTCGAGGTCGCCGGGAGGGGAATCCTCGTACGCCCTGGGACGCAGCTTCGCCAGCGCCGCCTCCAGCGGCTGCGTGGAGGCGCGGGTGCTCGTTTCCAGCTTGATCGCTTGCGCGACATAGGCCTGGCTCGCCTGCGCGAAGAACGCCAGCGGCTCGCACAACGCGGCGCGATACCCGCTCACCAGCTCCTCGAGCAGCCGCATCGGCTCCTTCACTTCGCCGAACACGGTGTGGCAGTCGGTCGCCACCAGCTCCGTCGTCGTCGGCCCGAACGCAGCGGAGAGAGTGAGGTGCGTGATCCAGGCGCGGATGAGGTCGGCCGGCTTGCACTTCGCCGGCCGCACCTGCAGCCGTCCGCGCCCCGTGATTCCCTCCACGCGCCCGCGCAGCGTCCACGATGCGCCGGCCACCTCGGCATGCACCGGATCTTCCAGCGTGATGTCGCCGAGCCTGGCGAGCAGGTCGGTGAGCTCCTCGTCCAGGCAGTCGAACCACACGCCGCACAGTGCGCCGGATGGCAGCATCCCGAGCGCTACCGCTTCGGCGCGCTCGCGCTCCGGCGTGCGCCCGCCCGACAGGTGCCGTCGCAGCATGGCGTCGTGCACCTTGTAGCGGTCGAGCTGGTCCACCGTCATCGGCTCGCACTCGGTGAGCGGGGCCGCTTCGCCGCGCAGGGAAAGTCCGAGCGTGCGCGTACAGAAGAATCGGCTCGGGTTGATCCAGCAGTCGATCAGGTCGTCGAGGCGGATCTCGCGTACGTCCTCCGCCGCAACGTCCAGCGGACCGGTGACGAACGGCCTCGCACCGTTCCGATCGCCCGCCGACATGGCCGCCAGCGCACGGGCGTTGGCGCGCGAGTAGCTGAACAGGCGCGACGACGCGCCGCCGGTGAAGTACGCGGCACTGAACGGCTGCAGCCGGTGCTCCACCTCCATCAGCGTGCGCGCGCGTACGGTGCCGGCGTCGAATGTCCGGTCCACCGCGTCGAGCAGCTCCGCGACGACCACCGACGGAGCGCGTTCGGCGTTGGACTGCGCCGAGCGCGCTACATATGAGAGGATCAGGCGGTCGCCCGTGGCGAGCAGCGTGTCGAGGAACGCCTGCCGGTCGTCGGCGCGACGGTCGCGATCGCCGAGCAGCTTCTTCCGGGCGAGGAGGTCGAAGGCGGCGCGCGGCTGGCTGCGCGGAAAGCTCGTGTCGTCCAGGCCGGCGATCGCGATGACGCGGTGCGGCACGACGCGCATCGCGCGCAGCGCGGCCACCGTCATCCCGCCGGCAAGGAAGCCCGCCGACGTCAGCTCGCCCCCGAGTCGCTCCTCGAGCCAGTCGCGCACCACAGGCAGCTCCACGGGGCGGCTCCCGTCACCGCCGGCGGCCATCGTGGCCAGCTCGCTCACCGCGTTCAATACCACCTCGAGCTCGCACTCCTCCTCGTCGTCCTCCGCCTGAAGCAGCGCGGCGAACGCCGTGCGCAGCTGCTCGCTCCAGTCGGCGAGGGAGCGCGCGGTGCGCCAGTCGGCCAGCATGTCGAACAGTCGCTCCAGGAAATGCGAGAAGGCGCCGAGCGTCGCGGGGTCGCCGATCGTGTCGCCGGAATACGGGAGGACGTCGGCCACGAAGTCGGACGTGCGACCGGTGGCGTAGCCCATGAGCAGGCGGTCCATGCCGGCACGCCAGCTGTTCGCCTCCACGGGAGGAAGGTCGAACTGCTCGTGCCGCATCGCGCCGTCGCGACCCCAGCGGATGCGCGTCTCCTCGATCCACGCCAGCACGCGCGCCGCGCCATCGGCGGGCAGACCGGCGGCGCGGCGCACCGGGGGCAGGTCGAGCAATTCGATGATCTCGGCCGATGTCCATCGCGCGCCGACGAGGCGCAGGATGCGCAGCGCCGCGTCAGCAAGGCGGGACTCCTGCGCCACGGCGCGGTCGGCGATGCGGTACGGGATGCGCGGCAGCTCCGGCTCGCTCACGCCGAACACCGCGTCCACGAATGGTGCGTAGGTGGCTACCTCGGGGACGAGGAGGAGGATGTCGTGCGGGCGGAGCGTGGAGTCCGCAGCGAGCGCGGCGAGGAGCTGGTCGCGCAGCACCTCCATCTCGCGCATCGGTGAGTGGCAGAGATGGACGGAGAGCGATTCGTCGCCTGCGTCGGCCTCGAGCGTGATGCGCGGCGCGCAGCCGCCGACCGGCCCGCGCTCCACTCCGGCACGCACGTCAGCCTGGAGCTGGCTCAGGGCGCTCAGCCGTTCCACGCTCGGGTTCGCATGATGCTCTTCCCACCTTACGGGCTCGTCCGTCGGCGTCTCGCGTTCAAGCAGCTCGACGAAGTCGCGCACCACGCCGCCGAAGGTGGCGAAGAGCGGGTTTCGTGGAACGGCGTTCCATGTTTCGCGCGGCGGCGCCTGCAGGTAGAGGCGCACCGGGACGTGCGTCGCCACGGCGTGAAGGAGCTCCGCGTAGATCGGCGGCAGCGTGTTCACGCCGAAAATGCTGAGCCGGGTCGGGAGGTCCCGCGGCTTGCTCGACGCAGACTTCAGCCTCTCCAGTGCCTGCTTGTATTGCGCTCCAGCGTGGCACTCTGCCGCGTTGCTGGCGCAGATGCAGCGCCAGAGTGTCGCCTGCCACTCCGTCGAAGCGTCGTCACGCTCCCACTGCTGCAGCACGTCCGGCCTGTACAATTGGTACTCGGTGTACCTGACGGCCAGGGTGCGGGCGAGGCCGAGCATCTTCCGCGTGTCGCGGCCGAACTCCTCGGTGACGAAGGCGCGCAGCGTCTCGAATCCGGGCTCGTCGCAGAGCCGGCCGTCGAGCAGGTCGTAGATCCGCCAGGTGAGGGCGTCGCGGCCGAAGGCGTCTTCTTCGCGGCTCGTCGTCGCCCGCGCGATCGCGCCGGCCGCGCCCGCTTCCGGGGAGACGAGCGACTCCGTGAGCTTGCTGAAGAACGACGCGGCAAATGGAAACCGGAGTCCGGCTGCGCAGCCATGACGGCGCGCGAGCTCGTGCCGGATCCACCGCTCCGTGCCGCGGCTCTGTACCACGATCGTTTCCTCGACGAACGGGTCGAGCGGTGCGGCGGCGAGGTCGAGCGCAAGGCGCTCGACCAGCGTGTCCGGCTGGTCGCTCGAGACGATCGTGAGGGGAGACATCGCGGAGGGAAGGGAGGAGCTCGCCACTCTGGCGGCGACCGGGGACAATACCACGAAGGACTGACAGCCGCGACCGCGCGCAACGGCTTTGCCGCCCCGGCTCGCATCCAGACCTGCACGACGCGCGTCCGCGGGTCATCTTGTGAGGATGACGTGGCTCGCACTCCTTCTCCTGATCGCACTGGTCCCCTTCGCCGCACGCGCGCAGGCTCCCGCCTCCGGCTCGACGCCCGAGCTCCCCGTCACCCGTGCCGTCCGGATCGACACGCCGATCCAGCTCGATGGCAGGCTCGACGAATCCGCATGGGCATCGGCGCCAGTCACGCCGATCCTCAGGCAGATCGACCCGCTCGAGGGCCAGCCGGCGTCGCAACGCACCGAGGTTCGCGTGCTCTACGACGACGAGGCCCTCTACATCGGCGCGCGGCTGTACGACACCGGGCCGATCACCGCGCGACTCGGCCGGCGCGACATGCGCCTCGGCGACTCCGACTGGTTCGGCGTGATGCTCGACAGCTATCACGACCATCGCACCGCCTTCGGCTTCGACGTCAACCCGGCGGGAGTGCAGCGCGACGAGGTGAAGACGATCGAGCACGACGACAACTCGTGGAACGCCGTCTGGCGCGTGGCCACGTCGCAGGACAGCGCGGGGTGGACGGCCGAGTATCGCATTCCCTTCAGCCAGCTCCGCTTCCGTCCCGACAGCGTGCTCACCTGGGGGGTGCAGTTCGAGCGGATCATCGGGCGCAACCATGAGTACTCGGCATCGACCTTCATTCCCAAGAGTGCGCCAGGCGGCGTGCCGGCCTATGGACATCTCGTCGGCCTGCGCGACCTCGAGCCCGGCTCGTCGCTCGAGCTGCTTCCTTATGTAGTGAGCCGCGCAGAATACGTGGATCCGGGCGCGAACCCTTTCCGGACGACCAGCGAGTATTCATCGTCGTTCGGCGGCGACCTGCGCTACCGCCTGGCCTCGAACCTCACGCTCAATGCGAGCGTCAATCCCGACTTCGGCCAGGTGGAAGTCGATCCGGCCGTGGTCAACCTTGGCGTCTACGAGACCTTCTTCGACGAGAAGCGGCCGCTCTTCCTCGAGGGGAGCGAGATCTTCGACTTTGCCAGCGAGAACACGAGCGGAGGCCGCAGCTTCTACTCGCGGCGCATCGGACGCCGTCCGTCGCTCGGTGCGCCGACCGACGAAGCCGACATTCCGACGGCGACGACGATCCTCGGCGCGGCGAAGCTGACAGGGAAGATCGGCGGCTGGTCGGTGGGCTCGCTCGCCGCGCTCACCGACCGCGAGGAGGCGCGCTACCGCGATTCGCTCGGCCTCGACCGGCGCTTCGTCGTCGAGCCGCGCGCCACCTATCTCGTGACGCGTGCGCGGCGCGAGCTGAACGGCGGCCGCTCGATGATCGGCGGCATGGTGACCGGCGTGCATCGCGCCCTCGCCACCGACTCGTTGCGGAGCGACCTGCGTTCGGAGGCTGGCATGGCGGGACTCGACTTCCGTCACCAGACGCAGGATCGCATGTGGGCGCTCGACGGCGACGTCGCATTCACGTACGTGCGCGGCACGGCGGCGGCGATGCTTGGCGTGCAGCGCGCGTCCAACCACTTCTTCCAGCGCCCCGACGCGTCGCACCTCTCGGTGGACAGCACGAGGACGTCGCTTTCCGGCTACCGCTTCGGGCTGTCACTTCGGCGGCAGGGGGGCGAGCACTGGCGCGGTGGCGTGGCCGCGGCGCTCACCAGCCCCGGTTACGAGGTGAACGACCTCGGCTTCGGCTCGCGCACCGATCGCGCCGACGTGGAAGGAGAGCTGCGCTACCGCGAGAACCGGCCGGGCACGGTGCTCCGCGACTGGAACGCCGAGCTGCAGCTGCGCTCGGAGCACAACTTCGCCGGCGAGCCGATCATGACTCGCGCCGAACTCAGTTACAACCTGACCACGCTCGGCTACTTCGACGTCCGCACGGGCCTCACCCGTCAGTTCCGCTCGTTCGACGACCGCCTCACGCGCGGCGGACCGATCGCCCTGCGGCCGGCGCAGTGGTCGGGGCGCGTGTGGCTCGGCACGGACGGACGCCGCAGCGTGACCGGCAACCTGCGCCTCGGCGGCTCACACAACGAGGCCGGCGGCTGGACCTGGTCGCTCCACACCGAGCTCGGACTCAAGCCATCCGACCGCTGGAGCCTCTCCGTCGGCCCGACCTTCTCGCGCGACTTCATCGTGGCGCAGTACCTCACGAGCGTGGACGACGCGGCGTACGTGCCCACCTACGGCCAGCGCTACCTGTTCGCGCCCCTGTCGCGCACCGAGCTCGGTGTGGAGACGCGATTCAACGTCGCCTTCACCCCCACGCTTTCGCTCGAGACCTACGTGCAGCCGCTCATCTCCACCGGCGACTTCGGCGCGCCGAAGCAGCTCGTCGCCGCACGGGGGTTCGAGTTCACACCATGGGCTGATACGCTGGGGAGCGAGGACTTCAACCTGCGCTCGCTGCGCGGGAACAGCGTGCTTCGCTGGGAGTGGCGCGAAGGGTCCACGCTCTATGTCGCCTGGCAGCAGAGCCGCCGGATGGAGATGCCCTTCGGCGACTTCGACCTCGAGCGCGACGGCCGCAAGCTGTTCGCCATCCGCCCGGACAACATCTTCGTCGTGAAGATGAGCTACTGGCTCACGCCGTGACGGATAAGGCATGTTTCCTCCATGCTCATCCTCGCCTTCCTCGCCGCATTCTCGGCTCACGCCGATTCCCTCACCACCCCCGGCATCTCGCGGCAGCTCGCCGCGTATCGCGCCGAGCGGGTGGCGAACGTCCGCTATGACCTGACCCTCGACGTCACCCGACGCGACACCGCGGTGGGCCACGTGGTGATCCGCTTCACGCGGACGAAGCCGGGCGACGCGATCGTGGACTTCCGCGGCTTCGCGATGAGCGCGCCGGTGGTGAACGGCCACGCCACTTCACTGAGGGGCGACGGCGCCCATCTGCGCATCCCCGCCGCACTGCTCAAGGGGGGTGAGAACACCATCGAGGCCGACTTCCGCTCTCCCATCGCCGCGGCGGGGGCGAGCATCATCCGGTATCACGACAGCACCGACGGCGCGGACTACCTCTACACGCTGCTCGTGCCCTCGGACGCGAACCTGCTCTTCCCCTGCTTCGACCAGCCCGACCTCAAGGCGCGTGTCACGCTCAGCCTCACCACGCCGCGCGGCTGGAAGGCGCTGGGCAATGGCGCGCTCGACTCCGCGGACTCCGTCTCCCAGGCGCGCGCGACGACGTTTCATTTTCGCGAATCGGACCCGATCAGCACCTACCTGATCGCGTTCGCCGCTGGTCCATGGGCCACGCGCTCCGCGGTGGTGAACGGACGCCCGATCACGATGTGGGTCAGGACTTCGCGCGCGAAGGAAGCCGAGACTGACACGCTCATTGCCACCAACGCCCGCGCCATCGCCTGGCTCGAGACGTACACGGCGCGGAAGTTCCCCTTCCAGAAGTTCGACTTCCTCCTCGCTCCCGCCTTTCCCTTCGGCGGGATGGAGCACCCGGGTGCGGTGTTCTACAACGAGGAGTCGTTCATCTACCGCGAGCCGCCGACGCGCAACCAGCTCCTCGGCCGCGAGGCGACCATCTACCACGAGGTGTCGCACCAGTGGTTCGGCGACCTCGTGACCATGAAGTGGTTCGACGACCT
>DASUXT010000155.1:0-2899 GCA_036377775.1 Gemmatimonadaceae bacterium | reverse complement strand
GTAGTAGCGGCGCCCCTGTCCGCCCGGGATGTCGAAGGGCACCAGCTCGTCCTGCGCGCGCGCCTGGAAGAGTGCGGCATCCCAGCGGATGCCAGCGATGGGCAGGACGCCCTTCGTGCCGACTTCGAAGGTGAGCGTGCGCTGCGGCTGCAGGTCGGGATTGATCCCCGCCGAGCCGTCGGGCTTGTTGCCGAGCTCCGTGGTGGTGGGGGTCTCGAAGCTGCTCGACACCGAGGCGTAGAGCGACGACAGTGGCGTGGCGCGCCACACGATGCCGGCCGACGGGCTCACCGCGTGCAGGGTGCGCGAGCCGGAGTCATCCGGATCGTTGGCGTTCACGAGGTGGTCGTCCACCCGGAAGCGCACGGCATCGGCGCGCACGCCGGCGGAAAGGAGGAGCGACGGCGCGAGCGCCAGCTCGCCGCGCACGAAGGGACCGACGCTCGTCACCGTTTCGAGCTGGTCCTTGGTGAGGTTGCCACGCAGGCTGGCACCGGCAGGACAGTCCATCGAGATGAGGGTGACGTCGACGCAGTTCTCGTGTTCGCGGCGATCGTCGTGCTGCCACTGCACGTCGGCGCCGGCGCTCAAGCGCAGCGCGTGCGCGCCGGCGATGGCGAGGTCGCTCGCGCGGAGCGAGGCGCCGCCACTCCTTCGATCCACGTCGATGGTGGCGAAGGTGAGCGGGTTGGCGAAGGTGCGACCGCTGCCGAAGACGGTGGCGTCGAGGGTGCCGCGCTGGCCAAGCTCACGCGCCCAGGTGAGGGCGAGGTCGCCCTGGCGCACGACCTTCCCCGCCTGCTTGCGCACGGAGAAGGGATCGGCCATGCGCGGCGCGGTGTCGAACTGCGCCTTCGTGAGCGCGCCGGGATTCTCGGCGAGGGGCACGTCGAGAAAGCGCGCGGCGAGGGTGAAGGCGTTGGCCGAGCTCGGCGGCGTGAGCGAGAGCCGCGCGGCGGCGTGGGTGGCGCGCTGGTCGGAGTAGCGGCGGTAGCCTTCGCCGTTCACCTGCGAAACAGTCCCGGAGTAGCCGAGGTCGTTCACGGTGCCGGATGCACCGAGCACGCCGATGGTGGGCGATTCGCTGCCACCGATGACGCGCAGGTATGGCGCGAGCGGCACCAGCGCGGGGGGCGCGGAGCGGACGTCGATCACGCCACCGGCGGCGTTGCCATAGAGCGACGACGCACTGCCACGCACGACGTCCACGCGATCGGCGCCCTGGAGGTCGAGCACGTCCACCGGCGTCTGGCCGTCGGGGAGGGTGACGGGCACGCCGTCCTGCAGCACACGGACCCCGCGCACGCCGAACGCCGATCGCGCACCGAAGCCGCGGATGCTGACGCGCGGATCCTGGGTGGGATTCTGCCGGTTGGCGAGCGAGACGCCGGGGACGGCGAAGAGCAATTCGTCCACGCCGAGCCGGCGCAGGGCGGCGAGGGAGTCGGGCTTGGTTATCGTGACTGCGTACGGAAGCTCGAGCGGGGCGCGAGGGCCTTCGCGAGTGGCGGTGACGCGGACGGCAGGGAGGGCGGTGGTGGTGTCCTGGGCGCGGAGGGTTGGCGCGATCAGGCACGCGAGCATCAGAGCGGTGCGGCTGGAAGACATGAACTGAAGCTACGAGCCGCACCACGAAATACGAGGCGGGCCGCCGACTCGCCGACTCGCCGACTCGCTATCTCCCCAGCTTCGCCACCGCCGAGTCCAGCCCGGCTTCCACCTCCGGCGCCGCCCCCGCCAGTCCGCCACGTCGTACCCACAGCAGTCGCCCGTCGCCCGACACGAGATAAGTCTCCGGCACTCCCACCGCCTGGAACTTGTGCTGGATCTCACCCGCCGGATCGTGCGCCACCGTGAACGGCAGCTTCTCCGACTCGGCGAACCGCTTCACCCGCGTGCCGTCGCCGTTGTCGACGCTCACGGCGACGACCTTCACGTGCTCGGGCGCGTACTTCTTCTCGAGCGCGGCGAGGTCGGCCATCTCCTCCTTACACGACTCGCACCATGTCGCCCACACGTTGAGCAGCACTGGCGTGCCGGCGCCGACGCGGACCGTGTCGCCGCTGAGCGAGACGGCCGCATAGGCCGGCGTGGTGTCGCCGACCATCAGCGGGCGGAATGCTTCACCGCGTGATTCGTCCTGCTTCGAGCAGGCCGCGGCGATCATCGCGAGCGCCGGGACGAGAATGAAAGCGCGCTTCATTCGACCGTCCCTCGCCGCACCAGCACTTCCGCGTTGCCCACGGCGGAGAGTGGCATCTTCATGTTCGGGTCCTTCATGTCCATGTGCATGTCGTGCTCCGGCGCGGTGCCGCGCTGCTGCGACCACGCCACCGCCATTCGCTCACCGTGTGCAGCGATCACCGGGAAGCCGGCGACCTTGCCGGTGTCGCTCAGAGTGGCGGCCGCGCTCCAGTTGGTCCCGCCGTCCTTCGACGTACGCACGACGATGCGCGGCGTCTTCAGCGTGCCGTCGTCCCATGCGGCAATGAGTCGATCCTTCCCACCGAGTGCGAGCTGCACGTGCGCCGGCCGCGAGAACTCGGCGACGCCGAGCGGCACGGGCGTGCCGAAGGTGCGGCCGCCGTCGTCGCTGCGCGCGTACCAGACGCCCGCTGCGCCCTGCTTTCCCGTCCACCAGGCGATGTGCACGCGGCCGGCGTCGTCCACCTGCAGCGATGGGCCGGCGTGCGGGCAGCCGTCGAACACCCAACCATCGGCGTGCGCGCGCACCGGCTCCTGCCACGACGCACCATGGTCGGTGGACTTCGCGACGACGATGTCGCGCACGTTGCCCGGGAAGACGCGACGCCACGCGAGATAGAGCGAGCCGTCGGGCGCCGAGGCCATCGTCGTACGGCAGCAGGGACAGGCCTCGCCGTTGGAGACGCGGAGGTTG
>DASUXT010000154.1:0-9315 GCA_036377775.1 Gemmatimonadaceae bacterium | reverse complement strand
GACTACAACCTCTGGGTGCGCGACGTCGCCACCGGCGCCGAGAAGCAGCTCACGAAGGACGGCGTCGAGCGCTTCGGGTACGCCACCGACAACGCCGGTTGGACGCACAGTGACCGGCCGATCCTCGTCTGGTCCCCTGACTCGAAGAAGATCGCGACCTTCCAGCAGGACGAGCGTGGCGTCGGCAACATGTATCTCGTCAATACCGTCGTCGGCCATCCGGAACTGCAGGCGTGGCCGTACCCGCTCCCCGGTGACAGCATCATCACCACCATCCAGCGCGTCGTGATCGACGTCGATGCTGGCAACGTCGTGCGCTTCAGGATGCCCGCCGACCAGCACCGCTCCACGCTGTGCGACGACATCTCCTGCCGCGGCGGCGACTGGACCGACGTGCAGTGGTATCCCGACGGCTCGCACGTCGCCTTCGTCTCCACCTCGCGCGATCACAAGAAGGAGATCTTCCGCGTCGCCGACGCCGCCACGGGCGAGGTGCGCGACGTGTTCGAGGAGACCGTGCCCACGCAGTACGAGTCGGGCAACGGCAAGGCGAACTGGGTCGCACTCCCCGCGTCGAACGAGGTGATCTGGTTCTCGGAGCGCGACGACTGGGGCCAGCTGTTCCTCTACGACCTCACTACCGGCAAGCTGAAGTCGAAGATCACCACCGCCGCCGGCAACGTCGTCCAGCTCCTCAACGTGGACCCGAAATCGCGAACGCTGTGGTTCACCGGCGTCGGCCTCACGGGCGGTCGTGATCCGTACTTCCGCGGGCTCTATCGCATCGGCATGGACGGCAGGGGCTTCGCGTCGCTGACGCCGGAGAACGCCGACCACGACGTCACGATGTCGCCGTCGGGCCGCTGGTTCGTGGATACGTATTCCACGCCCACCACGCCGCAGGTCACCGTGCTGCGCGACGCGGCGGGCAAGCTGATCGCCACCCTCGAGAAGGCCGACGCGTCGAAGCTCTACGCCACCGGCTGGAAGGCGCCCACGCCGATCATCGTCAAGGCGCGCGACGGCAAGACCGATCTCTACGGCCTGCTCTACACGCCGACCAATCTCGACTCGACGAAGAAGTACCCGATCATCAACCACATCTACCCGGGTCCGCAGACGGGCAGCGTCGGCGGCCGCGGCTTCAGCGCGGCGCGCGGTGACAACCAGGCGCTCGCCGAGCTCGGCTTCATCGTCGTCGAGATCGACGGCATGGGGACGCCGTGGCGCTCCAAGAGCTTCCACGACGCCTACTACGGCGACATGGGCGACAACACCCTCCCCGATCAGGTGGCGGGAATGAAGGAGCTCGCGCGTCGCTACCGGTTCATCGACCTCGACCGTGCCGGCATCTGGGGGCACTCGGGCGGCGGCTTCGCCACCGCCGATGCCATGTTCCGCTATCCCGACTTCTTCAAGGTCGGCATCGCCGAATCGGGCAACCACGACAACCGCGTCTACGAGGACGACTGGGGCGAGCGCTACCAGGGCCTCCTCGTGAAGAAGGCCGACGGCACCGACAACTACACCGACGAAGCCAACCAGACGTGGGCGAAGAACCTCAAGGGCAAGCTCCTCCTCGCCCACGGCACGATGGACGACAATGTCCCGCCCAACAACACGCTGCTCGTCGTGGACGCGCTCATCCGCGCCAACAAGGACTTCGACCTGCTGCTGCTCCCCAACCAGCATCACGGCTACGGTGACATGTCCTACTACATGATGCGCCGTCGCTGGGACTACTTCGTGAAGAACCTCATGGGCGCCGAGCCGCCGAAGGAGTTCGAGATCGTCCCGCCACAGATGTCGCGCGGCGGCCGCCGGTAACGCTGCACGGAGATCCCGCATCACGCTCCACTCCCGAACGCTCGCATGACGAAGCTTCATACGCCCTCGCGTGAGCACATCAGCCACGCGAGGGCGTATCTCGTTCTCGCGCTTGGCGTCTTCGCCATCGGCTGGTCCGCGCTGTTCGTGCGCTGGTCCGCCGTCCCCGGCTGGACGTCCGCGTTCTGGCGCATGACCATCGCCCAGCTCGTCTTCGTGCCGCTGGCGCTCGGTTCGCACGCGCGGCAGGGCGCCGCCGCACCGCCATTCACCCGCGACGCGGTGCGTGCCGCCATCGTCGCCGGCATCTTCTTCGCCGCCGACCTCGCCTTCTTCAACACGGCGGTGATGGTCAGCTCCGCCGCCAACGCCACCCTGCTCGGCACGAACGCCCCCATCTTCGTCGCGCTCGGCGCCTGGCTCCTCTACCGCGAGCGTCCCACGCGCCGCTTCTGGAGCGGGTTCGCGCTCAGCTTCGTCGGCATGCTCGCCATCGTCGGCCATGACCTCGCGAAGCATCCGAAGCTCGGCCTCGGCGACGCCTTCGCCGTGCTCGGTGCCGCCTGCTACGCGGGCTACCTGCTGTACGTGCGTCGCAGCCGCGTGAGCATGGACGCGCTCATGTTCAGCGCCATCTCCGGCGTGACGGCCGTCGTTACCCTGCTCGTCATCTGCCTCGTCATCGGCACCCCGCTCACCGGATTCCCCACCGCGAGCTGGCTGGCGCTGCTCGGGCTCGCCCTCGTGACGCAGGTGATCGGTCACCTCTCGGTCGCGTACTCGCTCGGCAAGCTTCCCGTCTCGGTCACGAGCGTCGCGCTGCTCGGCCAGGCACCGATCACGGCGATCCTTGCCGTGCCGCTGCTCGGCGAGACGCTCTCGGCGCTGCAGATCCTCGGCGGGGCCCTTGTGCTCGGCGGGATCTACGTGGTGAATCGCAGGAACAACTGACGTACGACGTACCTCGTACGTCGTACCCGGACCTGACGACTGGCCTGCTACAAGGCACCTCGTGATCTCGGCGGCGGAGCGGTTCAACAAGCGCTGCGGATAGAGGGCCAGCCGTGCATTGGACCAACCCTGCCCAGGGTCCCGGTACGCGGTACGAAGTACCGGCTACGTCAGTTGCTCTTCGCGGAACCCCCTCGTCTTCCGGTCATGCCCTTCTCGCTCCGCTGCCCCGGCTGCGGCGCGCCGGCCGACTCCGCCGCCGCGCGCTGCGACTACTGCGGCTCGGCGCTCGCGACCGTCACCTGCGCAACGTGCTTCGCGCCGATGTTCGCCGGCTCCCGCTTCTGTGCCCACTGCGGCGCCGAGGCGACCCGCGAGCGCCTGGAGGAGGAGAAGCCCCTCGAGTGTCCACGCTGTCGTGAGGACATGCAGGCGCTCCGCCTCGGCCACACGGCCGCGCGGGAGTGCGCGCAATGCGGTGGCCTGTGGCTCGACCTGAATGCGCTCGATCGCCTGACCAGCGAGCGGGATGAGCTCGTCGCCACATCGAGCATTCTCGCCGCGCGCCGTCCGCTCGGCAGCGCGCCCGCCGACACCGTGCGCTACATCCCCTGTCCGACCTGCGAGAAGCTCATGAACCGCACGAACTTCGCGCATGCGTCGGGTGTCATCCTCGACGTCTGCAAGGGACATGGCGTCTGGCTGGACCGTGGAGAGCTGCAGCGCGTGCTCGACTTCGTGGATGACGGCGGCCTCGCCGTCGCCCGGGAGCGGGAGCGCGTCAAGCTCGCCGAGGAAAAGCGGAAACTCGAGGAGATGAAGGCCAACCTCGGTTCCAGCGCCGCGCCGCAGCCGATGTTCCAGATCAACGTGCGCCAGCCGACCGACGAGGAACGCGACAGCGCGCATCTCCTCGGCACGCTCCTGAAGGGCGCGCTCGCACTCGTTGCCGGAAACGTCGCCCACTTCTAGTCGCTTCCCCCTCATCCCCCCTCCCATGTCCCTCCGCGATTTCATCCAGGGTGAGCTGATCGACATCGTCGAGTGGCTCGAGAGCTCCACCGACGCGATGGCGTGGCGCTTCGACCGCCCGAACAACGAGCTGAAGAACGGCGCGAAGCTCATCGTCCGCCCCGGCCAGCTCGCGCTGTTCGTCGAGCAGGGCACCGTGGCCGACGTCTTCCAGCCCGGCTCGCACGAGCTGGTGACGAAGAACCTCCCGCTGCTCAGCAAGCTGCGCGGGTGGAGGTACGGCTTCGAGAGCCCGTTCAAGGCGGAGATCGTCTTCGTGAGCACGCGGCAGTTCGCGAGCCTCAAGTGGGGCACCAAGACCCCGGTGATGACGCGCGATCCCGAGCTCGGCGCCATCCGCCTGCGCGCCTACGGCACCTACGCCGTGCGCGTGCGCGACGCCGAGTCCTTCGTGCGCGAGCTCGTCGGCGCGAACTCGAGCTACACCATCGGCGAGATCTCGGACCAGATCCGTGACATGGTCGTCGCGCGCTTCGCCGAGCTCCTTGGCGAGAAGCCGATCCCCGTGCTGCAGCTCGCCGCCAACTACCGCGAGCTCGGCGACCTGGCGACGGAGAAGGTGGCCGCGGAGCTCGCGCGCTTCGGCGTCGAGCTCACCCAGCTCGTCGTCGAGAGCATCGCGCTCCCCGATGAAGTGGCGGCGACACTCGACCAGAAGACGCGACTCGGCCTCCTCGGCGGCGACCTCGGATCGTACGCGCAGCTCCAGGCCGCCGACGCCATCCGCGACTCGGCGCGCAACACCGGTGCTGGCGGCGCAGGTGCCGCCATCGGGGTGGGACTCGGCATGGCACAGCAGCTCGCCGGCGCCGCAGGGCAGGCGATGAAGGCGAACGACGCGAACGCACCTGCAGCGAGTGCCGCACCGCAATCCCCGCCCCCCATCGCCCCGCCGCCGCTCCCGAATGCGCTCGCCATCTGGCTCGGCGTGCGCGGCGCCCCCACCGGCCCGCTCGACCTCGCCGCGCTCAAGCAGCACGTCCGTGACGGCAGCCTCACCCCGGACACGCTCGCCTGGCGCGCCGGGATGACCGATTGGAAACCCGCGTCGCAGATGCCGGAATTGAAGGACGTGCTGACGGGAGCGTGAAGGAGGAAGACGGAAAGACGGGAGGACCGGAGGACCGAAAGATGGGAGGACCGGAGGACCGGAGGACCGGAGGACCGGAGGACCGGAGGACCGAAAGGGCACACCGAACGTGATTCGGTGTGCCCTTCGCCGTTCCGGTCCCTCGGTCCATCAGTCCATCGGTCCCCCGGTCCCTCGGTCCATCGGTCCCCCGGTCCTCCTCTATTTGACACTGCACCCGGCTCGTCGTAGAACATGGAGCCCGGTTGCCGGCGCGGAGCCCGGGCCCCGGCCGCACCGGCAGCGGCGGGAGACCGCGCGACCTCTTCGCCAGGTGCCCATGCCCCGCCTCACGCACTTCGCCCTCGCGCTCGCCGCCGTGGCTCTAGCCGGCTGCAGTGACCACTCCACCACCCAGCCGGTGCTCACGCCCGACGTCGCTCCGCGTCCGATCGTGAATGGCACTCCCACCGGCAGCAGCTACGGCAGCGTCGGTGCCCTGATGTTCGACTACTACGGCAACGGGCTCTCCGGCGACGACGAGATCTGCACCGGCTCGCTCATCTCGCCGACCGTCTTCCTCACCGCCGCGCACTGCGTCGCCGACGCCAGCTTCACCCCTCCGGGCTCGCAGTTCTACGTCTCCTTCGCCCCCGATCTCTACGCGAAGGGCGCGAAGTACATCAAGGCCGTCGGTTACGCGTACGATCCGCTCTATGGCCACGACGAAGCCAACCTGCACGACCTCGCCGTCATCCTTCTTCCCGAGAACGCGACGAAGGGACTGACGCCGTATCGTCTCCCGGCGCGCGGCGAGCTCGATGCACTGGCGGCCAAGGGCGCGCTCGCATCGGCCATCTTCATCAACGTCGGCTACGGCACCTCGGCCAGCCGCACCGGCGTCCCGAGCTTCGGCTACGACGGCAAGCGCAGCATGTCGGAATCCGAGTTCATGGGGCTGCAGCCGTACTGGCTCGGCCTGCTCATGAACACGAGCGCCACGGGCCTCGGTGGTGACTGCTACGGCGACTCCGGCGGACCGAAGTTCCTCAAGAGCAACCCCGGCGTCGTCTACGCGACGGTCACGACCGGCGACTACAACTGCCGCGCGACCACGTGGGACTATCGCACCGACACCGACGACGCCCGCGCCTTCCTCGGACAGTTCGTCGCGGTGCCCTGAAAGTCTGACGGTCTGACGGTCTGACGGTCTGACGGTCTGACGGTCTGACGGTCTGACGGTCTGACGGTTAGGAGGCCCATGGACCATGAGACCATGGACCTCCAGACCATCGACCATCAGCCATCAGACCGTCTCACATTTCCACCTTCTCACCCTTCCCCTTTCATCCGCCGAATCACGCTTTCCACCCACTCCGGCAGCAGCAGCGAGTCGGCGATCGCGCCGATCTCCTCCGCGTCGCGCCACGCCGCTTCCAGCTCGGCGAGCTCGCCTTCCAGCGCGCGGCGCTCCTGCTCCTCGTGCAGCGCCATCTCGAGGGCGAGTGTGAACGGTGTGGAGAGCGCCAGCATTCCCGTCTCGTAGTCATTCGGCTGCTCGCGCATCAGCGTTCGCGCGTGGCGGCTGATGCGTTGCCCGTGCCGCGCCGCCTGCGTGAGATAGCGCTCGGCATCACCCGCCCGCTCGAGCCGCTCCACTGCCTGTTGAATCTCGTCGCGCGTCCCACCGAGCCGCGACACGGACGGCAGGATCATCGACGCCACGCGCCTCGCCTCCGCGCCGTCGAGACGCAACTCTCCCACTGAATGCTCTAGGTCGAGCCCGAGTGAGCCATCGGCGCCAACGCGAAACGACGTCGCACGCAGGTGGCGACGCTGGACCTTGATGAGCGTGCCGTGACCGAGCCGAAAGCGGGCGACCGTTTCCATCGGCAGGCCGTGCTCCGCGTACCGCCACGCGAGGCGCGCGAGCTGAGCGCCACTGATGACACCCATGCCGAGCGCAGCGCCACCTGCGAGCACGGTGCCACCACCGGCGGCGATCAGCCCGGCGGTCACGAAACCGCGCCGACGTCGCCGCCCGAACTGGTCGCCGTACCGCCATGCCGCGATCTCCGGCCGCTGCGGCTTCCCCACGCGTACCAGCTCCAGGCCTTCGCTCAGCTTCGCGAGCCCGATGTTGTCCGTGCTCACGCGCAAGCGCGTGTCACGGAACAATCGCTCCGCCTCCTCGATCGCCTCCCACCGCTCCTCGAGCGGCGTCAGGTTCCACCGCGCGCACGAGCGGCACACCACCCACAGCCGCCCCTTCGCCGCATCGAACGCAATGCGCCGCCCCACCGGAAAGTGCTCCACCACCTCGTTCGCGCCGAGCGGCTGCGTACAGAAGAGACAGGTGGAGTACATGGGCGTAGCATCCGCGCGAACGCCGCGCAGGGCAAGGGCATGTCAGGGCGTCGGGCAGTCAGGAGCACCCTTCCCGACCTCCCGACTTCCCGACCTCCCGACCTCCCGACCTCCTGACCTCCTGACATCCCGACCTCCCGCCTCTAGTTTCGCCCCCCATGCCCCTCGTCTTTCCCTTCGACCCCAGGATCGAGCGCGCCTCCACCATTCCGGCGCGCCTCTACAACGATCCCGTCTACCTCGAGCTCGAGCGCGAACGCATCTTCGCGCACAGCTGGCAGCTGGTTGGACGTGCGGAGCAGGTGAGCGAGCACGGGCGATTCTTCACCGCCGCCGTCGGCAACGACTCCATCGTCGTCCTCCGTGACGGCGACACGCTGCGCGGCTTCTACAACGTCTGCCTCCACCGCGCCGGCCCCGTCGCGTCAGGCTGCGGCAGGCGCAACACCCTCCAGTGCCGCTACCACGGCTGGACGTACGCGCTCGATGGCACGCTGAAGCACGCCCCCGAGATGGAGGGTGTGCAGGACTTCCATCCCGACGAGATGCACCTCGTCCCCATCGCCGTCGCCACCTGGGGCCCGCTCGTCTTCGTCAACCTCGACGGCAAGGCGCCGCCGCTCCTCGACGTGCTGGAAGACATCCCGCACCGCGTCGCACCCTTCCACTGCGAGCAGATGCAGTACGTCACGCGCAAGACGTGGGATATCGCCTGCAACTGGAAGGTGTACGTCGACAACTACCTCGAGGGCTATCACCTCCCCGTCGTGCATCCCGGCCTGCACAAGGAGCTCGACTACGACGCGTATCGCGTGGAGCCGCACCGGTACTTCAGCATCCAGCACGCGCCGCTGCGTCCCGTGCACGGCGGCAACCCCGACCGGCGCTACGATCCCGCGAAGACGGACGTGCCTGAGGCGGTCTACGTGTGGCTCTTCCCGAACACGATGCTCAACGTCTACATGGGGCAGATGCAGACGAACGTCGTCATCCCCCTCGGCCACGACCGCTGCCGCGTGGAGTTCGAGTGGTACGCCGCGAACCCGCCCGCGAACGCCGCGACCGACACCGAGTGGACGAGGCTCCTCGCCTTCAGCGATGAGATCCAGGACGAGGACATCGAGGTCTGCGAAGCCGTGCAGCGCAACCTGCGCTCACGCATCTACGACCGTGGCCGCTACTCCGCAAAGCGCGAGAACGGCGTGCACCACTTTCATTCCCTGGTGCACGAGTTCCTGACGTAGGAGCTGGTCGGCTAGTCGGGAGATCGGCGATTCGGGATCTCCTGAACGCGGAAAGGCCGAGCAGTCAATCGATCTGACCGCCCGGCCTCCCGTCGTTCCCGACTAGCCGGCTAGCCGGCTAGCCATCAGTTACGGCCTCGGCTTGGCCGTCCGCGTCGGCGTGGCCGGCTGCGACGAGCCCGAGCTGCTCGAGCCTGCGGAGCTGGAGCCTGATGAGTTCGACGAACCCCACGCGCGCGAATCCGTCGGCGACGGCTGGTTGCGCGGCTTCGCCGTGCGGCCCGTGCTGCTGGCACCGACGCCCGGCTGGTAACCCTGGCCGCGGACCATCCGGCCACCGCTCGGCACGTTGCCAACCGGCACCACGATCACCCTGCCATAGTACGGATACCCGTAGTAGCCGCCGTAGCCGTAGCCGCCGTAGCCGTAGCCGTTGTAGCCGTAGCCGTACGGATAGCCGTAACCGTAGCCGTAGGGCGAGTAGCCCCAGCTGAACGGATCGTACGGCGGCGGCGCGAGGAATACCGGGATCCGGCGCCCCGTCACTTCATCGTCGGGACGGTTGTACTGCGTGGCCGGCGCTTCGTGCGCCACCGCGAACTGCTGCGGATTGGAGACCGCCACCATCGCGTCGGTCACCCGCGCCGGCACGCCGGCATCCGCAAGCTGCATCAGCGTCTTCGCGTCGAGCGCGAAGCGCTGGCCGCGCTCCAGCAGCCACGCCTCCACCACTGCCGGCGTCGCCTTCTTCGATGCCTCGATCACCGCTGCGGTGCCGACGTTCGCACCAACCGCCACGCGCGCACCCTGCACGGATGCATTGCG
>DASUXT010000153.1:0-3391 GCA_036377775.1 Gemmatimonadaceae bacterium | reverse complement strand
ACGCGGCGCGTCTCCAGCGTGTGCGTGCCCACGGGCACGCCGTTGATCGTGAAGCGGCCATTCTCGGCGGTCGAGCTGCCAAGCGTGGTGCCGGAGACGAACACCTGCACGGCACCGAGCGGCTGGCCCGACGCCGAGTCGAGCACGACGCCGGTGATGCGGCCCGTCGCTGGCGTCTGCGCGCGCGCGACGAGTGGGGGTGCGAAGAGCGCGGCCATCAACATGGCCGCGAGGACGCGAAGGCGGGACATCGAGCCTCTGGTGGGGGAGGGGATGCAGGGGAAGTCAGGCCCCGGGAAGGAACTACTCGAATCTACGCTACCCGCGGTAGGACCGTTGCACCAGACCGTGAACCGTGAACCGTGAACCGTGAACCGTGAACCGTGAACCGTGAACCGGAACGACAACGGCACACTGAGCCGAGTCCGGTGTGCCGTTGTCGGTCAACGGTCAACGGTCAACGGTCAACGGTCAACGGTCCACGGTTAACGGTTCACGGTCAACGGTTAACGGGTAGTATCAGCGTGAACGCGCTCCCCTCGCCCACCGTGCTCTCCGCCTCGAGCCGCCCGCCCATCCCGAGCGCGAGGTCGCGGCTGATCGAGAGGCCGAGCCCCACCCCCTGCTGGCTCGTGGGGGTGAGGTGGCGGTCCACCTGCACGAACGGGTCGAACACGCGCGTGAGCTGGTCTTCGGGAATGCCGCGCCCCGTGTCGCGCACCGTGATCCGCACCATGCCTGCGTCGATGCCGCATGCGAGCGACACCTCGCCGCCGGACTCGGTGAACTTCACCGCGTTGGCCAGCAGGTTGAGGAGGATCTGTCGCAGCTTCTCGGCGTCAACGTGCACCACGGGCGACCGCTCGCAGCTGCTGAACCGGTAGTGCAGCCCCTTCGACTGCACCTGCGGCATGATGAGCTCCGCCATCCCCTCCAGCAGCGGCACGACCTCCACGTCCTGCAGCCGGAACTCCACCTGGCCCGACTCCAGCTTGGCGAAGTTCAGCATGTCGTTGATGAGGCCGAGCAGGTACTGCCCGCTGCGCTTGATGCGCTGCACGTCCTCGCGCTGCCTATCGGTCAGCTCGCCGCGTACGCCCACCAGCAGGAGGTCGGAGTAGCCCGTGACGGCGTTGAGCGGGGTGCGCAGCTCGTGGCTCATCATCGTCAGGAAGGCACTCTTCGCCTGGTTCGCCTCCTCCGCCTCGCGTCGCGCCTCCTCGGCGAACTCGCGGGCCATCTCGATGCCGAGCCGGGCGCGCACCTGCGCCGTGACGTCGTACGCCACGCTCGCCACGGCGTACACCGCCCCCGAGGCTTCGCGCAGCGGCTGGTAGCCGAGGTTGAACCAGTACTCCTCCGTCGTGCCGTCCTGGTTGCGGTCGATGAGCACGCGCTGCTCCATCGCCGTCCAGGGCACGCCGGAGCGGTACACGCTCTCCACGCGCTCGAACAGCCCCTGGCCCTCGAGCTCCGGAAACACCTCGCGCAACGGACGGCCCACGATCTGGCGCCCTCCCGCCGTGGACTCGGCGTAGCGCGGGCTCACCAGCGTGTAGATGTGGTCCGGCCCCGTCATCACCGCCACCGGCATCGGCGCCTGCTCGAACAGCGTGCGCCACCGCTCCTCGCTGACGCGCAGCTCCGCAGTGCTGCGCTCGAGCTCGGCGTTCACGCGCTCCAGCTCGCGTCGCGCCAGCGTATGCTCGGTGACGTCGTGCCCGTGCGCCACCACGCCCACCGCGTTTCCCTCGCCATCCGTCAGCGGCTGGTAGACGAAGTCCAGGTAGCGCTCTTCCGGCGCTCCCGTCCCACGCTGCAGTGAGACGGCAATCTCGCGTCCCACGAAGGGACGGCCGCTCCGCACCACCGTCTCGAGCAGCTCGATGAAGCCCTGATCCATCACCTCGGGGAGCGCTTCCGCCACCGTGCGGCCGATGAGCGGCCGGTTGCCGACCAGCTGGTAGTAGGCGTCGTTCACCAGCTCGAACCGCCAGTCAGGGGTGCGCAGCACGGCGAGGAAGGCCGGCGCCTGCTTGAACACTTCCTCCAGGCGCGTGCGTTCCACCTCCAGCTCGCGGTCCAGCCGTTCGCGCTCCGCCGCCATCTCCGTCGCCTTCATCCGCGACGTCGTCTCGAACATCGTCACCAGCGCGCCGGCGATCTCCCCGCTGTCGCCACGCACCGGTGAGTAGCAGATGGTGAGGTAAACGTCCTCCACCGCGCCGTCGCGCCTCGCCAGCGGGTAGAGGGCGTCCTCGCGCGTGATCGTCTCGCCTCCCATCACCTGCTCGAAGATCGGGCCGTTGATGTCCCACACCTCCGGCCACACCTGGCGATTGGCGCGGCCCAGGGCGTACGGATGCTTCACGCCGATGATGGGAACGTACGCGTCGTTGTAGATCTGGATGAACTCCGGACCCCACAGCACGATGGTGGCGAACGCCGAGGAGAGCAGCGTGTCCACCGTGCTGCGCAGCGTGAGCGGCCAACTCTCGATCGGCCCGAGAGGGGTGGATGCCCAGTCGTGTTCTCGCACGCGCCGCCGCATCTCGCCATCGCCCGCGAAGTACTGCTCGGCGGTGGAGGATGCAGCGACAGTTTGTCCTGGCGAAGTCTCGATGGATGGGTTCAAGGCGCGCAACGTCGGGTGACACGCATCACATGGGCAAGATGCGGGCAACGGATGTCGCGGCACTCCGAGTGTGCGGCGCACGCGGTGTTCGAGTCACCGCGTGCCCGCGCTCGACTACAGCGTCTTCAGGTACTCCACGAGATCGGTGCGCTGCTGCGCCGAGAGGCGCAGCTTGAACAGCTGGTCGTAGTGCACCACCACGTCGGCGAGCGTCTTCGCGCTGCCGTCGTGGAAGTAGGGCGCGTGACCGACGAGCCCGCGCAGCGGCGTGGTGCGGTAGCGTCCGGTGGCACTGCGCGACGCGAAGGTCGCCTCCTGGCCGACCTCCGCGGGAGTGTGGAGGACGCCGGCGTTCACGTCGGTGAGCAGGGCGCCCGAGTGGCAGCGCGCGCAGCTCGCCGCTCCTTCGAACAGCGCCTTGCCCCGCGCGGCGGCTACCTGATCGATGGTCGATGCAGCGGGGCGTGGTACGCTCAAGCTGAACTGATACTGCCGCAATGCTGGCAGCAATGGAGTGACGAGATCTGGCGTCTTCACGACGTTGATCCCGAGCCGAGTATCCTGGAAGGTGCCCTGTCCGTGCATCTGGGTCACGGCCACGTAGGCGTTCCAATAGGATACCGGGCCATCTCCTGTATAGATCTCCTTCGCCACGCCGTTGAGGCCGTAGGCGGGCGGGATCACCGCTGGGTCGCTCTGGCCATCGAGGTTGTAGCGGGCGTCGTACATCCCGGGGCCCCAGCTGTTGTAGACCGC
>DASUXT010000152.1:0-21315 GCA_036377775.1 Gemmatimonadaceae bacterium | reverse complement strand
GAGCGGCGAGACGTCGGAAGGGTTCGGGCCCAACTATTCGCTGCGCAATGACGCCTACTGCGAGTCGTGCTCCGGGTGCGGCGAGATCTTCTTCCAGTACAAGCTGAACCTCACCTACCACGACGCGAAGTTCGCCGACCTCTACGAGGAAACGATCTACAACGCGCTGCTCGGCGGTCTCTCCATGGACGGGCTCACCTTCTACTACCCGAACCCGCTCGACGCGCGCTACCTCCGCGACTCGTGGCACGGCGTGCCGTGCTGCACGGGGAACATCCCGCGCACGCTGCTGCAGCTCCCCACCTGGATCTACGCCAGGCACGACGACGGCGTCTACGTCAACCTGTTCGTCGGCAGCACGGTCGAGCTAGGCGACGTGGGCGGCACGCCGGTGCAGATGGTGCAGAAGACCAACTACCCGTGGGACGGCAAGGTGGCGATCACGGTGAACCCGGCAAGGACGAAGCGCTTTGCCGTGCGCATCCGCGTGCCGAACCGCAGCGTGAGCGAGCTGTACGCCAGCACGCCCAACGCCGACGGCATCGTCTCGCTCGCCGTGAACGGCAAGCGCGTGAAGCCGCGCATCGCCAACGGCTACGCCGAGATCTCGCGGGCGTGGAAGGCGGGCGACCGCATCGAGCTGGAGCTGCCGATGAAGGTCCAGCGCATCCGCGCCATCGACAAGGTGGAGGCGGATCGCGGGAAGGTGGCGCTGCGCTATGGGCCGCTGCTCTACAACATCGAGCAGGTGGACGTCGGCGACATCGGGAAGGTGCTTCCCCCCGACGCGCCCCTCACCACCGAGTGGCGCCCCGACCTGCTCGGCGGCGTGATGGTGATCAAGGGAACCTTCGCCGACGGCAGCCCGATGATCGCCATCCCGAACTACGCCCGCATGAATCGCCAGCCCGCGCCGCCAACCGAGCGTCCCGCCACTCCGCCGGGACAGCGTCCCCCGCGGCCGCCCGTCGTCTCGGCGGTCTGGATCAACGAACGAGCCACCTGACATGCCACGCTCTCATTCCTTCCGTGCGGTCCTCGTCACGCTCGCACTCTCCGCCAGCGTGGTCCCGGCATCCGCACAGCAGGGCGCACGCCCGAACGCGCGTCCGCGCCCGAAGCCGATCGATCCGTTCCGCTTCGAGATGATGGGGCCCGCCTCGGGCGGCCGCATCGCCGCCGTGGCCGGCGTGCCGGGCGACCCGAAGACCTGGTACGTGGGCAACGCATCCGGTGGCGTGTGGAAGTCGAGCGACAGCGGCAGCACCTTCCGCCCCGTGTTCGACTCGATGCCGGTGCAGGCGATTGGCGCGCTCGCCGTGTCGCAGTCGAACCCGCAGCAGGTGTGGGCGGGCACTGGCGAAGCGTGGGCGATCCGCGACGCCGACGTCATGGGCGACGGCATCTACCTGTCCACCGACTCCGGCGCCACCTGGAAGAACATGGGGCTGCGCGAGACGGGACGCATCGGTCGCATCATCGTCGATCCGACCAACCCGAAGATCGTCTACGCCTGCGCGCTGGGCCGAGTGACGGGGCCGCAGCAGGAGCGCGGCGTGTTCCGCACGAGCGACGGCGGCGTGACGTGGAAGCGTGTGCTGTTCGTCGATCCCGGCACCGGGTGCTCCGGCCTCTCGATGGACGCGCACGACCCGAACGTCCTGATTGCCGGGATGTGGCAGGTGGAGATGCACACGTGGGCGATGTTCGGTGGTGGGCCGTCGAGCGGCATCTACATCTCGCGTGACGGCGGCACCACGTGGACGCACGTGAAGGACGCCGGGCTCCCCAAGCCACCGCTCGGCAAGATCGACGTCGCCATCGCGCCCACGGACTCGAAGCGCATGTACGCGCTGATCCAGACGGCGGATCAGGGATCGTTCTGGCGCTCCGACGATGCGGGGCGTACGTGGAAGGTCACGAACTGGGACCGGCCGCTCATCGGGCGCGCGGGCTACTACATCCGCCTCGCCGTCTCGCCGAAGAACGCCGATGAGATCCTCGTCGCCAACAGCAGCTTCTTCCGCTCCACGGATGGCGGGAAGACCTTCAAGATCGAGCGATGGGGCGGGGACACGCACGACGTCTGGTTCGACCCGACGAACGCCGATCGCTTCGCCATCACGGACGACGGCGGCGCGCGCATCACCAACGATCACGGCAAGACGTGGACGATGGTCGCGCTGCCGAACGGCCAGATGTACCACGTGGCGGTGGACCAGCAGGTGCCGTACTGGATCTACTCCAACCGCCAGGACAACGGCACGATGCGCGGGCCGAGCACGGAGCCCGAGGCGGGGCCGAACCGCTTCCGACGTCCACCGCCGCCGGCGGATTCCTCGGCGAGGCGCGACAGCCTCGCCCGTGCGCGCGGGACGCGCACCGGGGCCGATGCGCCGGCTCGCATTCCCTCGGTGGACAGCGCCGCCGCGAATGCGACACGAGTGGCACGACGCGACACCACGCAGCGCGACAGCACGCAGCGCGACTCGAGCGTCGTGAACGCCTATGCACTGGAGGGCGTGACTCCGCGCGGCGGCTCGGAGTGGGACCATGGGCTCGGTGGCTGCGAGTCGGGGTTCACGCTGCCGGATCCCACCAACCCCGACATCGTGTGGGCGAGCTGCTACGCCAATGCGGTCACGCGGTGGGACGCGAACACGAAGCGTGCGCGCTCGGTGAGCCCGTGGATCCACACGCTCGACGCACTGCCGAACGAGGCGAAGTACCGCTGCCACTGGACGCCCCCTCTCGCCATCGATCCGTTCGATCACGAGACGGTCTACTACGGATGCCAGGTGGTGTTCAGGACGAACAACAAGGGACAGAGCTGGCAGGTGATCAGCCCCGATCTCTCCACGCAGGATCCGTCGCGCATCGTGTCATCGGGCGGCATCGTCGCCGACAACCTGGGACAGTTCTACGGCGAGGTGGTGTTCGCCATCGCCCCGTCGGAGATCGAGCGCGGATTGATCTGGGCGGGCACCAATGATGGACAGCTCTGGAACACCCGTGACGGTGGCGCGAACTGGACGAACGTGACGAAGAACATGCGTGGCCTCCCCACCTGGGGCACGATTCGCAAGATCGAGCCGTCGCACTTCGATCCGGCCACGGCGTACGTCGCGGTGGACTTCCACATGATGGACAACCGCAAGCCGTACGTCTACAAGACCACCGACTACGGGATGACGTGGACGAACGTCACCGGCGACCTGCCAGCCGACGGTCCGCTCGACTACGTGATGGCTGTGGCGGAGAACCCGAACCGGAAGGGGATGCTGTTCGCCGGCACGGGACACGGCTTCTACTATTCGCGCGACGACGGCGCGCACTGGACCCAGTTCAAGGAAGGGCTCCCGGCAGCGCCGGTGACGTGGATCGTGGTCCCGAAGCAGTGGCACGACGTCGTGGTCTCGACGTATGGGCGCGGCCTGTTCATCCTGCGCGACATCGCGCCGCTGGAGGGCGAACAGGTGACGTCGAGCGAGCCGGTGCACCTGTATCCGCCCCATCCCGGATATCGGCAGGCGCGCAGCGGCCAGGCGGACATCACCTTCTCGCTCGCGAAGGCATCCGCCGAGCCGGTGAAGGTGGAGATCATGGACTCCACCGGTACGGTGATCCGCACGATCAAGGCGCGCACGCGCGCCGGCTACAACCGTCTCGCCTGGGACCTGCGCTACGAGCCGCCGAAGGAGGTGCACCTCCTCACCGCCGCGCCGGACAACCCGAACATCTTCCAGGACAGCCGGTTCAAGGGAAAGGAGTGGCGTCCGATCACGCATTGGGGGATCCGTGAGCCGCAGACCACCGGTCCGCTCGCGGCGCCCGGCCACTACGCCGTGCGGCTCACCGCGAACGGCGTGACGGCCACCCAGCCCCTCGAGATCCTGAAGGACCACGAGATCACGTCGTCGCCGGCGGACCTCCTTGCCAGCACGCACACCCAGATCCGCATCCGCGACGACATGAACGCGGCGGTGGATCTCGTGAACCGCATCGAGGTTATGCGCAAGCAGATCGAGACGGAGAAGGCGGCGAACGCAGGGAAGGCCGACGTGCTCGCACGCCTCGATGCGCTCGACCGGAAGATGATCGACGTGGAGCACCAGCTCGTGTCGAACTCCGACCTCAACAGTGACGACAAGTACTACGTCGAGACGGACAGGATCTACCTGAACCTCATCTGGCTGAACGCGGAAGTGGGCAGCGGCGGCGGCGACGTGGCAGGCGGCGCCGAGTTCCGTCCGACCGACACGTCGCTCGCCGTGCTCGACATGATCGAGCACGACCTCGCCACGGCAAAGGCGAGCTTCGACAAGCTGCTGCGGGAGGACGTGGCGTCATTCAACCGCGAGATGAGCGGACGGGTGCAGACGATCAGCGCGCGGTAAGCACGGTCATCCCGCAGGCGTGCGCGTCAGCGCACGCCTGCCGGGACCCGCTCTCCCGGCGGTAGTGGCTGGTCTCGCGCTAACGAATGGGAGCTGCGATCAGGACGGATAGCAGCAAGGATTGAACGGATTGATAACGGCAGGATCAGACGCTGATCCTTCCGTGCAAGAGAAGGCACCTCGCACCGAAGATCCTCCCGAGGCCGTTCCAAAAGAACAAATCTTCTGGGCCGTAGGGGGCAGTCTCGGTGCGCCGAAGTCCGTCCGAGGCAGGAATCTGCGTCAGATCAGGCAGTGAAAGATCTGCGTTGAGCTGCGTTCCCAAGGACTGGGAGCTTCCATTGTGAGGAGCCCTGCCGGGGCGCACCTGAAGACACGGAGCCTTACAAAGCCAGGATCCCTGCCCGGCGGCCGGCTTACCGCCGCCCCTCGGCGCTCCTCGCGCCGGGGGCAGGGAGCGCGTTCCGGTTCGGCGGCTCCACGCCGAGCAGGTTGTGGACGAAGAAATCCCAGCGCTTGAGGTCACCGTAGGGGCCGCCGCTCGTGTGGTCGGCGCCGGGGATGACGAGCAGGTCGAAGTACTTGTGCGCCTTGATCAGCGCATTTACCACCTGCATCGTCGTCGACGGATCGACGTTGGTGTCCATCTCGCCGACGATGAGCAGCAGCTTCCCCTGCAGCCGCCAGGCGTTGTCCACGTTCGACGACGCGGCGTACTCGGGACCGATCGGCCAGCCCATCCACTGCTCGTTCCACCACAGCTTGTCCATCCGGTTGTCGTGCGATCCCGCCGCGGAGACAGCGACATCATAGAACTCCGGATGGAAGAGGAGGGCGCCGGTCGAGCTCTGCCCACCCGCCGACGTGCCGTAGATGCCGACGCGTGAGATGTCGTAGTACGGGTACTTTGCTGCCACCGCCTTGTGCCAGAGGATGCGGTCGGGGAAGCCGGCGTCGCCGAGGTTCTTGAACGTCACGTCGTGAAAGGCCTTCGAGCGGTTCGAGGTGCCCATGCCGTCGATCTGCACGACGATGAACCCGAGCTCGGCGATCGCCTGCATGCCGAGCTGCGTGCTGAACGTCTTCGGGACGAAGGAGTCCTGCGGGCCAGCGTAGATGTTCTCGACAACGGGGTAATGCTTCGAGGGATCGAAGTTCGTGGGACGGATGATGACCCCCCAGATGTCCGTCCTGCCGTCGCGTCCCTTGGCGACGAACACCTCCGGCGCCTTCCAGCCGGTGGCGTAGAGCGCGCTCGCGTCGGCCTTTTCGAGGGGCATGACGAGCGCGCCATCGCTCGCGCGGTGCAGCTCGGCGATCGGCGGCAGGTCCACGCGGGACCACCGGTCCACGTAGTACTTCATGTCCGGCGAGAAGGTCACCGCGTGCATCCCTTCGGCGGTGGTGAGCTTCGTGAGCCCGGTGCCGTCCATGTTGATGCGGTAATATTGGACGAAGTACGGGTCGAGCTTCGGATCCATGCCACTCGCATGGAAGGTGATCTGGCGCTTCGTGGAGTCCACGTCGTCCACGCCACGCACCACCCACGGTCCCTTCGTGATCTGGTTCTTCACGCGGCCGGTGGCCGCGTCGTACAGGTAGAGGTGGTTCCAGCCATCACGCTCCGACATCCAGATGATGTCGCCGCCGACGTCCTGCCGGTACTTCTTCGCCGAGTACTCGAAGAAGGTGGGGGAGGTCTCGTTGATGATGGCGCGGGTGCGTCCGGTCGCGGCGTCCACCTCGATCACGCGGTACACCTGGTGTCCGCGCTGGTTGTACTCGAAGGTGAGGGTGCGGCTGTCGGGGCGCCACTCGAGCCCCGAAGTCTGGTACGCGTTGGGGAAGAGCGAATCATTCACCGCGATCTCGCGCCGCTTCGCGACGTCGAAGATGACCGGGATGCCGCGATCGAGCACGTCACCGGGCTTGCTGTAGAGTCGCGTGACGTACTCGGGCTGCAGCTGGTCGTCGGGCGACGAGCGCACGTAGTGCACCTCGCGCGGATAGCCGGGGCGCACGCGGTAGATGGCGATGCGCTTCGAATCGGGAGACCAGGCCAGGGTGCGCAGGCGGTATGGATCGCCTTCGGAGCCATCGGTGCTCAGGAACACGCCGTCCGTGTCACCCACCGCGCGCACCCACACGTTGTAGTTGCGCACGCGCGCGATCCACTTCCCGTCGGGGGATGTGCGCTCGGTGGTGTCCTCCGCGGGGAGCGACCCGTAGAGCGACCCTCCGACTCCGGAATTGTAGCGCCGGCCGCCGAAGCGGCGCTGTTCCCCGTCGCCCGGCCGCGCGCGCTCGCAGGTATAGCTATCGAGCGAGCAGCGGAACCGGTCCTGGCGCACGGCGACGAGGACGTCGTGCTCGCCGTTCACGAAGTCGATCTGATTGAACGGGAGCGAATCGCCGCTCACCGGGCGATGCAGCACCTTCGCCAGGGCGCTGGCGAGCCGCGCGTGGTCGAACGCCGGACGCTTCTGCTTCGTCTCCGCGTCCACCACGACGAACGCCGAGCCGGTCGGCGTGGATTTCCGGTACCAGAAGCGCGGCGTGGAGTCGATCCAGCCGACCTGGTCCACCGCGTCGACGATGACGTGCGCATATCGGTCCCGCAGCCCCTCGGCGCGAGCATAGTCGGCCGGCGTGCCCTGGGCGCCGAGCGGAACGGTGAGCAGGAGGGCGATCGTGGCGATGAGGACCGCGCGCGGGGCGGGATGGCGACGAGGGAGCAGGGGCATGGGGAGGCGGTTTGGGATTGGATACTATATCCCGCCACCGCCCCGTCGGCCAGACACGACCTTCCGACCTTCCGACCTTCCGACCTTCCGACCGGCAGGCCGGCAGGCCGGCAGGCCGGCAGGCCTTCAGGCGCTCTTCCTCACCCCCGCCTGCTCCAGCCCCGTCATCAGCCGCAGCAGCGCGTCCTGCGTCGCCTCGGCCCGCGACAGCTCCCCCACCGCGCGCCCGTTCCGCAGCACGATGATCCGCGACGACAGCGCGATCAGCTCCGGCAGCTCGCTCGAGATCAGCAGCACCGCGCAGCCGTTCGACACCTGCTGGTCGATCCACGCGTGCAGCTCCGCCTTCGCCCCCACGTCCACGCCCCGCGTCGGCTCGTCGAGCATCAGGATGTCGCACTCGCTCGCCAGCCACTTCGCCATCACGATCTTCTGCTGGTTGCCCCCGGAGAGCGACGCGGTGATCGCGTCCTCCGTCGCACGCACGCGCAGCCGGCCGAACAGCTTCCGGATCGTGCCCAGCTCCTTCACGCGATCGATCCACCCGAGCCGCGCGAACTTCGGCAGCGTGGCAAGGGTGCAGTTCTCCCCCGTCTTCATGCCGAGCACGAGCCCCTGCTTCTTCCGGTCCTCCGGCACGAAGCCGATCCGCAGGCGGAGCGCGTCACGCACGGTCCGGATCGCCACCCGCCTGCCGCGCACGAAGATGGAGCCGCGCGTCGCCGGCGTGAGCCCGAAGATCGTCTGCGCGACCTCGGAGCGGCCCGCACCGACCAGGCCCGCCAGGCCGAGCACCTCGCCGCCATGGAGCGAGAAGGAGACGTCGGCGAACGAGCCGGCGCGGGTGAGTCCTTCAACCCGCAGCCGCTCCTCGCCGCAGGGTGTCTCGGCGTGCGCGGGGAAATACTGCTCCACGCGCCGCCCGATCATCAGGTGCACGAGCTCCGCCTCCGGCAGCTCGCTCGCCGGCCGCGTGGCTACGTGCCGGCCGTCGCGCAGCACGGTGATCTCGTCGCAGAGGCGATGGATCTCGGCCATGCGGTGCGACACGTAGAGGATCGTCACGCCGCGCGCCTGGAGATCGGCGATGAGCGCGAACAGCCGCTCGGCGTCGTCGCGCGCGAGGCTGCTGGTCGGCTCGTCGAACACGATCACCTTCGCCGCCGCACCGACGGCGCAGGCGATCTGTACCAGCTGCTGCTCGGCCACCGTGAGCGACGCCATGGAGCGATCGGGATCGATGGTCGCCCCAATCTTCGCCAGGAGCTCGCGCGCGCGCTCACGCACCACGTCGCGCTGCACGAAACCGTAGCGGCGCGGGAGCTGACCGAGGCAGAGGTTCTCGCCGACGGTCATGTTCTCACAGAAGGCCAGCTCCTGGTGCACCATCCCCACGCCGGCCTTCAACGCGTCGCGCGGCGAGTCGAACGACACCCGCTCGCCGTCGAGGATGATCTCGCCCCCGTCCGGCGGCTGCAGGCCGGCGAGAATCTTTCCGAGTGTGCTCTTTCCGGCGCCGTTCTCGCCGCACACGGCGTGGCACGACCCCGCCTGCACGTCGAAGCTCACGTCGCGCAGCGCGACGACGCCGGGAAAGCGCTTGGTGATTCCGGAGAAGCGGAGCGCCGGCATCGTCCTACTTCATGTCCAAGTACTTCTGATCGACGTCGGTGAAGCCCCACGCCTTCAGCTGGCGGGCCCAGTCGCCCAGGTTGCTCCTGTCCACGCGCACGAGGTCCATCTGCACGTGCGCCGGCACGTCCTTCTTGAGGTAGACATGGTCGAAGATCGTCTTCACCGACACGTAGCCCCACAGGAAGGTGGGCTGGGCGAGGAGCACCGGGGCGATGCCCTTCTCCACGTACGGCAGCTCCGCGGGGAGCGCGTCGACCGAGACGATCTTCACGCGCGAGGAGTCGAGGTCGTTGAGCAGCGCGCGGGTGAACAGCGCCCAGCCCCCGATCATCGCCCACCCCTGGATGGAGGGATAGGCATTCATGGCGCGCGCCACCTCGGCCGCGGCGTCCTGCGGGGTCTCGGAGTGGTAGAAGGTGTTGAGGATGGTGATGCCCGGATACTTCTTCGCTTCGTCCTTCGCCCCCTGCACGCGCTTCTGCAGGTTCGGCGCGTTCTGGCTGCCGCCGAGGATCGCCACCTTCCCCTTGCCGCCCATCTGCTTCGCCAGCTCGTCCATCACCTGGCGGCCCATCGCCGCGTCATCGCCGCCATAGAAGGAGAAGCGGTTCGAGCCCGCGACATCGCTGTCGAAGGTCATCACCGGCACGCCGCGCGCGACAGCTTCGTTGACCGCCCCCACCAGCTTGCTCGCGTCGCTCGCCGAGAGGAGGATGGCGTTGTCGCCGCTGTTCACCGCCTGCGCGATGCGCTGCGCCTGGACGGTGGCGTCCTCGCTGGGCGGGGTGAGCCAGTCGATCTTCACGTTCACGCCGTACTGCTTCGTCAGCTCCTTCGCCGCCGAGTCGGCGCCGGCGCGCCCGGAGAGGAAGACCGGGTTCGTGGAGCTCTTGGCGATCATCGCGATCGTGAACGTCTTGCCGTTGCCAGCCGCGCTCGCGCTGCTGTCGGCGGTGCCCTTGTCACCGCCGCTGCAGGCGGCGAGCGCGGTGGCAGCGAGCAGGAGCCCGGCGTGGAACGTGAGCGTGCGCTTCATCAGGGGGCCTCTGGTGTCGGGTTGGTCTGTTCGGGCAATGCGGACGCCGCGGCCATGCGGCGGGCGAGGAGGCGCGTGCCGCCCTGGTCGAGCACGACGGCGATGATCATCGCCCCGCCGATGATGATCCACTCGTAGTTCTGGTCGAGGTGCAGCGTGCGGATCGCCTGGCGGATCATGACGATGAGGATGGCGCCGAGCGTGGCGCTGATCGCGCTTCCCTTGCCGCCGATGAGGCTCGCCCCGCCCACCACGGCGGCGGCGATGACGTACAGCTCGTAGCCGTTGGCGTCGGACGACGTGGCCGAGCCATAGAAGGAAGCGCCGACGAAGGCCGCGATACCGGCGCTGAGCCCGGAGATCATGTAGACGCCGAGGGTGATCCGGTCCACGCGCAGCCCGGAGTACCGGCTCGCCTCGAGGTTGCCGCCGATGGCGAACACGTAGCGCCCGTTCACGGTGCGGCTCAGGTAGACCTGCCCCACGAACATCACCACCAGCATCACCAGCAGCGGCACCGGGTACAGCTCCGCGCTGAAGCCGAGCCGCGCCTTGGCGACGCTCGTCAGCGCGGTGGGCACGAGGATGCTCTCGGCGCGGCTGACGACGAATGCCAGCCCGCGCAGGATCCACATCGTGCCGAGCGTGATGATGAACGGGTGCACGCCGAGGCCGATGACCATCAGGCCGTTGGCGAGGCCGCAGAGCAGGGCGATGGACAGGCAGGTGGCGAGGGCGACGATGACCGTCGTCGCCGGCGACATCGGGCCGAGGGCACGGAGGACCATGGCGGTCCCCACGCCCGAGAGCGCATAGATGGCGCCGACGGAGAGGTCGATGCCGCCGGCGATGATGACGATGGTCGCGCCGACGCCCATGATGGCGAAGGCACTGGCATCGGTGCCCATCTGCACCAGCGTGTACGCGTTGAGGAAGTTGTTGACGCGGGCGCCGGACAGCGGGTCGACGTGCGAGCCCGCGGCGAGGGTGAGCGCGACGCCGAGGGCGATGAGCACCGCGACGATGCCGATCTGCTGGGAGCGAAGGACGCTGCCGGCGGCACGGCGGAGCAACGAGTTCCGGGGCGAGTCGGAGGTCACGTCGTGCGGAGAAGAGGTGAGCGTGCGAGGTGGCGAGCAACAATGCGTAGCGTCGCGCGCGCCTGTCAACGAAATTCCGCGCCGAAGCGCCACCACGAGAATCGCGTACGGGCGCGCTTTCGACAAGTCTGGATTTTGGCTATTGTATACGATCCAGACCCCCTCCAACCTACCCATGCGAGTGACCCGTGGCCATCGTCGCCGGCGTTGATTTCGGGACCCAGAGCGTCCGCGTGGCGCTCGTGGACAGCGAGCGCGGACGCCTCGGCTGCGGCATCGCCGAGTACGAGGTGCACCGCCGTCGCGACGACCCCGACTTCGCCACGCAGTCCCACCAGGCGCACATGGATGCCCTGGCGGAGGCGACACGCCGTGCGCTGCGCGAGACGGGCGTGAAGGGAGACGACGTCCAGGCCATCGCCCTCGACACCACCGGATCCACGGTGGTGCCGGTGGGGGAGGGGCTGAAGCCACTCGACGACTACTACCTGTGGTGCGACCACCGCGCCGCCGGGGAGGCGGCGCTGATCACCGACGTCGCGCATCGCGAGAAGCTCCCCGCCATCGAGTACTGCGGCGGCGTCTACTCGTCGGAGTGGGGATTCGCCAAGCTGCTGCACTGGCTGCGCCACAACCCGGACAAGCGGGAGCAGCTCGTGACGGCGCTCGAGCACTGCGACATGGTCGCCGCCGAGCTGTCCGGCGTCACCGACCCGAAACAGGTCGCGCGCTCCGTCTGCGCGATGGGCCACAAGTGGCTCTGGAACGAGTCGCTCGGCGGCTTCCCGCCCGAGAAGTTCCTCGTCGAGGTGGACCCGCTGCTCGGCGGCGTGCGCGAGAAGCTCGCTGGCCGCTACCTCACATCGGATCACGTCGCGGGCACGCTCGCGCCGGAGTGGGCGGCAAAGCTTGGGCTGAAGGCGGGAATTCCCATTCCCGTCGGGGCCTTCGACGCGCACTGGGACGCCATCGGCGCCGGCGTCACCGAGGGCGACGTGGTCAACGTGATCGGCACGAGCACCTGCATCATCGCCATCGCGAAGCAGGCGGAAAACGTCCCTGGCGTATGCGGCGTGGTGCCCGGCTCGGTGAAGCCGGGGTGGGTGGGCGTCGAGGCCGGCCTCTCCGGCGTCGGCAACATCTTCGACGCCATCGCGCGCCGCAGCGGTCGCTCGGTGGAAGAGCTGTCGACGGGGCTCGACCAGTATCGTGCCGGACAGACGGGACTGCTCCGCATGTCGTGGGACAACGGCGATCGCACCGTGCTCGTGAACCCGAACCTGGGCGGCGTGACGCTCGGCTGGAACCTCAACCACGAGGCGCGCGACGAGCTGTTCGCCGCCATCGAGGGAACGGCCTTCCACACTCGTATCGTGCTCGAGCGGATGGCCGAGCACGGCGTGCCGATCGAGCGCGTGATCCAGGGGGGCGGCATCCCGCAGAAGAACGAGGTGCTGAATCGCGTCTATGCCAACGTGCTCGGAAAGCCGGTGCTGGTGCCCGAAGGTTCGGTCACGAGCCTCGGATCATCCATCATGGCGTTCCTCGCCGCGGGCACCTTCGCGAGCATCGACGACGCGCAGAAGGCGCTCTGCCCGTCGTACAGGGTGATCGAGCCCGACGCGCGCGCGCACGCCACCTACGAGCGGCTGTATGCCATCTACAAGGAGCTCTACTTCGCACTCGGCAGCCCGGATTCGGCAGCGGTGCGGATCGGCTCCGTGCTCCCCGAGCTGAAGCGCATCGCGGCCGAGGTGGCGAGGGGCTGACGGGCCTCGTGAGCGTCATCCCGTACGAGCGCACCCCATCGCGTCATCCCACACGAGCGCACTCCATCGTGTCATCCCGCAGGCCCGCAGGGACTGTCGGGACCTGCTCTCCACGCGGTCGCGGCTGGACTGGCGCTAACGAATTGGAACTGCGATAAGGACGGATGACGGCACGGGTGGAACGGATTGGGCTCCGCTATTTGCGGCTGCGCCTCGTCCGAACTCCTCTCCCGTTTACCCATCCGTGTCGAGTGGCCCGCCACGGCAGGGCTCCTCACGGCGCACGGCTCCATGTCCTTGGGGAACGCAGATCACCGCAGATCAACTACATGATCTCCGCTGATCTTTCCGTGTACGTGAAGGCTCCATGCACCCAGTAGCCTCCCGGGGCCGTTCCCAAAAAAGGAAAATCCTGGGAATGTAGGGCTGAGCCTGGGTGCGCCGGGGCCTGCCCGAGGCAGGAATCTGCGTCTGATCGGGCTGTTGAAGATCAGTGTTGTTGATCTGCGTTCACAACGGCAGGGAGCTCTCCGAGCGAGGAGCTCGGCCGCAGGCAGGCGACTGACCACACGGGACCGGAAGCCGAGAGGAGCCCTGCCGCAGGCGCGCTACTAACGATCCGGAGCCGTACAGAACGAGGAGCCCTGTCGCCGGCGACCACGCCGAGACAGCAGCCGCCCTGGCGCGGAGGCCGGCTCCGATCGCCAGGACGGCAGGTCCCGACAGGGCTACGCCCTGCGGGATGACAGCATCAGGGCGACGCCCTGCGGGATGACACCTCGATCACTGCGCCGCCGTCGTACGTCCGACCTTCACCAGCACCACTCCGTGCCGCGGCACCTCGACGCTGAAGCCGTCGCGCTTCGCACCGAGATCCTGGTGCCGCCAGAGGTCGCGCACCTGCTGGCTCCCTGAGAGGCCGAGGTCCGACCACTTCACCGACACCGTGCGCGGCACGAGGTCGCGGTTGAAGAGACCCACGGCCATCGTGCCATCCGAAAGCGGACGCGCCCACACTTCCGTGCGGCCATTCTGCAGGGTCCGCCCCGCGGCGCGGCCGAGCGAGTCCTGGTCCACGGCGAGCACTTCGGGATTGCCGAGCAGGTTCACCGTGAAGCTGTCCGCCTGCGAGAGGTCGGCGCCGATGATGAGCGGCGCGGCCTGCAGCGCCCAGAGGCTGATGTGCGTGAGCTGCTCGTCCGGCGTGAGGCGCGTCTCGCGCGGCGTGCGCCCCCATCCCAGCTTGCCCACGACGAGCATGTCGGTGTCGTTCCAGCCACTCGGGCCGGCGTACTTCTCGTGCCCCGTCTGCGCGAAGCCGATGCCGGACATGCTCGACCAGGTGTCGGTGATGTCGCCCGTCACGCGCCACAGGTCGCCGCCCACGTCGTTCCCCCACGTCCACACGTCGCCCCACCCGTACTGGCAGAGGGAGAACACGAGGTCGCGTGGCAGCGAGTCGAGGATGCCGCGCATCAGGCGATACGGCTTCTGGAGCTGGTCGAGCGGCGGCATCCCGCGCTGCTCGGGGAGCGTCTCCGAATAGCTGCACCAGTCGTACTTGATGTAGTCGAAGCCCCAGTCCGCCCACTGCCTTGCGTCCTCTGCCTCGTGCTGCCAGCTGCCGGCGTAGCGCTGCTGGCAGGTGCGCGGCCCCGGCGAGGAGTAGATGCCGATCTTCAGCCCCTTGCTGTGCACGTAGTCGGTGAGCGCCTTCATGTCCGGAAACTTCTCGTTCGACGTGATGTTCCCGTTCGCGTCGCGCGGTCCCTCCCAGGCGTCGTCGATGTTGACGTAGGTATAGCCCTGTGCGGCGAGCCCGCTCGACACGAGCGCGTCGGCGGCGGCGCGCACCTTCGCGTCGTCCACCGCCGCGGCCCACACGTTCCACGAGTTCCAGCCGAGCGGCGGCGTGAGGGCGAGCTTGTGCTCGCCGCCGACGATCACGATGTCGCCGCTCGTGCGGCCCTTCGGTCCGGAGACCGTGATGTGCACCGTGCTGTGCCCCGCCTTCCGCAGCGCGCCGGTGATGACGCCGGTGTTCCGGTCGAGCGTCAGTCCAGCGGGAAGGTTGCTCGCCGCGAAGCGGAGCGGTCCCTCGCCCGATGCGGGAATGCGGAAGAGGAAGGGACGACCCGGCGTCGCGCCGGTGATGCGCGGCTGGTTGATCCGTGGCGCCGCGGTGCGGCTCGACGCGATGTTCGGCGCGGGGGATGCCGGCGGCGAGGTGGTCACGGGCGCCGGTGCCCCATCTTTCATCACGATGGCCGCCCCCGCCCAGTCGGCGATGTCGTCGCGCGAGCCGTCGCCGGCGTCGGTCACGTAGAGGATCATGTTCTTCGCCCCGGTGAGGTCCACCGAGACCGGCTTCGGCGCGTCACCCGCCTTGATGACGCCGCTGTCCCACTTCTTCTCGCCGTCAGTCCACACCTCGAACGTCACCGAGCCGCGCCCCGTGCGACGTGCGTCGTCCACGCCCACCAGCGAAACGAAGCGCGTCGCGTTCCCGCCGAGGTCGACCCACAGCTCGCCACCCGAGGTGACGCCGAGTCCGTGCTGGTAGCTCACGCTGTCGAGCGAGATGGCCGGTCGCGGCACGGCGGGGTTGTTGCCGCGCGCCGGATAGCCGCCGAAGGCGGCGAGTCCGGGGCTCGGGGCCCGCGAATCCAGGGTGCGCGAGAGGTCCAGCGCGTCCACCCACACCGCGTGCGCCGGGGGCTGCGCGCCGCGCAGCTCGGCGGAGGTCTGCGCGCTCGCGACCGACGGCAGCAGCAGCGCGACGGCGAGGGAAGCGACGGACAGCAGTGGGGCGTGCGGACGCTGGGGCATCTACGGCCTCTCGGGAGGAGTGCGCGATGGAGCGGCGAATCGTATAATGTATCCGCCTCGAATCCCCTCACCGCAAGCACCATGACCGATCCCGTCTCGCGGCGCGACGCGCTCAAGCAGCTCGGCATCCTCGGCACCGGGCTCGCCCTCGGCCCGCGGCTGCGCCGGCACGGCGACGTGCCACTCGTCGTCGCCGGCCGGCCGGTGGAGCTGTCCGTCACCCCGGTCGGCCCGCGCACGGTGCGCATCACGCTGCGCCCGATCGTCGATGGGGGCGTGGCGCCGGTACCCGCGACCGGGGAGCTCACCGACGGTGTCGCCAGCGCCGCGCCGCTGCGCAGCGGGCGCACCACGTCGAGCGTCGGCCAGGTGCGAGCGGGCACGCTCACCGTCTCGGTCGATGACGCGACGCCCGTGGTACGCATCGCTGACGCGCGCGGAAGGACGGTGCAGGCCCTGACCTTCGACGCCGTCGCACCGGCGATGACCTTCCCGCTCGGCGACGCACCCCTGCTCGGCCTCGGCGAGGGCGGGCCGCAGTTCGATCGCCGCGGCAGCTCGGACCGCATGGTGAACGGCGAGAGCCACGCGCAACTCGCCACCAACGGGACGCGTGCGCCGATCCAGTGGCTCGTCGGCACCGATGGATGGGCGATGTTCATCCACCATCCGCGGGGCGGCTTCGAGTTCTCGAACACCGAGGGGCGCTTCACGCCGCCTGCGGAGGCCGCTCTTCCGTACGACGTGTTCGTCGTGGCGTCGCACGAGCCGGCGGAGATCATGCGCGAGTACGCGCACATCACCGGCCTCCCCGAGCTCCCGCCGAAGTGGGGATTCGGCTACCTGCAGTCGCACCGAACCCTCGCCGGCCCGGAGGAGATCGCGTCCGTCGCCCGCACGATGCGCGAGAAGCGGCTGCCCTGCGAGGCGCTCATCTACCTCGGCACCGGCTTCTCGCCGTCGGGGTGGAACACGAAGAACGGCGACTTCGACTGGAACGCGAGCAACTTCCCCGACCCGAAGGCGCAGGTGGCCGCGCTGCACGACCAGCACTACAAGGTGATCCTGCACGTCGTGGTGGAAGGACGGAAGCTCACCGGCACCGTGCACGACACCTGCACTGCGCCGCCACTGCCGAGTGGCACCACCCCGGACGGCAAGTGGCCGCGCGAGCGCCAGGTGGCGTGCTACTGGCCGTCGCACACGTCGGTGATGACGGATGCGGGCATCGACGGCTGGTGGCCGGACCAGGGCGACGGCTACGACGGGCCATCGGAGATCAACCGCCATCGGATGTACTGGGAGGGGACGCAGATGTGGCGCCCCAACGAGCGGCCCTTCGCGCTGCACCGCAACGCGTCGCCCGGTGTCCAGCGCTACGGCGGATTCGTCTGGTCGGGCGACGTGGCGTCACGCTGGGAGACGCTGAAGACGCACGTCCCCGTCGGCATCAACACCGCGCTCAGCGGACTGCCGTACTGGGGCACCGACATCGGCGGCTTCTACCCGACGAAGGAGTACACGGGCGAGCTCTTCGTGCGCTGGTTCCAGTTCGCCGCCTTCACCCCGTTGTTCCGCTCGCACGGACGCAACTGGCACCTCCATCTGCCGTGGGGATGGGATGGCGGAGACGGTGGCCCGGAGGAGACGCGCGGCTTCCACGCCGATCCAGCCACGCTGCACGACGCGCGCGTGGAGCCGATCTGCCGGCAGTACATGGAGCTCCGCTCGCGCCTGATGCCCTATCTCTACACCGCGTTGCGTGACGGCGCCGAGAATGGCCTGCCCGTGATGCGCGCGCTGTGGCTGCACTATCCGGACGACGCGACCGCCGTGGCGCGCGGCGACGAATATCTCTGGGGACGCGACCTGCTCGTCGCGCCGGTCGTGGAGCAGGGGGCCACCTCGCGCCGCGTGTACCTGCCGACCGGCACCTGGTACGACTGGTGGACCGAAGCGCAGGTCGAAGGCGGACGCGAGATCGAGAAGCGAGTGGACCTCGCCACGACGCCCCTCTACGCGCGCGCCGGGGCCGTGATCCCGATGGGACCCGTGAAGCAGTACATGTCGGAGAAGCCCGATGATCCCATCACCCTCGTCGTCTTCCCCGGCGCCGACGGGAGGAGCACCTCGTACGAGGACGACGGGGAGAGCTTCGATTACCGGAAGGGCGAGTGGATGCGCGTGATGCTCGACTGGCACGACGCATCGCGCCGCCTCACCCTCCGCCTCGCCCCCGGATCACGCGCACTGGCGCCGATGCCGAGGACGATCCGCGTCAGACTCGCTGGAAGTCAGGCGACGAAGACGGTCGAGTTCACCGGGCGGCCGGTGGAGGTCACGCTCGGCGAGTAGGCTGTCACGCCGGTGCTCGAAAAGCCGGGGAACGGAAAAGGCCGCATGAACGGCCTGAAACGGCAGGATCTGTCCTTTGCGCGATCTGAGCTTCGCGCACCGGGACCAGCCTCCACACCCCCACAGGTTCCTGAATGGATTGGAACGGCCTCGGGATCGTACTCGGCGCGCGGAGGCCGAATCGTAGAGAAGAGAATCCTGTCGTTTCAGTTTTCAATCCGGCCTTTTCCGCTCCCCTCGCTGTTTCGGATCACGGATCACGGATCACGGATTCACGAGCCCTTCTGTCCGTAATACGCGTTCGGCCCGTGCTTCCGCAGGAAATGCTTGTCCAGCATCGCCGTCGGCAGCGGCTCGGCGGCGTGATTGAGGGTGAGCGTGCCGTAGGCCATTCGCGCGACTTCCTCGAGGAGATCCGCCGTCTCCACCGCGCTGCCAACGGAGGGCCCCCAGCAGAACGGTGCGTGCCCTTTCACCAGCACGGCCGGCACGCGCAGCGGATCCAGCGTCGCGAACCGCCGCACGATCTCGCGCCCCGTGTTCGCCTCGTACGCTTCGGCGATGTCGGGGTCCGAGAGGTGCTCCGTGATCGGCACAGGGCCATGGAAGTAGTCGGCGTGCGTCGTGCCGAGACAGGGGATCTCGCGCTGCGACTGCGCCCACACCGTGGCGTAGTGTGAGTGCGTGTGCACCACCCCGCCGATTCCCTCGAAGGCGCGGTAGAGCTCGAGGTGTGTCGGCAGGTCGGAGGAGGGACGCAGGTCGCCTTCCACCACCGTGCCGTCGAGCGACACCACCACGAGGTGCCGCGGCTGCAGCTTCGTGTACGGCAGTCCGCTCGGCTTGATCACCACGAGCCCCGACTCCCGGTCGATCGCGCTCGCGTTGCCGAATGTGAACTTCGCGAGCCCGCGCTCGAAGAGCTCGATGTTCGCCGCGCACACCTCGCCGCGCAGCGCGACGAGTGATGTCGTGGGCGCCGTCACGGGAGCCCCGCGCGCTGCTTCGCGCGCCTGATGACCTCGGCCATCACGTCCCGGTGCTTCGCGAAGGTGTCGTCCACGACCTGGAGGGTGGGAATGGTGTTGGGGTAGAGGCCGAGATTCTCCTCGTTGAACCGCCCGAAGCCGGACTCGTGCACGCCACTGCTGCCGCGGCCCGGGGCGGGACTGCTCAGGTGCGAGAAGTTGCGCGCGTACTTCCCCCACACCGGGCCGAGCCCCACCTGGAACATCGGGATGAAGCCGAACAGCGCATCGTACGGCATCTCCCCCACGCACGCCACCTGGGGATGCTTCGCGCGAAGGCTCTCCACGAGCTTCTTCGTCCCTTCGTGCATGTCGCCGTTGGTGCTGTTCACGTGACCGCCCACGATGTCCAGGAAGTAGGCGTCCACGCCGTAGCGACGGATCACGTCGTCGATGCGCGACTCGAGGTGCTGGCGCCACTTGTCCTCGCCGACGTTCATGTAGGCGAGCCAGCCGTCGTTGTGGCGGTCGTTGTTCCAGTCCACCCAGTCGAGGTAGTACGCGTTGCCGTCGATCTTGCGCGTCATCCCGCTGGCGATCTTCGGCCATGACGGCAGCTTCATGTTCGCCGAGTTGGTGCCGAACATCGGCATGATGCGGAAGCCCATCTTCCGCCCCTCGTCCACGAGCTGGCGGAACGCCTTCTCGCCCCCCATGCGCTCCGACACGCGATACTCGGGATACTCCCAGTAGTAGCGCCCGTCCCACGCCGAGATGAAGACGAGCACCCGCTCGCCCGGGATCTGCGTGCGCATCCAGCGCAGCGTCTCCAGCATCTTCGGGTAGTCGTTGAACATGTAGCCCGTGTAGTGCATGCCGTGGAGCGTGGTGGCGAGCGCGATGTCGCGCATCCAGGCCGGCACGTCGGTGCGGCTCTCCCACGGCTTGAGCCCGTACGCCTTCTCCACGTGCTGCACGTGCAGCTGCTCCGCCGCCTCGGCGGTTGCCGCGCGGCCGAGGCGCCAGGTGGGCACGGTGACCTTCCGGTCGTTGCGCCACGCGTCGTGCTCGTGGATCGCCTCCACGCGGTAGCTCGACTCCCCCGGTGCGAGGTAGAAGCGCTTCGGGCGCACGTGGTGGTCGAGCGACGAGAGGAAGAAGACGTCGTTCGGCGCCTGGATCATGAGCAGCGGCGTGTTGATGCTTCCCGTGCCCGCGTTCAGGTCGCCCGCGGCGAAGGGATAGCCGACGAGCATCTCGTTGTCGCGCGGATCCATGAAGTTCGCGCCGCCGAACGCCACCTTCCCGCGCGGGACGCCGCGAATGATCGTGGTGACCGTCTTCACCGGCTGCTCCATCTCGACGACGGTGTCCCACTCCACGTTGGCGCCGGTGCGGCGGAGCTTCGCCGTCAGCGTGCCGGGTGCCTTCTCCTGTCCTCCCGCCCAGACGAAGCCGGTGCAGGTGAGGGTGAGCGCATCGTCGTCGCCACTGACCGACATCTTCGAGCGGTCGAGGCCATACGTGTTCTCGCCGGTGAAGACGAGGAAGCCGAAGCGCAGGTCGCCGAAGGTGACCGAGGGTTCGGGGAAGTCGAAGCTGAACTTCATGAAGCCGCGGCCGCGCGGCGGGATGAAGATCTCGCTCGTCGAGGTGAGGTCGACGATCGTGCCAGCGGGCCCGACCGGTGCGGGCGCGGAGGGCGCCGGCGTCGCTGCCTGGGGCGCCAGCCCGGCGGGGAGGCGCATGGCATCGGGCGTGACGAGGGCGCCGACGCCGACGGCCCCCATGGTCTTCAGCCAGTCGCGGCGGGATACCGGGTCGGTCATGCGGGCGAGCCTCGCGGTGGGCACGATGGGGCAGCCGGCCAGCCGGGGTGACGGGCCGTGCTTGCGGAAGGTCTCTCGATGGATATTGTATCCGAAGTCCGAACCGGCCGCCAGCGCGCCGCGCCTCCCGACTCCCTCATCCGGAGCCTGCAATGTCGTTGTCCCGTCGCACCGTCCTCAAGCTCGGCCTCGGCGCCGGTGCCGTCTCACTGCTCGATGCCCTGCCGACCGGCATCGCCTCCGCCGAGCCGGCGCATCCGCTGCTCGCGCCCACAGGGAAGGAGCGCTTCATGGCGGCGCGCCCCATCCCGCTGCATCGCGTCCGGCTCACCAGCGGTCCCCTCAAGCAGCACCAGGATGCCGACATCAGGTACCTGCTCGAGCTCGAACCCGACCGCATGCTCGCCTACTATCGGAAGGTGGCCGGCCTCACGCCGAAGGCCGAACCCTACGGTGGCTGGGATGGCGGGGGACGCAACCTCACCGGGCACATTGCCGGCCACTACCTCTCCGCCATCAGCGCCATGTACGCCGCCACCGGCGACAAGCGGTTCAAGGACCGCGTGGATTACATGGTGAATGAATTCAAGACGGTCCAGGACAGGAACGGGGACGGCTACCTCGTGGCGCTCGAGGGAGGACGCAAGTGCTTC
>DASUXT010000151.1:0-19749 GCA_036377775.1 Gemmatimonadaceae bacterium | reverse complement strand
CGAACCCGCCCTTCGTGGTTTCAGCTTTCAGCTCTTAGCTTTCAGCTTTCAGCTTTTAGCTGCAGTTAGTACATCCCGCCCATGCCGCCACCCGGCGCAGCCGGGGCCGGCTTGTCTTCCTTCTTCTCGACGATGATCGCTTCCGTCGTGAGGAGGAGCGAGGCGATGGACGCGGCGTTCTGGAGCGCCGTGCGCGTCACCTTCGTCGGGTCGATCACGCCGGCCTGCACGAGGTCCTCGTACGTGTCGGTGAGGGCGTTGTAGCCGAACTTGTCGTCCTTGCTCGAGCGAACCTTCTCGAGGACGATGGAGCCTTCACCACCCGCGTTCTGCACGATCATGCGGAGCGGCTCCTCGATGGCGCGACGGATGATGTCGACGCCGATCTGCTCGTCGGTCTCGTCGAGCTTCACCGTCTTGAGCGCCTTCTGGGCGCGGATGAGGGCGACGCCGCCGCCAGGGACGATGCCTTCCTCGACCGCCGCACGCGTCGCATGCAGCGCGTCCTCGACGCGCGCCTTCTTCTCCTTCATCTCGGCTTCCGTCGCCGCGCCGACGTTGATCACCGCAACACCGCCCGCCAGCTTCGCCAGGCGCTCCTGCAGCTTCTCCTTGTCGTAGTCGGAGGTCGACGTGTCGATGGCGGCGCGGATCTCCTTGACCCGGCCCTGGATCTTGGAATCCTCACCGGCGCCGTCGATGATCGTGGTGTTGTCCTTGTCCACGACGACGCGCTTGGCGCGGCCGAGGTCGGAGACCACCGCGTTCTCGAGCTTGAACCCGACTTCCTCGCTGATCACCTGGCCGTTCGTGAGCACCGCGATGTCCTGCAGCATGGCCTTCCGACGATCACCGAAGCCGGGCGCCTTGACGGCCGCGACGCGGAGCGTGCCGCGCAGCTTGTTGACGACGAGCGTGGCGAGCGCCTCACCCTCGACGTCCTCGGCGATGATGAGCAGGGGCTTGCCCATCTGCGCGACCTTCTCGAGCACGGGAAGGAGGTCCTTCATCGACGAGATCTTCTTGTCGTGGATGAGGATCATCGCATCCTCGAGCACCGCTTCCATCTTCTCCGGATCGGTGACGAAGTACGGCGAGACGTAGCCGCGGTCGAACTGCATGCCGTCCACGGTCTCCAGCGTCGTCTCGAGGCCACGCGCCTCCTCGACGGTGATGACGCCGTCCTTGCCGACCTTCTCCATCGCCTCGGAGATCAGGTTGCCGATCTCGGAGTCGTTGTTGGCCGAGATGGTGCCGACCTGGGCGATCTCCTTCTTGCCGCTCGTCGGCACGCTGATCTTCTTGAGCTCCTCGATGATGGCGGCGACGGCCTTGTCGATGCCGCGCTTGATGGCCATCGGGTTCGCGCCGGCTGTCACGTTCTTGAGGCCCTCGCGGAAGATCGCCTGGGCGAGCACGGTGGCCGTCGTGGTGCCGTCGCCGGCATTGTCGCTCGTCTTGGTGGCGACTTCCTTCACCATCTGGGCGCCCATGTTCTCGAGCGGATCAGCGAGCTCGATCTCCTTCGCGACGGTCACGCCGTCCTTGGTGACCGTCGGCGCGCCGAACTTCTTGTCGATGACGACGTTCCGGCCCTTCGGGCCGAGGGTGACCTTCACCGCCTCGGCGAGCTGGTCGACGCCGCGCTTCAGGGCAGCGCGCGCGTCGGTATTGAAGTGCAGTTCCTTGCTGGCCATGGTTAGCCTCTATGCGTTGATGATCAGGAGACGACCGCGAGGACGTCGGACTCGCGAAGGATCAGGTACTGCTCGTTGTCGAGGGTGATCTCGGTGCCGCTGTACTTTCCGTAAAGCACCTTGTCGCCGACCTTCACGGACATCGGAACGAGCTTGCCGTCCTCGTACTTGCCCGGGCCAGCGGCGATGATCTCGCCCTGCTGCGGCTTCTCCTTCGCCGTATCCGGGATGTAGAGTCCACCGCGCATCTGCTCGGTGTCCTCCGCTGCCTTCACGACGACCCGGTCGGCCAGCGGCGTGATCTTCACGCCGGCCGCGCTCTTGGTGGCCATAGGTAATGCGCCTCCGTCTGCTGTATCGGTGGATTGGATGACGAACGGGCTCTTAGCACTCAGTAAAGGAGAGTGCTAACAGAGTAGGATGATATCCGGAGCCGCGTCCCCGGGCAAGGGGCCGCAGGGATCGCGCCACGGCCCGGCTAACGCATTATGGCGCAATATTTTACGGCGCAGCCCGTCAGGTGCTGCTCGCGCCCTTCGACGAACCCAGCAGCCCGAACGCGAGCTGCAGCCCCCGCAATGTGAGGTGCGGATCCACCTCATCGAAGCAGTCGCACAGGGGCGCAAAGATCTCCGCCAGGCCGCCGGTACCGATGACCATCGGCTTCTCCCCGCCCGGCCACTCTCCCTCGATCCGGCGCACGATGCCATCGATGGATTCCGCAGCGCCGAACATCACGCCGGCGCGGATGCACTCCTCGGTGCGCTTGCCGATGACGCGCGCCGGCGCAACCAGCTCCGTGGCCGGCAGCTTCGACGTGCGTCGGAAGAGCGTTTCCGCGGAGCTCTGCACTCCCGGCGCAATCACGCCACCCAGAAAGACGCCGTCGCGCGTGATGCAGTCGTACGTCGTCGCCGTGCCGAGGTCCACGACGATCGCGTCCCGCTGGTAGAGCCGACTCGCCGCGAGGGTGTTGATGATGCGGTCGGCGCCCACGGTGCGCGGCTCGTCCACGGCGAGCGTGATCGGCAGCGGGGAGCGCGCATCGATCACCGCGACGGAGTCGGCGGCAAGCCAGGTGCGGCATGCCTGCTCCAGCGGCGCCGTCACTCGAGGCACCACGGAACCGATGGCCACGCCCCGTACGTCACGCACGCCGAGATCCGCACCGGCGAGCAGCGCCCGCAGGAGCACTCCCAGCTCGTCCGCGCTCCGCGCCACGTCGGTCATGATGCGCCAGTGCGCGCGCAGCTGCTCGCCTTCGAAGAGGCCGAGGGTGGTTTCGGTATTGCCGACGTCGAAGGTCAGGAGCATGGAAGCGGTTCGTCGAAGGTGAGCGACCCGGTGCGATGACGCGAGACGATGCCATCCGGTGCCTCGATCAGCAACTCGCCGGCAGCGCTCACCCCGCGCGCGACTCCGGCGGCAGGCGCCGTGGTCGTCCGGCCGAAGGCCAGATCACGCGATCGCCACGCCTCAAGCTCCTCGTGGGCAAGATGGCCGTGAGCGGCGACGGCGGCGCGAAGCGCCGGCACGAGACGCGTCAGAGCGTCCAGCCGCGACGTGCCGGCGCGCAGTCCCGTGGCCGTCTCCAGCTCGGGCGCCACGACATTCAGCCCGAAGCCGATGGCCACCCAGTCGGGCGCCGAGCCCCGCCACCGCGTCTCGATGAGGATGCCGGCCAGCTTGCGCCCGCCGAGATACAGGTCATTCGGCCACTTCAAGGCGATGCGCTGCTCCGCGAGCCCGTCGAGGGCGGCGGCGGCGTGCAGCCCGCAGCGCAGGGAGAGCACGTCGAGCGCTTGCATGTCCGCTGGCCGCTCGACGAGCGTGAGCCACACGCCGGCGCCTGGCGGCGATTCCCAGCGTCGTCCCTGCCGGCCGCGTCCCGCGCTCTGCCGGTCGGCCAGCACCAGCGTGCCGCTCGGCGCGTCGTCCGCGATCGCGTGCGCGACGTCCAGCGTGGAGCCCACGACGTCGAACAGCTCGACGCGAGGAAGGCAGAGCCGCGTGGCGAGCGCTCGCGCCGAACAGCCGTCGTACGCGCTCGCCGTCAGCGCCTCAGCGGATGAAGACAAGGAAGTACACGACCGCGAGCACGATCCGATACCAGCCGAACGCCGAGAAATCGTGCTTCTTGATGTACCCGAGGAACGACTTGATGGCGATGATGGCCGTGATGAAGCTGACCACGAAACCGACGGCGAGTGCCGGAACATGGCCCGCGATGGCGGAGCTGCCCTTCACGAGCTCGAGCCCGCTGGCAGCGAGCATCGTGGGCACGGCCAGGATGAAGGAGAACTCGACGATCGTCCGCTTGGAGATTCCGATGAGCGATCCGCCGACGATGGTGGCCGCGGAGCGCGAGACGCCGGGAATGATCGCGATCGCCTGGAAGAGGCCGATCAGGAACGCCTTGCGGTACGTGATCTCGGAGAAGTCGATCTCCTCGCGGTCCCGCTGCGGGAAGCGCTCGAACAGGATGAGGGCGATGCCGCCGAGGATGAGCGTGATGAGCACCACCGTCACGTTGCCGAGCAGGTACGCCTTGAGCGCCTTGTACACGGTGAGGCCGATCACCCCGGTGGGGACCATGGCGATGATGAGCTTCACCAGCACGTCCTTGTTCCAGAACCTGCTCCAGTAGAGCACGACGACCGAGAGGATGGCGCCGAGCTGGATGATGATCTCGAAGCTCTTCATGAACTCGGAGTCGCCCAGCCCGAGGGCGTGACCGGCGAGGATCAGGTGCGCCGTGGACGATACGGGCAGGAATTCGGTGAGTCCCTCGACGATGCCGAGGATGAGGGCCTGGAGCAGCGACATGCGGTGCGCGGTTCGGCTGGAGGTTGCGGAACGATGAGCGGCGTGAGCCTAAGCTAGCGCGTTGCGGTAGAACTCCTCGTACTGGGCGACCACGTTGTCCATGGCGAAGCGCTCGCGGGCGTCAGCGGCGGCGAGGGCGCTCATGGAGCGCCACCGCTCGGGGTCACGCAGGATGCTCACGGCGGCCTCGGCCATCCCCTCCACGTCGCCGGCGGGGCACAAGGCGCCCGTCTCGCCGTTGCGCACGACTTCCGGCAGGCCACCGGCGTTCACGCCGATGACCGGCACCCCGGTGGCGAGCGCCTCGAGCGCGCTCAGGCCGAACGACTCGCTCTGGGTGGGGAGCAGGAAGAGATCCGAGCTCGCCAGCAGCGGCGCGACCGACTCGAGCTTGCCGAGAAAGAACACCGAGTCGGCCACACCGAGGGCGCGCGCCTCCTGCTCGGCGAGGACGCGATCGGGGCCGTCGCCGACCATCACGAGCACGCTCCTGATCTCCTTCGCCACGCGGGCGTAAATGGCGACCACGTCACGCACCCGCTTCACCGGCCGGAAGTTGGAGATGTGGATCAGGACCTTGGCACCCTCGCTGACCTGCTGGCGGAACTGCGCCTCGTAGCGATCGCGATCATAGACGGCCGGGTCGATGAAATTGGGGATCACCTCGATGCGGCACCCGGTGCAGCCGAACGCCGACTGCGTCTCGGCGCGGAGGAAGCGCGACACGGCCGTGAGGCCGTCGGACTTCTCGATCGAGAACTTGGTGATCGGGAAGAACGACGGGTCCTGCCCGACGATGGTGATATCGGTGCCGTGCAACGTGGTCAGCACGCGGATGTCGGGCCGCGTGGGGGCCAGCATCTCCTTTGCGATCCACGCGCTCGTCGCGTGTGGAATGGCGTAATGGACGTGCAGCAGGTCGAGCTTGTGCGCGAGCACCACTTCGTGCATGCGCACGGCGAGCGCGAGGTCGTACGGCGGGTACTCGAACAGCGGATAGCGACCCACGTCCACTTCGTGGAAGTAGATGCGTGGCAGGAAGCGCGGCAGGCGGAAGGGCTGCTGGTAGGTGACGAAGTGGATCTCGTGGCCACGCTGCGCGAGCGCGATGCCCAGCTCGGTAGCGATCGCGCCAGAGCCGCCGTAGGTGGGATAGCAGGTGATGCCGATCCTCACGCGTCCTCCTTCCCTGCTCCGGCACGCCACCAGGCACGCAGCACGTCGTCGAACGACTCCGCGTGAGGATCGAGCCGCGTGACCTCCTCACCCGCGAGCTGGTGGCGGAACCAGGTGCGCTGGCGCTTGGCGTACTGGCGGGTCTCGATGATCACACGCTCCATGGCGGCCTCCGGGGAAAGCATGCCCTGTTCCAGATCACGAACCACGCGGTACCCGCTGGCGTTCCACGCAGGTGCGTCGGCGGGGACGGTGGCGATGAGGCGCCGCACCTCGTCCCGCCACCCCGCCGCGAACATGCCCCGCGTGCGCGCCGCGATCGTGCCGGCGAGCGACGGACCGGGATCGAGGACAAGATAGCGGGCGGGCCACCGGGGCACCGTGGCACGCTCGCGCTGCAGCTCGCTGAGCCGGTGGCCGGTGAGCGTTGCCACCTCGATGGCCCGCAGGAGCTGCGTGCGACCGAGGTGGGCGCGCGCGGGATCCAGTGCAGCGACCTGGCGACGCAACTCCGCCGTGTCGAGTGGCGCCAACTCGGCCTCCAGCGCGCGGCGGCGCTCGGCGTCCATCGGCGGCTCCGTGAACAGCACGCCGAAGAGCGCGCGGAGGTAGAGCCCCGTGCCTCCAATGACGACCGGCATCCGTCCGCGCGCGAGCGCATCGCGAATCCATTCGTCGGCGCGGTCGGCCCACCAGGCGGCGGATGCGCGCTCCGTCGGCTCCAGCACGTCGATGCCATGGTGTGGCGCGGCCTGACGCTCGGCCAGCGATGGCTTCGCCGTGCCGATGTCAAAGCCGCGATAGAGCTGCCGCGAGTCGGCGCTGATGATCTCGATCCGGGCCGCGCTCGCCAGTCGCAGCGCCGCACGCGTCTTCCCCGACGCGGTCGGCCCGCAGATCACGGGGATCACGCGCCGGTCACTGCCGGCCAAAGCGCCGCTCGAGCTCCGACCAGGAGAGCTGCACGATGGTGGAGCGTCCGTGCACGTCGTGCGCCGGCAGCTTCGTGGTGCCGAGCGCCACGAACAGCGCGCGCATCTCGCCCGGCGACAGTTCGTCACCGGCCTTGATCGCCGCCTTGCACGCGACGGTGGCGGCGAGCCGCTCGTGACGGGCGTGCGCGCTCGCGTCGCGATCACCGGCGAGGGCGGCGAGCGTCTCTCGCAGGCAGCGCTCGGCGTCGAAGCGCGGGTGCGGAAGGGGAACGCTATGAACGAGCAGCGTGTGCCCACCGAAGCCTTCGACCTCGAATCCCAGGGTGGCGAGCAGCTGGCGGTTCGCCTCGAATGCCTCGCTCTCGGCGGGAGCGAGATGGAGGGTGAGCGGAAAGAGCAGTCGCTGTGATGGCGCTTCGCCGCGCTCCAGCATCCCCATCAACTGCTCGTACAAGACGCGCTCGTGTGCCGAGTGCTGGTCGATGAGCACCACACCGTCGTCGTGCTCGAACATCATCCAGGTTCGACGGAGCTGGATGAGCGGGGGAACGGCGATCTCCGGCTCCGGCGCGACGACGCGAGGGGCCGAGGGGAACTCGGGCTCGTGCGGGGGCGCGAAGGAGGACCCGTCCGCCTCGGCGTCGGGAGCCGACGGTTCGACAGCTGCCGCGAACAGTCCGTCGTCCGCAGGCGGCGCCGCGCGCAGGAGCTCGACGTCCACCGGCACCGCACCGCCACTCCAGGGCGAACCGCCGACCGGCCAGCGGCGGACGCCGAGTGCCGCCGACGCGTCGAAGGTGCCGAGCGCGCGGCGCACCGCATCTTCCACGGCGCGCTCCACCACCCAGCGATCGCTGAAGCGGACCTCCGCCTTCGCCGGATGCACGTTGACGTCGACGGAGGCCGCCGGCACGACGATCTCGAGGAGCAGCGAGGGGCGAAGGCCAGCCGTGATGGTGGTCCGGTAGGCAGTCTCCGCAGCGCGGAGGATCCCGGCGTCACGCACGGGACGGCCGTTGACGGTGAGGAAGGTGCGGCGGCTGGCCGTACCGACGTCGGCGGGACGCTCGACGAGGCCACTGACCTGGATGGCGCCGCGCACATCCTCCACGTCGAGCAGGCGATCGGCGAACGACGCGCCCCATAGCGCGGCGACGCGATCGCGCAGCGAGGCGGCGACGGGGAGGGCGAGCACGGGCTTGGCGTCATGCGACAGCGTGAACCGGACGTCACGCCTGGTGAGCGCGACGACGCTCATCACCTCGAGGATGCTGCGCCACTCGGAGCGTGCGCCACGCAGGAATTTCTGCCGCGCCGGTGCGTTGTAGAAGAGCCGCGACACGCTCACCGTCGTCCCGCGCCGCCGCGCGACGTCGGACACCTGCTCCACCGATCCGCCGGCGGCGCGGATGGCGGTGCCCTGGCCATCGGCGGGCGCCGTCTCGACGAGGAGCTGGCTCACCGAGCAGATCGCGGGGAGTGCCTCACCGCGGAAGCCGAAGCTGGACACGCCGACGAGGTCGGTGGCCTCGCGGATCTTCGAGGTGGCGTGGCGCGCGAGCGCGAGGACGGCATCCTCGCGGCTCATGCCGCAGCCGTCGTCGCTCACGCGCAGGAGTGCGCGACCGCCCTCCTCCACCGCGACGTCCACCGCCGTGGCGCCTGCGTCGAGCGCATTCTCGACGAGCTCCTTGAGCGCGGACGCGGGCCGCTCGACCACCTCGCCGGCGGCGATCTGATCGGCGACAGCAGGGGGAAGGATGGCGATGCGTGGGGCGGGCATCGTCCAAATATGTGAGCGCGGCGTCTGCTGCGCGATCAGTGCAACGGGTCGTCGAGCGGGATGACGCTCGCGACGGGCGCCCAGCCGGCGCGCTCGCCATCCACCTTCACTCGCACCCAGGCGCCCTCGCGGGCGTCCACTGCGCCCAGCTCGCCGGCACCCACCGTGGTCACCGGCGCGCCACTGGCCGGCGCGTCGAGCAGGTCGCGACCCTCACGCAGTACACCCAGCCCCCGCGGTGACATCCGGCGCTCGATCCCGACGGCGCCGAGCAGCGCGACGAACGACACGGCGAGCGCGCCGACAGCAGCGTGGCGAGCCGCTGGCGCGTGGGGTGCGAGCGGCAGCGCCAGCATGAGCCAGCCGGCGAGCCACAGCGTCAGTGCGCCGGCGGCGATGGCGTCTGCGGGAGCGGGCGGCACGTACGCCGCGTCGCCCACGGCCGCAGCGCGAATCGCGTCGAGCCGGTCGCGCAAGTCGGGATCGAGCGGATCGAGGCGCAACGCACGTTGCCAGCCCACCACGGCAAGCGCGGTGTCTCCCTTCGCCCACGACGCGGTGCCGAAGTTGGCCCATGCGTCGACAGCGCGCGGAGCCCGCGAGCTCACCCGCGCGAACAGCTGCGCCGCGGCGGCGAAGTCACCGTGCCGGTACGCGCTCACGCCCTGCTCGAAGGTGCGGGTGAGCGGCTCCGGCATCGCGAGCAGGAAGCCGGTGCCGGCCACGAGCGGCGCGAGCGCAGCCAGCAGGAGCAGGTGACGCTGCGTCGCGGGCGTGGCGCGCGTCCGCCGCACCGCTTCCGAATCGACCGCGCTCGCGATCGCGAGTGCCCGCGACACGAGCTGTCGCGACACGACGTGCGCCGGCGAATACGCGGCGACGTCGAGATCGCCGAGCACGGCCGACGCCTCGTCCGCCGTCGCGTCGGTGACACCCGCGCGCCGCAGGAGGCGCCCGAGGGGCGCGCTACCGACGCCGGCCGTCAGTGCCGGCACCCGCTCCGCCAGGGCGGCAAGAAAGCGCCGGCGCACCTCGCGGGCGTCCGGCGCCGGACTCGACGAAATGGCGCGCAGCTCCTGCAGCGCGGGACGACGGCGCACGCGCACGCGCCGGCGACGTCGGAGTCGGCGTGCGGCCGCGGGGAGGGGCGCGAAGACGACCAGCGCCCAGTACCACCCGCGCGAGGTGAGGGGAGCGCCACGCTCCTTGCGCAAGGCGGTACGGATCGGCAACGGCGCCGCGCGCACGCTGTCGCTCGCCACGAGGGTTGCCGGCACGATCTGGAGCGGCAGCGAGTCGGTGACGGCGATCTCGTAGGTGGCACTCGCTGGATCGAAGTACGGGTAGCGCACCGCGGGCACGACCTGCTGCCCCGGCCGGCGCGGCGTGAGGAGCCAGTCGAACTCCTTCGTGCCGCGCACCTCGGCGGCGGTGGAATCCACGGTGACACGCTCGTCGCCGAGCGCCACCGCGGCCCACGGCACGCTGATGACGGGACGTGGCAGGAGCTTCACGTTGCCCACCGCGTCCAGGTGAAGCGTGAACAGCACGGGGTCACCCATGCGTGCGCTCGCGGTGGCGAGCCGGGTGGACGCGGTCATCCGCCCGACGGCGCCGATGTAGCCGGCGGGGCGATTCGCGGCCGGCGGATCCACCGCCCTGAACCGGACGCTGTCGGTGCGAAGCTCGTAGCTCTCCTCACGCGAGAAGAACGACGTGGAGACGGGCAGCGAGTAGGCGAGGGATGCGGGGGCGATGGTCGTCGCGCCTGCGAAGAGCGGGAAGAGGGCGCGACGGTACGTGAGCGTCTCGAAGCACTCGCTGCCCGTGCGTCGCGGCGGGGGCGGGAGCGCGAGGTCGTACGCCAGCACTCCTGGCATCTCCGGCGGGAAGAAGGTCGGATTGCGGCGCAGGCGCTGCCGTGCCACGTCGTTGAGCTGCACGTCCACCACGTAGTCGAACTGCTGTCCGACGAACACCGAATCCCGCTCGGGAGCGAGACGCGCGCGAACGAGCACGCGCGGGGTCGCATCGTCCGGGCGGCGCAGCTCGAGGGGCGGCACGGCCGCCACGCCGCGCTGCGCACCGGCGATCGCGGCGAACGGGGGAAGCGTCACGCGTCCGACGGCGTTCACCGCGACCGTGAACGTCGCCTCCGTGAGCGACGACGACTCACCGCCGCCGAAGTGCTCCACGCGCGAGCTCACCTCCTCGTCGAGCAGCTGAATCCCGGACGCCGATGGGAACCGGATGCGTGGTGCGACCGCGCCCGCCGCGCGGGCGGCGACGCTGACCTCGAACGGCACGCAGGAGACCGCGGCGGGAGGTGCGCTCGCCACGACGGCGATCTGCGCGACGAGGGCGAGGGCGATCACGCCAGGCTACCAGTCCTTGCCACCCGGAGGCGGCTCCTGCCGGCTCTGCTTCTGCTTCCGGCTCTGCACGTCGCGCTCCTCACGCTCGGCGCTGCCAAGCAGCTGCTCTGCCTGGCGCTGCGCGGCAGTGGGTTGCGGCTTCGGCTCCTGCGATGACGGCGAAGGCGAGGAATTCGACTGCCCGCCGCCACCGCCGCCCCCGCCCTGCTTCTTCTTGCGCAGCGCGAGCTCGTAATTCCACTTCGCGTCCAGGTCGGCAGGACGCTGGAGCAGCACGCGCTTGTATGACGCGAGGGCCTTGTCGAGGTCGGCGGAGCCGGAATCACCCTGTGCCGCGAGCCCCGGAATGAGCGACGCGAGTCCCGAGTTGAAGCGCGCGCGATAGCGCGTCTCGTCGTCGGCCTTCTCGGCGGCACGGTCGAGGACCTCCACGGCGGCCGTCATCGAGTCGTCCGCGAGGAGCGCCGTGCCGAAGTTGTACATCGTGCCGGGAGAAGGATCATCCTGCGCCGCCACGGCGAAGAGCGTCGCGGCACGGTGATAGTCCTTCGCGGCGTAGGCAGCGGCCGCCTCGGCCGCCTGCTGCCGCGACGCGCAGCCGCTGACGGTCACCGCGGCGACGAGTCCGGCGGCGAGCGCGGTCTCGGCCGCTGCAGCGCGGCGCTTGCGACGACCGCGCCGACCGCCGAGCACCGTGTCGAGCCAGAGCAGCAGCACGGCGGGAAGGAGGAACCACTGGTAACGCGGCGTGAGGTTGTCACCCGTTTCCGTGGTGCGCGCCTGACGCCGGAGCGAGGTGAGCGCCGCCTTGATGCGCGCCGCCTTGTCCGTCGCTTCAGCGGGAATGAAGGTGCCGTTGGCCGCCTGCGCGGCCGCCCGCAGCAGCTCGGGGTTGTAGTGCGTGATCACCGTCTGGCCGTTCTCGTCCTTCTTCGTGGTCACCTGTCCGTTCTCGCGAATGGGGATCGTGCTTCCCTGCTGCGTGCCGAAACCCACGGTGACGAGATGGACGTTCTGCTCGGCCGCGCGCTGCGCTGCCGCCACCACGTCGGCCTCGAGCTCGAAGGCTTCCCCATCGGACATGATCACCATCGCACGGTCGGCACCACTCTTCGAGAGCGAGAGCAGCTTCGTGCCCTGGTCGATCGTCGCCGAGAGCGAGCTGCCCGCCTGTCCCACCACGCTCGGGTCGAGGTTGTCGAGGAAGAGATCGAGCGCCCCTTCGTCCACGGTGATGGGCGTCAGGATGTAGCTGCGCCCCGCGAAGGCGAGCAGGCCGACGCGATCACCGGGGCTCAGGGCGCGCAGCCGCCGGATCTCCTGCTTCGCCCGCTCGAGCCGGCTTGGCTGCACGTCGGTGGCGAGCATCGAGAGCGACGCATCCACGGCGATCACCATGTCCACCCCGCTCGAGCGCACGGTCGTGCGCTCGAATCCCCAGCGCGGGCCGGCGATGGCGATGCCGGCGAAGGCCGCAGCGAGGCCGAGGCGCGTGGCGCGCCAGCCGCTGCCCGTGAGGGCGGTGGGGGGCACCAGGCGGCGCACGACGTCGAGCGAGCCGAGGCGCTGCAGTCGGGCGAGCCGCTGCCGGCGCGAGCGGCGCAGCAGCCAGACGAACAGCAGGGGCAGCACGACGGCGAGGAGCAGCAGCCACGGATGCTCGATGACGCGGGTGTCGAAGCCGAGATTCGTCATGGCAGCGGCCCCTTCCAGGCGAGCAGCACGAACTCGAGTGCCAGCGCGGCGAGCATCGCGCCGAGTGGCCAGCGAAAGAGCTCCGTGTAGCGCACGTAGGTGCGGCTGCGCACGGGACTCCGTTCCAGGGCGTCGATCTGCTCGGTGATGCGCTGCAAGGCGACGGGATCGCGCGCGCGGAAGTACCGGCCGCCCGTGGCGTTCGCGATGTCGGTGAGCAGCGCGTCGTCGATCTCCACACGCTGCATCTCGTAGCGGAGCCCGAACAAGCCGCGCCCCACCGGCACGGGCGCCATTCCTTCCGTTCCCACGCCGATGCCGTAGATGCGGATGCCGAACTGCGCAGCGGCTCTCGCGGCGGTGCGCGGATCGATCGAGCCCCGGTTGTTCACGCCGTCGGTGAGGAGCACGAGGACCTTCGACTTGCCAGGGGCGTCCTTGAGCCGGTTCGCCGCCGTGGCGATCGCCGTCCCGATGGCGGTGCCGTCCTCCAGCTGTCCGGGCTGCAGGTTGTCGAGCGCGGCCTGCACGACCTGGTAATCGGTGGTGAGGGGCACCTGCGTCAGCGCCTCGCCGCTGAAGGCGACGATGCCGATACGGTCATGATTCCGGGCGGCAACGAAGTCCTTGATCTTCTGGCGCGCCACCTCGAGCCGGTTCTGCGGCTGGAAGTCCTGGGCGAGCATGGAGCTCGAGATGTCGAAGGCAATCACGATGTTGATTCCCTCGCTCGTGGACGTCTCGGCGCGCGCGCCCGAGCGCGGGCGGGCGAGCGCGATCACGCCGAAGAACAACACCAGATTCCGCAGCACCGCGAGCGCACGCGCGAGGCCGCGGCCGGCGTGCGGCCCGCGCGCGAGGATGCCGACGCGCGAGAAGACGATGGCCGCCGGGCGGCGGCGCCGGGCAACGAACCACCAGACGGGCAGCAGCAGGAGGAGCAGCAGCCACCACGGCGAGGCGAACTCGATCGGGCCAAGCGTGATCATGCGGCCCTCCCCTGCCGAGTGGCCGCCTCGCTCGCCGCCTGCACGGCGAGCGCATGCTGGTGCTCGACGCGTACGATCTCGCGCGCTTCATTGCCGAGCGCGCGCGCCTCCGAGGGCGACACGGGAGCCGCCGCGAACTTGATGCGATCGATGGCCGTGAACAGGCGATGCAGCCGGTCGTGCGGCACGCCCGGGGCTCCGCGCACGGCGACGAGAAGCTCGCCGCTCGTGAGCGCCAGCGATGCGCCCTCGATCCGCGCCGCCAGGTAGCGGCGAACGACGTCGGTCATGAGTGCGGCATGGCGGCCCGGTTCGCCCGCGTCCACGAGCCGCAGCTTCTCGATGCGATCGAACTCGTGCTCGGCGTCGCCGTACGGATCGCCCGGCGGAGGGAGCTCGCCGCCACGACGACGGCGCCACCACCAGATCCCCAGACCGAGCGCAATGACCGCGAGGGCGGCGAGGAGCCACCACCACCAGGAGATCGGCGCGCGCACGGGCAGCAGCGGTCGCGCCGGCTTCGGCACGCGCAGCGCGCTGTCGGCGGGAAGGACGCTGCGGACGATGAGGGAGGGCAGCGTGAGCTGCACGCGACGCTCGTCGTCGTCCGTCTGGACCAGCACCTCACCGAGGCGGATGGGGAGCGTGCCCACATCCCACGCCGCGAGGCGGTAGGTGGCGACGCGATCGGTGTAATCGAGCGTGTCGGCGCCGTCGCGCACGGTCGGCGGCTCGAGTGACTGCACCGGGCCGAGCGAATCCACCGCCGACGGGAAGTTGACGGTGGCGCCGCGTGGGGCACGCACGCGGACGAGCAGGGTGACCACGTCGCCCACGGTGACGGAGTCGCGATCGACCGCGGCGCCCGCCTGCACCGGGATGCGCGTCGGCCGCTGCGCCAGCGCAGCCGAAGGTGCGAGGAGGCCGGCGAGCAGAACACCGGCACGCAGCCGCGACAGGAGACGCATCGCATTCACCGCCGGTGCGCGCGCGTCTCGCGCGCGCGGAAGAACCTGATGAGCGGATCCACCACGCCGCCGTCGGTGTGGATCGGGATCTCGTCGATCGCGAGCCGCCGCAGCAGGTGCCGGCGCGCGGAGAGTTCCTCCTCGACCGCAGCGGCGAAGCGCGCACGCACGTCGGGATCACTGGTGTCCACGTCGAGCGTCTGGCCGGTCTCGGGATCGATGAACCGCGCCAGTCCGAGGTCGGGAAGGACCTGCTCCGACGGGTCATCCACCGTGACGGCCACGACGTCGTGCCGCTGCGCGAGGAGCTTGAGCGGCTGCTCCAGATCCGGCGCCTGGAAGTCGGAGACGACGAAGATGATGGACTTGTGCGGGAGCATGCGTCCCGTGTACTCGAGCGCGGCGGCGATGTTCGTGCCCGTGCCCTCGGGCTCGAAGGCGAGCAGGTCGCGCATCAGGCGCAGTGCATGCCGGCGTCCCTTGCGCGGCGGCACCACGTGCTCCACGCGATCGGTGAACAGCACGGCGCCGACCCGATCGTTGTTCCGGATCGCCGACATCGCGAGCACGGCGGCGAGCTCGCCGGCCAGCTCGCTCTTGAAGCGCTTGCGCGTGCCGAAGCGCTCGGAGCCGGACAGGTCCACGCACAGCATCACCGTGAGCTCGCGCTCCTCGATGTAGCGCTTCACGTACGGCTTGCGCATGCGCGCGGTCACGTTCCAGTCGATGGAGCGCACCTCGTCACCGGCCTGGTACTCGCGCACCTCGGAGAACTCCATCCCCTGTCCCTTGAACACGGAGCGGTACTCGCCGCTGAACAGCGAGTTGACGAGGCCGCGCGTGCGCAGCTCGAGCAGCTTGACCTGACGCAGGATCTCCGGCGGGACGCCCGCGCGCGCGGGCCGCGGGCGGTCAGCGCTCACGGACTCTCGACGCGCGCCAGCACGCGGGACACGATGTCGTCGCTCGTCACCTCTTCGGCTTCGGCCTCGTACGTGGTCAGCACGCGGTGGCGCAGCACGTCGGGGGCGATGGCCTTGATGTCATCCGGCGTGACGAAGGACCGGCCGCGCAGGAACGCATGCGCACGCGACGCCTGCGCGAGGGCGATCGTGGCCCGTGGACTCGCGCCGAACTCGATGAGCGGCACGAGATCGTCCAGCCCGGCTTCCTTCGGTGCGCGCGTGGCGTGGACGATGTCCACGATGTAGTCCACGATGCGATCGTCCATGTACAGGTCGGCGATCCGGCTGCGCGCCTCCAGAATGGCTTCCGGCGTGGCGACGTGCTGGATGGGGATGGCGTGCCCGCTCGCCATGCGACGCATGATCTCCCGCTCCTCGTCGCGCGACGGATAGCCGACGCGCAGCTTCAGCATGAAGCGGTCGACCTGTGCCTCGGGAAGCGGATAGGTGCCTTCCTGCTCGATCGGGTTCTGTGTCGCGAGCACGAGGAACGGCTCTTCCAGGTGGTACGTCGTGCCGCCGATCGTCACCTGCTTCTCCTGCATGGCCTCGAGCAGCGCCGCCTGCACCTTGGCCGGCGCGCGGTTGATCTCGTCGGCCAGGATGATGTTGGCGAAGATGGGGCCCTTCTTCACCATGAACTTGCCGGTGGACTGGTCGTAGATCTGCGTCCCGACCACGTCCGCCGGCAGCAGGTCGGGCGTGAACTGGATGCGCGAGAAGCTCGTCGAGATCGTCTCGGCGAGGGTGCGCACCGTCAGCGTCTTGGCCAGCCCCGGCACGCCCTCCAGCAGCACGTGGCCGCCGGTGAGGAGGCTGATGAGCAGCCGGTCGATCATGTACTCCTGTCCCACGACACGGAGTGCGACCTGGCTGCTCACGTCCTGGATCAGGCGGGCGTCGGCGGTCGAGGAAGCTTGAGTGGCCACGAGGTTCTCTAGGGTGAAGGACGAACGGGCGCCAACGCTCTCAACTACCCGGTTGGCGCGCTACAGTTTCTCCAACTCCACGCGCTCGCGTCGTGTGAGCGAGCGCACACGCCCGGTGGCCAGGTCCCCGAGCTCCACCGGGCCGAACTTCACCCGCACGAGCCGGTCCACCTGCAGGCCCAGCGCCTCACATAGACGACGTACCTCCCGGTTCCGTCCCTCGCTGAGCGTGATCGTGAGATCCCAGCGTCCGCGGCCCGTCTTGTCGGCGCGCATGCGCTTCGGCTTCACGAGCCCGTCCTCGAGCTGGACCCCGTAACGCGCTTCCTCCACGGCGAGGTCGGCTTCGCCAAGCACCGACGCGACATACGTCCGCTCGACCTCGTGGCTCGGGTGGGTGAGCCGGTGCGCGGCGCTGCCATCCGTCGTGAGCAGGAGCACACCTTCAGTGAGGTAATCCAGACGGCCCACGTAGGTCAGGCCGGGGCGCGCCGGCACGAGGTCGAACACGGTGCGGCGTCCCTCGGGATCGTGACGCGAGGTGATCACGCCGGCGGGCTTGTTGAGGACGAACCACTCGGTGGGCGCGGGCGCGCCGATGCGATTGCCATCCACGAGGATGACGTCGCGGTCCGGATCCACCGTCTGGCCCACCTGCGCCACGCTGCCATTCACCGTGACGCGGCCGAGGGCGACGAGCTCCTCCGCCTTGCGTCGCGACAGGACGCCGGCGCGTGCGAGCGCGCGCTGGATCCGCATCGGCTCTGACATCAGAGGGTGCGCGGCTCGGCGCGCAGTGCCACGGCCAGCTCGTCGGAGCGCGGCAGTTCGTCGAGGTGTCGCAGCGCGAAGTACTCGAGGAAGATGGGCGTCGTCCCGTACAGCAGCGGACGTCCGAGCCCCTCGCCGCGCCCGACGACGTCGATCAGGCCGCGCTCGTGCAGCGACTTGAGCACGCTTCCCACCGACACGCCGCGGATCTCCTCGATCTCGGCGCGGCCGATCGGCTGGCGATACGCGATGAGCGCGAGTGTCTCGAGGGCGGCGGCGCTGAGCCGTTGCGGACGCGCCGCGAGCTGCGCGCGCTCGATCGCCTCGGTGTACTCGGCGCGGGTCAGGATCTGCCAGCCGCCGCCGATCTCCACGAGCTCCACGCCATGCCCGTCGACATCATAGTGCTCGCGCAGCTCGTCGAGCGCGGCGGCGAGCGCCGCCTTCGAGCTGTCGGGATCGAGCGCGAGGAGCTCCTCGGCGGGAATGGGCCGAGCGCTGGCGAACAGCGCCGCCTCAAGCAGCTTCGCTAGCGGCGTCACGAGTGATCTCCACGTTGGCGAATGGTCTGGGCTGGAGCACGCGGCACTCGCCGAGCTTGGCCATCTCGAGAAGGCCGAGCAGCGTCGACAGCACCTGCCACGGCTCCGCGCCGGGCTCCACGATGTCGGTCCAGCGCGCGTGCGCGCGCAGCGCGAGCAGGGCGCGGATCACGGTGATCGCGCCCGGCACATCGAGCGAGCGCGGCACGACGTCGTGAATGGCGGGATCCTTCGACACGCGAAGGATGCGATCCACGGCGGCGAGCAGCTCGCTGAGCGAGAGGGCGAGCGGGGCTTCCGGCGGTGCGGGCGCCTGCGGCAGGTACGCGCGCGCGAAGCGGGAGCGCCGCTCCTCGCCGGCGCGCTCGAGCACGTCCACCACCTCGCGCATCTGCTGGTACTCGAGCAGGCGTCGCACGAGCTCGGCGCGCGGGTCGTCCCACGCCTCGTCGCCGTCGGCGCGCGGCAGGAGCATCTGCGCCTTGATGCGGAGCAGGCGCGCCGCCATCTCGAGATAGTCGGCCGCTTCGTTGAGCTGCAGCGTGCGGATGCGCGCCAGGAACTGCTCGGCCACGCGCGCGATGGGGATGTCATAGATGTCGAGCTGCTCCTCGCGGATGAGCGAGAGCAGCAGGTCGAGCGGACCGGAGAACTCGGTGAGCTCGACGACGAACGCCGGCGGGGGCGCGTCGCCGCTCGCGGCGATGACGTCGGTGGCGGTGGCGAGGTCGCTCACTTCAGCCATTGCGTCGCCGTGGGAAGCACGAAGGCACCGACGAGCCCGAGCGCCTGCTGCGCCGCATTGAAGGCTGGCGTGAGCCAGATGTCGAGGGCGCGCTGGCCGAAGCTGAGGAGCAGGATGAGGACGACGATGCCGTAGCGGCCGAAGCGCACGTAGCTGATGGCGAGGGGCCGCGGCAGGAGATACTTGACGACGTGCGACCCATCGAGGGGTGGAATGGGCAACAGGTTGAAGGCGATGAGCACCGCGTTGAGCAGGATACCATAGACGAACATCGCCTGCATGATCCCGAGCGTCACCTCGAGCGCGGGTACGGCACGGGCGAGCCCGCCGGCGAAGGCGATGAGGCCGACGCAGAGGACCGCGACGAGCAGGTTCGTGGCCACGCCGGCGAGGGAGACGAGGATGTCACCGCGGCGCGGGTGGCGGTAGTTGCGTGGATCGACCGGCACCGGCTTGGCGCCACCGAGCACGACGGCCGGTCCTCCGACCGCCATGGAGCCGATGATCATGACGAGCGGCAGGAGGATCGTCATGAAGAAGTCGATGTGCCTGATCGGGTTCCAGCTGAGGCGGCCTGCATCGAGCGCCGTCCGGTCGCCCTGGAGCAGGGCGACATAGCCATGCGCGATCTCGTGCGCGATGACGGAAAAGAGCAGGACTGGCCCGACGAGCAGGATAGTCTGGAGAGTATGCAACAGGAGCGGGCGAGGGGCACGCGCTCCCTGCGAGCCAGGGGTGCGCAACGGGCGTAAGGTAGTGGCGCTCCGGAGGAGAGTAAAGCGCTGTGGCAGCTTGACTTCGCTTTCACGCCGGAGTACGTTCAGGGCTCGCGACAATCGCGAGCACTACTGAATTTCTGGAGATTTTCGTGCCGAACATCGCATCCGCGAAGAAGAACATGCGGAAGTCGCGCGCCGCGACCGTGCGGAACCGCGCCCAGCGCTCCGCGCTCCGCACCGCCCTCAAGAAGGCGAAGGCGCCGACGGCTACCGCAGAAGAGCGGAAGCAGGCCGTGAGCCTCCTCGACCGCGCCGCCCGCAAGGGCCTGGTCCACAAGAACCTCGCCGCCCGCCAGAAGAGCAAGATGGCCAAGGCTGCAGCGACGGCCTGAACGGCCGGACGTCAGGAAGTCCGAAGGTCAGGAGCACGCGCTCCTGACCTTCTCTTTTTCCAACCTTCCGACCTCCCGATATCCCGACCTTCCTAGAGCGACGCCAGTTCCGCCCCGCACCGCTCGCAGTACCACTCCGTCGGGTAGTTCATCGCGCCGCACTCGGCGCACTTCAGGGTCTTGGCGGACTCGTTGGGCTTGTCCTTCAGGATGATCGGGTTGTTGCCGCTGATGTTCGCGGC
>DASUXT010000150.1:0-14714 GCA_036377775.1 Gemmatimonadaceae bacterium | reverse complement strand
TGTCGCGCGTCGCCACCGACGACCGCCAGCGCGGCATCGCCAAGCAGAACCTCGGCTCCATCCACGCCCAGCGCGGGGATCACGGCGCGGCTGGCGATGCATTCGAGCAGTCACGCGCCTTGTTCGAGGACGCCGGCTACGCGCGCGGCGTAGCGATCGCCACGAACAACCTTGGCCGCCTCGCCCACGACATCGGCGACCTCCAGCGCGCCGAGCCGCTCCTGCGCGATGCACTGACCGCCGCGCGCGACGTGGGCGACGCCGAGCTCTGCGCCCTGGCCCTGCTCAACCTCGCGCAGGTGCGCGTGGCGCAGCGCATCTTCGCTGACGCCAGCCCGATGGTCACCGAGGCATTCGGCCACTTCGTCGTGTCGGAGAACCGCTGGCGCCAGGTGGAATGCCTGTGCGTCATGGCCGACATCGCCGAGGGCCAGGGTGATCACGAGGACGCGAGGGCGCACCTGGCGCGCGGTGCGGAGCTGGCCCGCGAGATTGGGGCGAGGGTGGAACTGGCGCGAATCGAGGAAAGGCTCAACGACAACTGAAGTAGCTGGTACTCCGTACCACGTACGCAGACCTTGTCGGCTGGTCCTCCCGATGTGCTGACGTAACGCGGACGGCAGCGCGTCCCGGTGACGATCTGTCCGCGCCTTGTTGGGGCTCGGATGTCGGTCCCGGTACCTCAGTGCGAGGTACGAAGTACTCGTAGTTGTAGTTGTGGTCGAGCAGCTACCACGGCCTCTCCCGCAGCATCGCCGTCACCCCGCTCGCCACCACCGCCGGCGAGAACAGCTGCCCCTGGCCGTGGGTGCAGCCGATCTCCTGCAGCACCTTGAGGTGACCCGCCGACGAGATCCCCTCCGCAACCACGTCGAGCCCGAACTCGCGCGCCAGCCCGACCACCGACCGTACGATGCGCAGCGCGCGATCGTCGCGGTCCATCTTGTTCACCAGCATGTGGTCGATCTTCACGCCGTCCAGCGGGAGGCGCTGCAGGTAGCCGATCGGGGAGTTGCCGGAGCCGAAGTCGTCCATGTGGATCTTCGTCCCCAGCGCGCGCAGGCCGGTGAGCACGCCGGCGGCGCGCGTCACGTCCTGCGCCACCACGCGCTCGTTCACCTCGAGCACCAGCGACGACGGCGGCAGCCCGAAGATCTTGATCGTGCGCGCCACGTCGTCGAGGAATCCCGTCGCGCTGAACTGCCGATTCGAGAGGTTGACGGCGACGGTGAGCCCTGCGCCGCCGGGCACCTCGAAGTTCCACTCACGCACCTGGTGACACGCCTCGCGCAGCACCCAGCGCCCCACGTCCGAGATGACGTCCAGCTCCTCGGCCACGCCGAGAAACTCGATCGGCGAGAGGAGGCCGCGCGTCGGGTGGTTCCAGCGCAGCAGTGCCTCCGCGCCGGCGATGCGACCCGTCTCCAGCAGGATGATCGGCATGTAGTGCAGCACGAACTCGTTGTTCAGCACCGCTTGCCGCAGCTCGTCCTGCAGCCGGCGTCGCGCGCGCGCCTCGGCGGCGATCTTCCAGTCGAACAGCACCGGAGGCGGGGGTGCGTCGCCTCGCGTGACCCGCTTCGCACGCGCCATCGCGAGATCGGCGCCGCGCAATACGTGCTCCGGCAGCTCGGCCGCCGTGGTGCTCAGCGCGATGCCGACGCTCACCGACAGCGACACCTCCTCGCCGCCGATGGACGTCGGCTGGGCGAGGACGGCCCGGAAGCGCTCGGCCAGCTCCTCCGCCACGTCAGCCGCGTCCACATGCTCCACGAGCACGGCGAACTCGTCGCCGCCAAGTCGCGCCACCGTGGCGTGGGGGCCAGCGGCCTGCCGGAGCTTCTTGCCGATCGTCGCCAGCAGCTGGTCGCCGATGTGATGGCCGAAGCGATCGTTGACGGCGCGGAACTCGTTGATGTCGAGGAAGAAGACGGCGACGAGATCCTCGGGGGGCGACTCGACGAGACCGGCCGGATCGCCCGCCGCCGGCGCGGGCCGCGAGGCGGGACGCTCCAGCGCGAAGCGCAGCCGCTCGAGCAGGACGGCCCGATTGGCGAGGCCGGTGAGGGCGTCGTGGTTGTTGTAGAAGCCGTTGCGCCGCTCATTCGCTTCGTGCTCGGCGAGCGAATGACGCAGCTCCCAGTCGCTCGCCGCCGTGGAGGCGAACTGGGTGAGCATCTCCACGTCGTCCTCGTTCCACTGCGTGGGCTGCGGATCGGCGGCGCAGAAGACACCAACCGTCATCCCTGACGCAGTGCGGATCGGCACGCCGAGGAGCGAGCCGATTCCCAGCTCCGCCGCAGCCGCGATCTGCTCGGCCGGCCGGTCGCGCGTGAGGTCGCGCATCTCGATCGGCCCTTCCATGATCAGGTCGACGATCCCCGAGCGCCAGAACGCGCCGGCGTCGTGCAGCGCCCACTCGGGCAGCTCCGGACCAGCGCCGAAGCAGCGGCGGTCCTCGCCGGTGAGGATGATGAATGCGAAAGGCGCCCGCAATGCGGACGCCGCCAGCGCGACGAGTCGCTCCATCGCCGCCGCGAGGGGACCATGCACTGCGAGCGCCGCTACCGCCGCCGGATCCGGCGGCGACAGATCGGCGCGCACCAGGTCCGAAGCGGCGGCGGGAGAGTCCATGGCCATGGTGTCCGATGGACTGGTCGGCGGGGGAGAGGGTAACGCAGGTCACTGCAACTGCAGTACGAGGTACCTCGTACCTCGTACCCGGACCGACATCCATCCCTCTACAAGGCGCCGACGCCATGCGGAAGCGGAGGCGCCTTGTACCAGGCCAGCCCGCAGGTCCCAGTACGAGGTACGGCGTACCAGCTACATCAGTTGTGGTTGACTCACTCCCCGTACGGTATCCAGATGTTCTTCACCTGCGTCGCCTCGCGCAGGAACTCCCGTCCTTCGGCGTCAGCACGGTCGGTCCACGAACGCGCCGCCGACTCGCACCACGTGCGCTTCATGTTCCCCGCGCTCGCCGTCTCCACCGCCGTCACGCCCTCCGCCGAGCCGAAGTACCACACGGCGTCCACGTCGTCGTGCTCGGCGATCGTCTTCGCCAGCGAGTCCTTCGGGCCGGTGACGATGTTGATCACCCCGGCGGGGACGTCGGACGTCTCCAGCACCTGGTAGAAATCCGTCGCGGCAAGTGGCGCCGTCTCGCTCGGCACGGCGACCACGGTGTTGCCGACGCAGATCGCCGGCGCGACGAGCGACACGAAGCCGAGCAGCGGCTGCTCGTCCGGACACACGATGCCGACGACGCCGATCGGCTCGTTCATCGCCAGCGCCACGCCACGCAGCGGCACCTGGTGCACCTGGCCGTCGTACTTGTCGGCCCACGCCCCGTAGGTGAAGAGCCGCTCGACGCACGCATCCACCTCGGCCTCGCCATCGCCGCCAGTCAGTGCGTTCAGCCGACGCGCGAACTCGTCGCGCCGCGCGGCGAGGTTCTCCGCGATGTAGTAGAGGATCTGCGCACGCGCGTGGCCCGTGGACTTCGACCACCCGCCGAGCGCGGCGTGCGCCGCCTCGACGGCGTTGCGGATGTCCTTGCGGTTGCCTTCACCCACCTCGCCGAGCAGCCGGCCGTCGTGGCCGGTGATGCGCATGGAGTAACCGGAATCGGGACGCGCCTGCTTGCCGCCGATGTAGAGCTTGGCTGTACGGTCGAGCAGAACAGCGGTCGGACGGTCTGACGGTCTGACGGTCTGACGGTCCTTCTGTCCCGCCGCGCCGAGCCTGTCGCGCCTGGCGACCGTCCGACGAGGCGCGGCCTTGGCCGCGCCGGGTCCGACCGTCCGACTGTCCTTCTTCAGGTACTCATACATCCCCTCCCGCCCGCCCTCGCGCCCAAAGCCCGACTCGCGATAGCCGCCGAATCCCGCGGCGGCGTCGAACAGGTTGGTGCTGTTGATCCACACCACGCCCGCCTTGATCTTCGGCGCCACGTCGAGCGCGAGGTTGATGCTCTCGCTCCACACGCTCGCCGCGAGTCCGTACGGCGTGTTGTTCGCCAGCGCCACCGCCTCGCTCGGCGTACGGAACGTCATGGCGACGAGGACCGGCCCAAAAATTTCCACCTGCGCGATGGTGCTCGACGGGGCCACGTTGGTGAACAGCGTCGGCGGATAGAAGCAGCCCTCGGTGGGACACGCCCACGTCGGCTGCCAGAAGTCGGCGCCCTCGGTCTTCCCCTGCTCGACGAGCGTGCGGATGCGCTCGAGCTGCACGGGCGCGACGATGGCACCCATGTCCACTGCCTTGTCCAGCGGACTGCCGAGTCGCAGCGTCTCCATGCGCGCGCGCAGCTTGTCGTACAGCCGGTCGGCGATTCCTTCCTGCACGAGCAGGCGCGAGCCGGCGCAGCAGACCTGCCCCTGGTTGAACCAGATCGCATCGACCACGCCTTCGACGACCGAGTCGAGATCGGCGTCGTCGAAGACGATGAACGGGCTCTTCCCGCCCAGCTCGAGCGAGAGCTTCTTGCCGGAGCCTGCCGTCGCCTTGCGGATGATGCGCCCGACCTCCGTGCTTCCCGTGAAGGCGATCTTGTCGATGTCGTGGTGCGCGACGATCGCTGCGCCCGTCTCACCGTCGCCGGTGACGACGTTGAGGACGCCGGCGGGCAATCCCGCCTGTTCCGCCAGCTCGGCGAAGCACAGCGCGGTGAGCGGCGTGAATTCGGCCGGCTTGATGACGATCGTGCACCCTGCGGCGAGCGCGGGGGCCACCTTCCACGCCAGCATCAGCAGCGGGAAGTTCCACGGGATGATCTGTCCCACGACGCCGGCGCCGTGATAGCCGGGAAATTCGGTGTCGAGGAGCTGGGCCCAGCCGGCGTGATGATAGAAGTGCCGCGCAACGAGCGGGATGTCGAGGTCGCGCGTCTCGCGGATGCTCTTCCCGTTGTCCATCGACTCCAGCACCGCGAGCAGGCGCGAGTTGCGCTGCACGATGCGCGCGAGCGCGTAGAGGTGCCGCGCGCGCCCGTGTCCGCCCAGTGCCTGCCAGGCGGGGAGCGCCTGGCGCGCCGCCTTCACCGCCGCATCCACATCCTTCTTCGATCCCTCGGAGACGTCGGCGATGCGCTTGCCCGTCGCCGGGTTCGTCACCTCGAACGTCGCCGACGGCTTCGTGAAGCGGCCGTTGATGAAGTGGCCGAAGCGGCCGTCGTGCTCGTCCAGCCACGCCTGCGCCGGCTTGGCCGACTCCGGGGCGGGGCCGTACTCCATGGTCTCGAAGATCTCGCGCACTGAAGTCATGGTCACACCATGGGATGACGGTGCGCCGCGGAGTAGCGCCCGGTGACGAAATGCTCGAGCTGCCGCTCGATGTCGGTGAGGAGCCCGCTGGCGCCGAAGCGGAACAGGTCCGGCTTGAGCCAGCGATTCCCCAGCTCGTCCTTCATGAGGTAGAGGTACTCGAGCGCGTTCTTGGCGCTTCGGATCCCGCCGGCGGGCTTGTAGCCCACCGCGTAGCCGGTGCGCTGGAAGTACTCGCGGATCATGCGCACCATCACGAGCGAGAAGGGGAGGGTCGCATTCACTCCCTCCTTGCCCGTGCTCGTCTTGATGAAGTCGGCGCCGGCCATCATCGCCACCATGCTCGCTCGCGCCACGTTGCCGAGCGTCGCCAGCTCGCCGGTGGCGAGGATCGCCTTCATGTGCGCCTCGCCGCACGTTTCGCGGAACAGCTTCACCTCGTCGTAGAGCGCCTGCCAGTTGCCGGTGAGCACATGGCCGCGCGTGATGACGATGTCGATCTCCTTCGCCCCCGCGGCGACGGACGCGCGGATCTCGCGCACCCGCTCCTCGAGCGGCGACAGGCCGGCGGGGAAGCCGGTGCTCACCGCGGCCACCGGGATCCCCGTTCCCTTGAGCGCTTCCACCGCCACCGGCACGAGCTGGTGGTAGACGCACACTGCGCCAGTGGTGAGGTGCAGGTCGTCCACGCCCAGCGCGCGGGCGAGGTCGTCGCGCAGGGGGTGCGCCGCCTTGGCGCAAAGCCGCTTCACGTTCCCCGCCGTGTCGTCGCCGGCGAGCGTCGTGAGGTCGATGAGCGAGATGGCGCGCAGCAGCCACGCCGCCTGCCATTCCTTCTTCACCGTGCGCCGCGTCGGGATCGTCGCCGCCCGTCGCTCCACGGCGGAGCGATTGACGCGCAGCGCGCGGACGATGTCGAGGTCGAGCGGCATCCCCGGATTCCGCTCGACGTGATCGTCGGTGAGGCGAGGCCTGCCTGGCGCCTCCGGCAGGCTCGACGGCTGGTCAGCGCGCGCGAGCCGGAGCGCGGGTTCGGTCTGTGACGGCATGGAACTGCACGGGTTGAGAGAGGGGGAAATATAGGGGAGGAATAGCTAGTCGGGGCGCGCCGCGGGGAACGCACCGACTGCTAGTCGGGGCGCTGCCCGGCGGCTGCGCCGCCTTGGCTTGCTGTCGGGGCGCTCGCCTGCGGCTCACTCTCGGGGCGGCGGCGCGGGGGCGCCGCCTTTCGGGAACGGCGTTTGGGTAGGGCGTCTTGCCGGATTGGTGGAGCGTTTCCCCGAGAGCGCGCGCAGCGCGCGCCCAGACAGCAAAGGCGAGCGCAGCGAGCCCGGCGCCCGGAAAGGGGGGCGTTCCACGCCCCCCGCCCCGACTAGCTGGCAGTTCAGTCCCGCCCCCCCGATGCCGATACTATTACGGCATGTCCGCTCTCGACTACCAGGCGCTCTTCGAGCTCGCGTGCGACGGCATGGCCGTCATCGACGCGTCGCTCAACGTCGTTCGCGTCAATCGCGCCTTCGCCGACCTGATCGGCGCGCCGGCGGAGTCGCTGGTCGGGCGGTCCATCGTCTCGCTGCTGCATCCGGCCGACCTCGCCGAGAATCCCATCCGCACCGCTCTCGTTGCGCGTGACGGATCGGCGATGTCGCTGCGCCGCCTGCTGCGTGCCGACGGGAGCTCCGTGCTCACCGAGGTCGCCGCCTCGCGACTCGACGACGGGGGCATGTTCTGCACCGTGCGGCGCACCGACCGGGATCCCGCCGAGGCGATGCTGCGCGAGACGGAAGCGCGCTTCAGCGCCGTCGCCGAAAACCTGCACGCCGGACTCGTCGTCACCGACCTCGACAACCGCGCCGTCTATGTGAACGGCTACCTCTGCGAGCGTACGGGCTACGCCCGCGAGGAGCTCATCGGTCGGCGCCTCCCGAAGCTGTTCTTCTCGCCCCACGACCAGGAGCGCGACCGCCAGCGGCTCCTGCAGCGGGCGGCGGGGCAGCGCGAGGTCTACGAGGTGGAGCACCGTCGTCGAGACGGCACGAAGTTCCTCGCCGAAGTGTCAGCCGGCCCGCTGCTCGACGGCGCCGGGCGGGTGATCGGCACCATCGGCGTGGTGATCGACGTCTCCGAGCGCTATCGCTGGGAGCAGGAGCTCGCCGAGCGCGAGCACCGCTACCGCCTGCTGTTCGAGGTGACGCCGCTGCCGGCCTGGGTGTACGACGTGCAGACCTTCCGCTTCCTCGCCGTGAACCCGGCGGCGGTGGCGCACTACGGCTACACCGCCGAACAGTTCCTGCGCATGACGATACTCGACATCCGTCCGCAGGAGGACGTCGATCGCGTGAAGCTGCAGGTGCTCGCGCGCCGGCGCGGCTTCGAGGCGCAGAGCCGCGGCTGGGGATACCGGCATCGCAAGGCGGACGGCACGCTCATCGACGTGGACATCATCTCGCACGCCTTCCAGTTCGAGGGGCGCTCGGCGCGGGTCGTCGTGGTGAACGACGTCACCGAGCAGCAACGCATGCGCCGCCGCGAGCGGGAGATGGAAGCCCAGCTCCTCCAGGCGCAGAAGATGGAAGCCGTCGGTCGGCTGGCCGGCGGCGTGGCCCACGACTTCAACAACCTGCTCAGCGTGGTCCTCAACGCCGCGAGCGCGCTGGCGGCCGAGCTTCCGACGGACAGCGACCTGCGGGAGGACGTGTCCGACATCCGCCAGGCCGTGGAGCGCGGCGCCGTGCTCACGCGTCAGCTCCTCGCCTTCGGCCGCAAGGAAGTACACGCGCCCACCCAGGTGGACCTGCACGAGGTTGTGCGAAACGTCGAGCGCCTCCTCGCGCGGGCATTGGGTGGCGGGGCACGACTCGAGGTGCGCCGCTCGAAGGAGAGCGCGTCGGCGGTCGCCGACCCGCACCAGCTCGAGCAGGTGCTGGTGAACCTCGTCATCAACGCGCGCGACGCGATGCCGCAGGGAGGCACGGTGACCATCACCACCGGCGCGACCGAGCTCGCCTCCGCCGAAGCGGAGGCGCTCGGCATTGCCCCGGGTCGCTATGCGTCACTGGAAGTGGCCGACACCGGCGTGGGGATGGACGAGAGCACGATGCTCCGCGCCTTCGAGCCCTTCTTCACCACCAAGGGCCCGCACGAAGGCACGGGACTCGGCCTCGCCACCGTGTACGGCATCGCGCACCAGTCGGGCGGAGCGGTGCGCCTCGCCAGTGAACCCGGCTCGGGAACGCGCGTCACCGTGCTCCTTCCGGGCGGCGACGGGAGCGACACGCACGTCGTGCAGGCGCCGCGTGCCGAGCAGCCGGCCGAGGTGCGCGGTGCGGGCGCCGTGCTCCTCGTGGAGGACGAGCCGCGGGTGCGCGCGCAGGCGCGTCGCCTGCTCGAACGCTGCGGCTTCGTGGTGTTCGAGGCCGCCGACGGCGCCGACGGGGAGCGCCAGTTCGACGAGTATCGCGCGATGCTCGACGTCATCGTCACCGATGTCGTGATGCCCGGCGTGGGAGGAGTGGAGATGGTGTCGCGCATCCGGAAGCGCGTACCGGAGGTGCCGGTGGTGTTCGTCTCCGGCTACACCGCCGAAGACCGCGACCTTCCGCTGGACCGGCGCACGGTATTCGTGCCGAAGCCGTACTCGATGGGGACGCTTTGTGGGGCAATAGACGGGGTACGGGCTGTCGCAACTGCAACTGCCGTAGCAGGTACCTAGTACCTCGTACGACGACCGACGAGCCAGCCTCTACAAGGCAGCGCTCGCGTCACTCGTGGCCAGCCGTGCATTGGACTGGCCGGAATCATGGGTCCCGGTACGAAGTACGACGTACGAGGTACTGTAGTTGTTTTTGACCCGTTCGTACCTTGCGTCATGGGCGACGACGCCGAATCCCCCACTCCTCCCGAACCGCACGGGCCGTTCACGCGCGACAACCCGCTGACGTTCATCGTTCCGGAGCCGCTCCTGCTGCGAGTGGAACGGCTCGACCGGCCGGGTGCGCCGCCGGGAGAGCAGCCGGTCGCGTTCACGCGGGCCGGGCCGCGCGACATCCTGCTCGCGGTGAACTCGTATCCGAGCCAGCTCGTGGACGCTTTCCTCGCCAGCGATGCGTTCGGCGAGCCGGTGATCGTCGTCGGCGCGGCGTGGGAGGAGGACGGCGGGGTGCGCGGCGAGCTGTCCGCGCTGCTGCCCGAGCGCACGATGCGCGCGATCCAGGAAAGCGTCTCGCCCGAGGATGATGACGACGACGAAGCCCGTGCCCCATGGGCGGCCTCGGCCACCCCGCACGGGCAGACGTGGGAGGAAGTCGCCGGCCTCGACGATGACGACGACGAGGAGGAGGAAGACGAGCTCGACGGGGAGGAGGGAGACGAAGACGACGAGGAGGACGAGGGCGCCGAGCCGCACTTTCCCCTCGTGATCGGTGCCGTGCTCCGCTTTCCGGAGAACCGTCGCTTCCCGACGGACTTCGAGCTCGAGGTGGACGACCTCATGCGCTCCATCCTCGAAGGCCGCGCCATGGACGCCGCCGAGAAGCGGATCGACAACCTGCTGGGGGACCTGTAACGGCGGAAGGTCAGATGGCCGGGAGGGCAGAGGTCGTCGGACCAGCGTCTCCAGGCCGGAGGCCACAGACCATCAGCCATCGGACCGTCCGAACTTTCGACCTCCTGACCTTCTCCCCTTCCGCCTCCCGGCATGAAGCTTCCGTACAGAACGACACGAGAAGGAACGAGTGGGCCGGCGGGCGGCGGCGTTCCTCAATGGGCAGAGATGCAGGTGTCCTGGTGTCCTGGAGTGTCGATACGAACGGCCACGTATTCCGCGCCGAGGGCGGAACCGGCAACGATCCTTTTCCTCACGTGATCGCGGACCGCAACGGCGTCGAGTGGTCGGTGCAGGAGGTGGATACTCCTCAGGCGTGGGCGCGCGGGAAGCGCTGCCTCGTCCTCAACTCGCGCGACTGCGTGCGGCGCGTGTGGGACTATCCACCCGACTGGCGCCGGCTCGATGCCGACACGCTGTTCGCGCTTGGCGCGCCGGGCAGGGTCGGGCCGCCGGGCCGCGATGGCCCGCGGGAAACCAGCCGGGCGCGGAAGACGTAGGGAGGATCGAGCCCTTACTGGAGCCGGTCATGCGCAAGTTCATCAAGTTCGTCCTCGTGTCGGTGCTGGTGCTCTGCGTGGGAGTGCCGCTGGCCTTCCTCGTCTTCGTGCTTGGCATGGCTGCGCTCGGCGTGACGCTGGGCATCGCGGGGGCGATCGTCGGCCTCGCGCTCGCCGCGCTGAAGATGGCCCTGATGATCATCCTGCCCATCGCGCTCATCTGGTGGGTGGCGAAGCGCCTGATGGCGCCGGAACGGACGTACTGACCGTCCAGGTTGCCCGGCGGGTCGTAGGTCGTATTCCGGTGGGCCCTCCGCCGGATGGCCTCGCCTGCCGGGGGTCGGCCAGCCACCGGGAGTGTACGGGGAGGCCACGGCCGACTACGATTCATTTATATGGGCATCAATACAATTGACCGGGACGGGTCGCTTCCCGTCTCGCCGGGCCTCGCGGAACAAGAGGCCTATCTCGATCTCGAACTTCCGCCGGAGAGCGCCCCGGTCGACAGCCGCACGGCTCTCATGGCCGGCCTCGCCATCATCGTCGCCATTGGCGCCGGGCTCGTCGCGCAGCTCCTGACGGCGCTGATCGCCGTCATCACCAATATCTCCTACTACCACACCGTCTCCTTCTCGCTCCGCTCCCCGGGTGGCGCGACGAACATCGGCTGGTGGATCATCCTCATTCCCGTCGTCGGCGCGCTCGTCGTCGGCATCATGGCCCGCTACGGCTCTCCCGCCATCCGCGGCCACGGCATCCCGGAAGTGATGGAGCGGGTGCTCTACGGCGAAAGCCGCATTCCGGCGCGCGTCATGATCCTCAAGCCCCTCTCCGCGGCGGTCGCCATCGGCACCGGCGGACCGTTCGGCGCCGAGGGCCCGATCATCGCCACCGGCGGCGCGCTTGGCTCGCTCGTCGGCCAGATGGTCAAGATGAGCGCCGACGAGCGGAAGATCCTGCTCGCCGCCGGCGCCGCCGCCGGCATGACGGCCACCTTCGGCAGCCCGATCTCCGCCGTCCTCCTCGCCGTCGAGCTGCTCCTGTTCGAGTACCGCGCGCGCTCCCTCATCCCCGTGGCCCTCGCGTCGGCGGCGGCCATGGCGGTGCGCATCGTCTTCGTCGGCACCGGGACGGCGTTCGAGATCGGCACCATCGGGCAGGTGCACTACGAGGCCCTCGCGTTCTACACGATCATCGGCGCCATTGTCGGCGTGGCCGCCGCGTGGGTGACCAAGTGGACCTACGGCATCGAGGACCTGTTCGAGAAGCTGCCCGTGCACTGGGCGTGGTGGCCGGCCATCGGCGCCGTGTTCGTCGGCGTGATCGGCTACCTGCAGCCGAAGACGCTCGGCATCGGCTACGAGAACATCACGGCGATCATCAACGGGCAGATCGTCGGCACCGCGCTCGTGGTGTTCGTCATCGCCAAGTTCCTCTCCTGGTCCATCTACCTGGGGAGTGGCACGTCGGGCGGTACGCTCGCGCCATTGTTCACCATCGGCGGCGGTCTGGGCGCCATGCTCGGCGTCGGGGCGGCGGCCATCTACCCGGCGGCCAACGTCAACCCGAAGGTGGCGGCCCTCGTCGGCATGACGGCCATCTTCGCCGGCGCCTCGCACGCGCTGCTGGCGGCCATCATCTTCACCTTCGAGATCACGCGCCAGCCGTTCGGCCTGCTGCCGCTGCTCGCCGGCGGCACGGCGGCGTACTTCGTCTCGCTCCTCATGAGCAAGAACTCCATCATGACGGAGAAGCTGGCGCGCCGCGGCGCGTCGGTGCGCGTGGAGTACACGGCCGACTACCTGGCGCAGAAGCTGGTGCGCGAGACGGCGCTTCGCGACGTGGTGGCCCTTCGCGCGAGCGACACCCTCGGCCAGGTGCGCCGGTGGCTCGAGTCGCACGCGCCCGGCAGCTCGCACCAGGGCTATCCGCTGGTGGACGACGCCGGCATGCTCGTCGGCGTGCTCACGCGCCGCGACCTGATCGGCAGCGAGGAGAACGAGACGGTGCCGCTCTCGGCACTCGTGCGACGCGCGCCCGTGGTGGTGTTCAGCGACAACACCCTCCGCGACGCGGCCGACCAGATGGTGCGCGCGGGTGTTGGGCGCCTGCCCGTCGTCGAGCGCCATGCCCCGCGGAAGGTGATCGGCATGATCTCGCGCTCGGACCTGCTGTCCGCGCACGCCGGCCGCCTGAACGCCGGCAAGCCGCGACGCTCGCGGGTGAAGCTGTAGCGGAGGCGTGACGTGGCGTGGCACTCGGCTGTCCTGCGAGTGCCACCCGCCACGCCGCACTCCTCCGCTGTTTGCGACTCCCTACCCCACGGCAGCTCGACCAGCGATCCCGCGTCGCTGTCCTCGTCGTCATCCTCCTCGCGATGGCGATGCTCGGCGTGCTGCTCGTCCTCACGCCGCGCCACGGGAACGACATCCCGCTCGCCAACGCCGCGGGGCGCGAGCGATACTACAGCGGGCAGGTGGTCACCGAGGCGCTCGCGGTGCGCAGCGCGCCTCCCGCCCAGCGCGCCGCGAAGCGCCAGCAGCTCGACACGACGATCCTCGAGTGGCTCGGCGCCGCCGCGCGCCTGCGCCAGGGCGCACAGTCGGACGCGCTGTTTGCGGATGACGAGCAGACCCTCCCCGGATTCGCCGGGCTGGTGAAGCTGCAGCGCGAGGTGATGGCCGCGGCACGGGCGGCCGCCGCCGACAGCGCCACCGCCGCCGATCAACGGCAGCTCGACCTTGCCCAGCGCCGATACCTCCTCGCCATCGACGGTGTCGTCGGCGCAATGGAGGCTGACGCCGCGCGCCGGCTCGACGTCCTCGTCCTCACCGAGACCGTGTGCGTGCTGCTCCTGCTCACCGCCCTCGGGCTCGGGGTGCGCCTGGCGCTGCAGCCCACCCAGGAGCGGCTGCTCGCCACCGTGGAGCAGCTTGCGGAGAGCGAGTCGCGCACGCGTGCCGTGCTCGACTCGATGCAGGAGGGGATGCTTTTCGTCGCCCGCAGCGGGCGGATCCAGAGCTGGAATCCCAGCGCACTCCAGATCCTCGGCGTGCAGGAGGGCGACGAGCCAGACCTCAAGTCGATGGCGCGTCGCATGGTCAACGAGAACGGCGAGCCACGCCAGGAGTCGCAGCTCCCCAGCCGCGTCACCCTCGAGACCGGGCGCGGCCTGATGAACGAGGTCATGGGGATCCGTCACGAGGGCGGGGAGATCCGCTGGCTCTCGGTGAATACGCATCCCCTCCGCCGCGAGCCGGGCGAGAAGCCGTACGCCGTGGTCTCCATCTTCCGCGACATCACGCACGACCGGCGCGCGGAAGAGGAACGCGCCGCCCAGGCGCAGGCGCTCGAGCTGCAGAACCGCGAGCTGCTGACGCAGGCCGAGGCCCTCGAGCGCGGCCAGGCGCTCTACCGCTCGGTGGTGGAGACGGCGGGCAGCGCGATCGTCGGCCTCGACCGCGACGGACGCGTGTTCGAATGGAACCGCGAGGCCGAGGCGCTCTACGGCGTGCCGCGCGACGAAGCCATCGGCCAGGTCTACCTCGACACGTTCCTTACCGAGCGGCATCGCGACGAGATGCGCCGCGGCATTGCGGACATTCTCGGCGGCCGGCCGCTGCGCAACTACGTGGGTGCGGTGAAGTCGCGGGACGGCCGGCGCAGCACGGTGCTGTGGAACATCACCCCACTCCGTGACGGCGAAGGCATGCCGGTGCACGGCCTCATCGCCGCGGGCAGCGACATCACGGAGCGCGAGGCGTCGGATGAGCGCTTCCGCGTGCTGTTCGAGCGATCGAGCGACGCCCACCTGCTGTATGACGAGCGCGGGGTGATCGACTGCAACGACGCCACCCTGCGGATGCTGCGCTACTCGAGCAAGGACGCGATCCTCGGCCGCACGCCCACCGACCTCTCGCCACGCCGCCAGCCCGATGGCCGGCTGTCGATCGTGGTCGGCGAGCAGATGCGCCGCCGCGCGCGCGTCCAGGGGTTCCACCGCTTCGAGTGGGAGCACCAGCGCGCCGACGGCACCGGCTTTCCCGTGGAGATCACCCTCACGCCGGTGCGGCTCCACGGCCGCGAGGTGATCCTCGCCGTGTGGCACGACATCGCCGAGCGGAAGGCGGTGGAGGACGCGCTGCGCTCGGCGAAGGATGCCGCCGAGTCGGCGAACCGCACGAAGAGCGAGTTCATGACGCGCATGAACCATGAGCTGCGGACGCCCCTCACGGCGATCATCGGCTTCTCGCGCGTGCTGCTCCAGGGGAAGGAGGGGCCGCTCAGCGCGGGCGCACAGCAGTACGCCGAGCGGATCCGCGCCAACGGCATGCACCTGCT
>DASUXT010000149.1:0-9361 GCA_036377775.1 Gemmatimonadaceae bacterium | reverse complement strand
CCGAGGCCGTTCCAAAAAACAAGATCTTTGGGGCTGTAGGGGATGGACTCGGTGCGCCGAGGCCAGCTCGAGGCAGGAATCTGCGTCAGATCAGGCAGTGAAAGATCTGCGTTGATCTGCGTTCCCCATGGCAGGGAGCCTTCACTGAGAGGAGCCCTGCCGCCGGCGGGTCTGCCAGGCACGGAGCTGTAGACGGCGACGAGCCCTGCCGCCGGCGCACAGTCAGGCAAAGACCTCCAGCGCCAGCTCCACCTTGCCGAACGGCGCCGACACCTGCACCCCCTGCACGTCGCCGCGCACCCGCTCGAGCATCTCGCGCGCGATCGCGATTCCCTCGGCCACGGCGTGCTCCTTCGACTTCTCGCCGGCGCGCCGCATCCGCGCGATCACCGCGTCCGGCACGCTCACTCCCGGCACCTCGTTCGCCAGGAACTCGGCGTTGCGCACGCTCACCAGCGGCCAGATGCCGGCCACGATCGGCACGCGCTGCCCTTCGGTGCGGCGCAGGAAGTGCTCGAGCTGTACCGCGTCGAACACCGGCTGTGTGACGGCGAACTCCGCGCCCGCTTCCACCTTCCACGCGAAGCGCCGGAGCTCGTGCTCGAGGTCGATCGGCGCCGGGTTCACACCGACGCCGATGACGAACCGCGTCGGCGCACCTATGGCGTTGTCGCCCGGGTCGCGGCCGTGATTGAGCTTGCTCACCAGGTTGGTGAGCCCGATGGAGTCGATGTCGAACACCGCGGTGGCGCTCGGGTACGGCCCCATCTTCGGCGGGTCGCCGGTGATGAGCAGCAGGTTGCGGAGGCCGACGGCCGACGCGCCCAGCAGGTCGCTCAGCATGCCGAGCAGGTTGCGGTCGCGGCAGGCGTAGTGGGTGACCGTCTCGATCCCCACCTGCTGCTCGATGAGCAGTGAGGTGAGCAGCGCACCCATGCGGCTCTGCGCTCGCGGACCGTCGGGGACGTTCACCGCGTCCACGCCCGCTTCCTTCAGGCGCCCGACGTCGGCGATCATGCGTGACGCGTCCACGCCGCGCGGCGGGACGATCTCCACGCTCGTCACGAACGTTCCCGCGGCGATCTTCGCTCCCCAGCGCGAGCGCTCGGCGAGCGGCACCGCTTCCACGTCGGGCGTGCGCTTGCCTTCACGGAGCGTGGGCGCTGTGCCGACGCTCACCTGGCCGCCCGACACGGCGCGCGCGAAGCGCGGGCTGAGCGGGCGGATCCCCTCGCTCATGGCGTGGATGTGCTCCGGCGTGGTGCCGCAGCACCCGCCCAGCACCCGCGCACCCGCCTGGAAGAGATGGCGAGCGTAGCTCGCCATGTACTCCGGGCTCGCCATGTACATGCTGCGACCACCCACCTCGCGCGGCATGCCGGCGTTCGGCTGCGCGGCGATCTTCTTCCGCGTCAGCGGCGCCATCTTCTCCACCGCCTCAAGGATGATCTGCGGCCCAACGGAGCAGTTGAGACCAATCACGTCCGCGCCGAAGCGATCCAGGGCGCGCGCCACGTCCTCCGGCGACGCGCCGTAGGGCGTGAGTCCGTCCACGCCGACCGTCATCTGCGCGACGACCGGCATCGTCGGATCCACCTCGCGCGCCGCGGCGATGGCCTGCCCGATCTCGTGCAGGTCGCTGAACGTCTCGAGGATGAACAGGTCGGCGCCGCCGGCCTTGAGCCCTTCCATCTGCTCGCGGAAGATCTCGCGCGCTTCCTCCACCGACGTGGGGCCGTACGGCTCCAGCCGCACGCCAAGGGGCCCGACTGCTCCAGCAACCAGCACGTCGTGTCCTTCGTCGGCCGCCTCGCGCGCCAGCTCGGCGGCGCGCTGGTTCAGCTCGCGCGTCTGCGCCGCCAGCCCGAACTGCGCCAGCTTGAGCCGGTTGGCGCCGAAGCTGTTCGTCTCCAGCACTTCGGCGCCCGCCTTCACGTAACCCCGGTGCACTTCACGCACGAGGTCGGGCGCGCGGACGTTCAGCTCGTCGTAGCACTGGTTGATGAACACGCCGCGCGAGTACAGCATGGTGCCCATCGCGCCGTCGAACAGCACGAGCGACTGCGGATCCACCAGGCGCGCGAGCGCGGCGGCGATCGTCGCCTCGTCGCGCTTCTCGTGCGTCACCGGGCCGTAGCTCACGCGGCCCCGGCGCCTTCGGCCGTGCGCACGGCGTAGTACTTCGCCTGCGGGTGGTGCACGACGATGGCCGCGGTGCTCTGTTCTGGCATCAGCTGGAACGCCGACGTCATGTCCATGCCGAGCGCTTCGGCGGCAGGGAGCAGCTTGAACACCTGCTGATGATCCTCGAGGTCGGGGCAGGCGCCGTAGCCCCACGAATAGCGCTTGCCGCGGCTGCCCGGGAGGCCGAGCTCCTTCTTCACGCGACGGTGCATCCACTCGGCCACTGCCTCGGCGGCTTCCACCGAGAGGCCATGCGAGTAGAACGCCTCGGTGTACTCGCCGGCCCCCTGCAGCGCCTCGAAGCGGCGCGTCGCCTCGTCGCCGACCGTCACCACCTGCAGCGCGACCACATCCACTTCGCCGCCGGACGAGGGACGGAAGTAGTCGGCGATGCACAGCCGCTCGCGTCCCTCCTGCCGCGGGAAGTGGAAGCGGGAGACCTCGGTGAGCGTGCCGTCCTTCGCATAGGCGGCGGGATCGTAGACCACGAGCTCGTTCCCCGAGCTCTGCGCCGGGAAGTAGCCGTACACGGCGCGCGGCTTGATCCAGCCTTCCTCGCGTACCTCGTTCTTCAGCCGCTCGAGCGTCGGCTGGAACACCTCGCGCACCATCTTGTCGAACTCGGGACCCGACCCGCGGCCGCCCCACTGCAGGCGGTAGAGCTCATCCAGGTCGAGGACGTCGAACACCTCCTCGAGCGGGATGTCCTCGAGTACGCGCGTTCCCCAGAAGGGCGCCCCGGGGATCGCGTGATCCTGCGTCACGTCGCTCTTCTCGCCGGCGTCGGTGCCACGCTTGACGTCCTTGCCCACGTTCGTGCGCAGGAACACGTCCTTGCGTGCGTCCTCCATCAGCTTCGCGGTCAGCTCCTTTCGCTTCTCCGGCGAGTCCTGGAGCGCATCCATCGTCTCCAGTCCCTCGAATGCGTCCTTGCAGTAGAACACGCCCGAGTCGTACGCGCGCTCGCCGTCCACGAACATCGCGCGCCGCCCGAAGCGACGGTTGATCGCCGCGCCGCCGATGAGCACCGGGATCTGGATGCCGCGCTTGTCGAGCTCCTGCACGCAGAGCGGCATCTGCTTGCTCGTGCTGACGAGCAGCGCCGAGAGGCCGATGGCATCGGCGCCCACCTCCTGTGCCTTCTCGATGATCGTGTTCACCGGCACCTGCTTGCCGAGGTCGAACACGGTGTAGCCGTTGTTGCTGAGGATCGTGTTGACGAGCGACTTGCCGATGTCGTGCACGTCGCCGTACACCGTGGCGAGGACGACCTTCCCCTTGGTGTAGCCCTCGGCCTTCTCGAGGAACTGCTCCAGGTGCTTCACCGCCTTCTTCATCACCTCGGCGCTCTGGAGCACGAACGGGAGGATCAGCTCTCCGGCGCCGAACTTGTCGCCCACTTCCTTCATCGCGGGAAGGAGGACGTCGTTCAGCACGCGCACCGGGTTCTCGCGCACGCCCGCTGCGTCGAGTGCGGCCTCGATGCCGTCCTTCTTCCGGTGGACGACCATCCAGTGGACCTTCTGGTCCGCGGTCATCCCCGCCGTCGGATCCTCCTTTTCCTCCACCGCCTTCTCGCCCGTCTTCGCCGAGAAGGCGTCGATGAACCGCTGCAGCGCGTCGGGACGACGGTTGAATACGAGGTCGTCCGCCAGCGCGCGCTCCTCGGCGCTGATCTCGGCATAGGGCCGGATGTGCGCCGGGTTCACGATGGCGGCGTCCAGCCCTGCTTCCACGCAGTGGTGCAGGAAGACGGAGTTGAGCACGTGGCGCGCGTCGGCGTCGAGGCCGAAGCTCACGTTGCTGACGCCGAGGATGGTGAAGACGCCGGGCAGCTCGCGCTTGATGAGCCGGATCCCCTCGATCGTCTCGTGCGCGCTGTCCACCCACTCCTGGTCGCCGGTGGCGAGGGTGAAGGTGAGCGCATCGTAGATCAGGTCTTCCGCCAAGAGGCCGTACTCGCCGACGACGATGTCGTAGATCTTCTTCGCGACCTCGAGCTTCCGCTCGCGAGTCTTGGCCATCCCGATCTCGTCGATCGTGAGGGCGACGAGCGCCGCGCCGTGCTTCTTCGCGATCGGCACGATGGTGTCGATGCGCTTGCGGCCGTTCTCCATGTTGATGGAGTTGATGATCGCGCGGCCGGGCACGTGCTGGAGCGCGGCTTCGACAACCGCCGCTTCCGTGGAGTCGATCATCAGCGGCGTCTCGACGCTCATCGAGAGCAGCTTGACCAGCTTCGACATCTGGTCGGCTTCGTCGGCTCGCTCGGTGACGGCGACGCAGATGTCGAGCACGTGGGCGCCCGACTCCTGCTGCTCGCGCGCCACGTCCACGATGCCCTCGTAGTCGTCGGCGAGGAGCAGGCGCTTCACCTTGCGTGAGCCCTGGGCGTTGACGCGCTCGCCGACGAGCAGGGGTGCCGGCTCCTGGCGCAGCGTGGCGGCGCGCATCGCGGACGCCACCTTCGCTTCGCGGCGGTGCGTGGGCAGCTCGGCCGGCCTGGCGGAGTTCACGGCGCTGACGATCGCGGAGAGATGCTCCGGCGTCGTGCCGCAGCAGCCGCCGACGACCCGCACGCCGAACTCCTCGACGAACTCCCGCAGCATCCCCGCCATCGGCGCCGGCTCCAGCGGGTAGACCGCGTCGCCGGTGCCGGTGTTGAGCGGAAGGCCGGCGTTGGGGATGACGGAGATGGGTCGCGAGGCGTGCTCGGTGAGGTAGCGCACCGGCTCGCGCATGTGCTCGGGGCCGGTGGAGCAGTTGAGGCCAATGACGTCGGCGCGCATCGCTTCCAGCGTGGTGAGCGCGCTGGCGATATCGGTGCCGAGGAGCATGCGGCCGCTCACGTCCAGCGTGACCTGTGTCTGCACTGGCACGCGCCGGCCGATCTCGGCGAACAGCCGCTCGAAGCCCGTCAGCGCCGCCTTCACCTCGAGGATGTCCTGGGCGGTCTCGACGAGCAGCACGTCCACGCCGCCTTCCACGAGGTACTTCGCCTGGAGGTAGTACGTCTCGGCGAGCGCGTCGAAGGTGATGTTGGAGAGCACCGGGTCACTGCTCGACGGCAGCATTCCCGTGGGCCCGATGGAGCCGGCGACGAAACGCGGCTGCTCGGGAGTCGAGTACTTGTCGCAGGCCGCGCGGGCGAGGCGGGCCGCCTGGACGTTCAGCTCGCGCGTCTTCTCCTCGAGCCCCCACTCGCGCAGGCGATGCGGCGTGCTCTGGAAGGTGCACGTCTCCACCACGTCGCAACCCACGGCGAGGAACGACTCGTGGATGGACTGGATGATGTCGGGACGGGTGAGGACGAGGTTGTCGTTGCACCCTTCCAGCTCCTTCCCGCCGAAGTCCTCTGGGGTGGGATGGTGGCGCTGGATGTTGGTGCCCATGGCGCCGTCATAGACGAGCACTCGCTCGGCGAGCGCGCGGAGGTACGGGGAGGGCGAGTCGGCGAGCTTCGGGAAGGACATGTTGTAAGCCAATAAAAAAGAGCCCTGACGCGACAGCGTGCGGGCTCGCGCTTTAGCAGGGGATTAACGTGGCCGCAATTTGCTGGAAATCGCCACGGGATCGGTTGTGTGCTACGGCTCTAATGATAGCAGGCGCTGGTACGGGGGGCAACGGTAACTGCAGCGGGAGAGGAAACGGCGGAAACTGGCGGGAGGGCAGGATTATCTCGTCTACGCAGAAAGCTCCAGGGGCCAGGGCGCCTCCCGAGGCCGTTCAAATTCATTCAGGAAACTCCGGGGTCGTGGAGGATAGTCTCAGTGCGCAGAGCACCGATCCCTGTAGGGCCAAATCCTGTCGTTTCAAATCCTTCCGCCGTTTCCTTTCGATGCTTTCCCAGCCCCGGCGCGGCGATCTATACCGTCCGTGACTCCGGCGGCGTGTGCTTCGGTGTCCGACCGGCGAGGCGCGCACGTTCGGCCACGGATTGCACCAGGGCCGCGAGGCGGTGACGCTCGAGCGGGAGGGTGAGATCCGCCAGCACGGCGCGCTGAAGGGCGGGCAGGAGCGGAGCCATCGGCGTGGCGGCGAGCCGGTAGAGGATGCGGGCGCCGCCCGCGGCGAGCGGCGTACCGAGCAGCTCCGCCCCGCCGGCGCTCGCGAGCGCACGATCGGCGACGAGTACCAGCGGTGGGTGCGCGGCGGCGACCTGTCGCGCTTCGGAGAAATCGCGCGCGACGCGCGGCGTGTGGCCCAGAGTGGCGAGCGACTGCGAGAGTCCCTCGAGCAGGGCGACGTCTCCCCCCACCAGCAGTACGTACGTCATCGATGTCCCTCAGTTCTATGCATCCGTTCCATGTGCCGCCAGCGCGCGCACCGCGTCCGCCGTCGTGCCCTCGATCTCCACAACCTTTGCCCGTGATGTGGCGCCCTGCACGATGCGAACATCGCGCCGCGGCACCCCCAGCTCCTTCGCCAGCAATGACACGAGGGCCTCGTTCGCCGCTCCATCCACGGGGGGTGCGAGCAGACGCACTTTCAGCGCCGTTCCATGCGTGCCCACCACCTCGCTTCGCGACGCGCGAGGCTGGACGTGCACGTGCACGCGTATGCTCGCCCCTCGCACCTCGACGCGCAATACGTCCAACTCAGGCAAATCCGGCGAGCAGGACCGACATCACGAGCCACTCCACGATCACGAGGCCGAAGTAGGCGACGAGCGGTGTGATGTCGATCACGCCGAGTGACGGCACGACACGCCGCAGAGGGCGCAGCATCCAGTCAGTGGCGCCAAAGCTCCACGACAGCCACCGACTGTATGCAAGCCGAGGCAGCCAGGACACCACCACGCGCACGATCAGCGCGAGCTTGAGGAACGCGAAAGTCCAGCGCACCAGGAGCAGGAGCACGCCGGCTGCGCCGCGACCGAACGCGAAGCGCGCGTCGAGCACCAGGCCGATGACGGCGTCCACCAGGGCGATGGCGAGCGCGGCACACACCACGTAGGCGACCAGCGCCCACCATGGCGTCGCCGAGAGCTGGCCTCCCATCCGTACCACCTGCCGCTCCACGCCAGCGAGCCGCGGGTCCACATGGTTGCGCATGAAGCGCGCGATCGCCCCGAACGGGTTGAGGCGCCGCGTACGCGTCGCCCAATCCAGGACGGCGATCACCGCGAGCAGGACGCCGATTGCCAGCAGCGCGACGCGGAAGACGTAGGACACCACCCCCAGGACGTACAGCTCATCGGACATGCGGCCAAAGCTCGCCCCGCCCGCGCCGCGCTACAAGGTGCGGCCCGCACACGACTACATTCAGATCATCAACCGCCCCTGCCATGAGCCCTGCGAAGCGCGCCAGACAGTACTGGCTCGTGAAATCCGAACCCGACTGCTTCTCCTTCGACGACCTCCTGCGCAGCGCCGGACAGACGACCTGCTGGGACGGCGTCCGGAACTACCAGGCGCGCAACTTCATGCGCGACGGGATGAAGCGCGGCGACCTCGTCTTCTTCTACCATTCGGGAGCGGAGCCGCCGTGCATCGTCGGGGTGGCCGAGGTGGTGCGGGAGGGCTATCCCGACCACACCGCCTTCGACCCGAAGCAGGAGCACTTCGACCCGAAGTCGAAGGAGGAGGCGCCGACGTGGATCATGGTGGACCTCCGCGCCGTGGAGCGGCTGTCACGCCCGCTCTCGCTCGCCGACCTGCGCGGCGTGCCCGGCCTCGAGCGGATGGCGCTCCTCCAGAAGGGGAGCCGGTTGAGCGTCCAGCCGGTGTCCGCCGAGGAGTGGGAGATCGTGTACGAGCTCGGCAGCCGCCCATGACGCGACGGTTCGCACGCCAATACATTTCAGCCTCGGACGGGGATGTGCCCGCCGACGTGAAGGCAATTCCAGGGAGAACGTGGACATGAGCAAGACCGACCCGAACTCGACGAGCGCCGCCGACGGCGCGCTCGAGATCAAGGACACGCGCACCGGTACCGGCTACTCCGTGCCGATCATGCCGCCGGGCACCGAGGGCGACACCGGCGTCCGTGCGATGGACCTTCGCCAGATCAAGCGCTCGCCCGACGAGTTCGGGCTCATGTCGTACGACCCGGCGTTCCTCAACACCGCCAGCTGCAAGAGCGCCATCACCTTCATCGACGGCGAGAAGGGGATCCTCCGCTACCGCGGCTATCCCATCGAACAGCTTGCCGACAAGGCCAGCTTCCTCGAGGTGGCGTGGCTCCTCCGCAACGGCGAGCTGCCGACGCAGGCCGAGTACGACGACTGGACCCACCAGATCACGTACCACACCTACGTCCACGAGAACATCAAGAACTTCCTGCAGGGCTTCCGCTACGACGCGCACCCGATGTCGATGCTCTGCAGCTCGGTGGCCGCCCTGTCGAGCTTCTACCCCTCGGCGAAGAACATCCAGGATCCCGAGGAGCGGCACATCAGCACGGTGCGCCTGCTCGCGAAGCTCCCGACCCTCGCCGCGTTCTGCTACCGTCACGTGAAGGGCCTCCCCTTCATCTATCCCGACAACGACCTCGGCTACGTCGAGAACTTCCTCTCGATGGTCGCGCGGATGACGGAGCCGAAGTACGAGGCGAACCCGGTGTTCGTGAAGGCGCTCGAGGTGCTGTTCATCCTCCACGCCGACCACGAGCAGAACTGCTCGACGAACGCCGTGCGCGCCGTCGGCAGCTCGCACGTGGATCCCTTCTCGGCGGTCGCCGCCGGCATCGCCGCGCTCTACGGCCCGCTCCACGGCGGCGCCAACGAGGCGGTGCTGCACATGATCAAGGAGATCGGCGACAAGAAGAACATCCCCGCGTTCATCGAGGGGGTGAAGAGCGGCAAGGGGCAGAAGCTCATGGGCTTCGGCCACCGCGTCTACAAGAGCTACGACCCGCGCGCGCGCATCGTGAAGAAGCTGGCCGACGACGTGTTCAAGATCGTCGGCATGGATCGCGACCTCGAGATCGCGCTCGAGCTGGAGCGCATCGCGCTGTCCGACGACTACTTCGTCTCGCGGAAGCTCTACCCCAACGTGGACTTCTACACGGGGCTTATCTACCGCTCGATGGCGTTCCCCACGGACTTCTTCACCGTGCTGTTCGCGGTGGCGCGTACGGCGGGCTGGCTCGCGCAGTGGGAGGAGATGCTCACCGATCCCGAACAGAAGATCGCCCGCCCGCGCCAGATCTACGTCGGCTACCCCGAGCGCACCTC
>DASUXT010000148.1:0-9340 GCA_036377775.1 Gemmatimonadaceae bacterium | reverse complement strand
GACGCCGGCTACGACGTGGACGTCGTCTCCGACGGGCAGAAGGCGCTCGATAAGCTGGTTGCCGAGCGCTACGGCGTCGTGCTCGCCGACCTCAAGATGCCGCGCCTCGACGGGCTCGCGCTGCTGCGCGAGCTGCAGCAGCGCGAGATTCCCACCGAGTGCATCATCATCACCGGCCAGGCCACCGTGGACTCGGCGGTGCAGGCGATGCAGCAGGGGGCGTACGACTACATCGAGAAGCCGCTCAACGCCGAGAAGCTCAACCGCCTCAAGGCGCTGATTCCCAAGGCGCTGGACAAGTACCAGGTCCAGCAGAAGAACCGCGAGCTGGCCTCGAAGCTTGAAGGGCTCACCCACTACGGTGAGCTCACTGGCCAGAGCGAGTCCATGCGGCAGGTGTACCAGGTGATCGAGGCAGTCGCGCCCTCCACGGCGAGCGTGCTCATTCTCGGCGAGAGCGGCACGGGCAAGGAGCTGGTCGCGCGTGCGCTCCACCACAAGAGCGACCGCGCCAAGGGACCGTTCTTCGCCCTCAACTGCGCCGCGCTGCCGAAGGAGATCCTCGAGAACGAGCTGTTCGGCCACGAGAAGGGTGCCTTCACCGGCTCGACGAACGAGAAGCCGGGCGCCTTCGAGATGGCGAGCGGAGGCACCATCTTCCTCGACGAGATGGCCGAGATGTCGCCCGACATCCAGGTCAAGCTCCTGCGTGCCCTCGAGACGCGGCAGGTACGCCGGCTCGGCGGCAAGAAGGAGATCAACGTGGACATCCGCATCCTGGCGGCCACGAACAAGAATCTCCAGAAGGCGATCGCCGATGGCGAGCTGCGCGAGGACCTGTACTATCGCCTGGCGGTCGTGGAGATCGACCTCCCGCCGCTGCGTGAGCGGTCGCAGGACATCCAGCTGCTCGCCAACGAGTTTCTCGCCCGGTTCGGGCAGCAGAACGGCAAGACCATCACGGGGTTCGACGACGCGTCGTGGGCATGGATCATGAGCTACCACTGGCCGGGCAACGTGCGCGAACTGAAGAACGCCGTGGAGCGTGCGGTCATCATGTGCCGAGGCACGACGATCGGGACGGATGACATCGTGCCGCGGCACCTCCGGAGCGGGGACGTCCCCACGTCGCTCACGATTCCGGTAGGCGCCACGGCCGCGGAAGCGCGCCAGCAGCTCGTGCTGCGCACCTTCGCGTCCACCTCCGGTGACGCTGCACGCACCGGCAAGGTGCTCGGCCTGTCCGAGAAGGACGTGCGCGAGGAGCTGATGGCGATGCTGCAGGGCGGTGCGAAGGCGAGCACGACCGGTGCGGCGAGCAATGGCGCGAGCGAGGACAAGCCGGGGCGGACGGCGCGGCGAAACGAACCGGTTCCGGCACGGAGCTCGGCGAAGAAATCCACGGCCAAGCGCTCACGCTAGGCCACGTTCAGGAGCGGACATGCGGTATCACGACCCCGACGATCAACCGTACATCGTCATCGAGAAGCACAGTGGCGGCGTTGGCAACCTGCTGCTCGGTGTGGTCATCGGCGCCGGTGTGGCGCTGTTGTTCGCACCGCGCTCGGGCGAGGAGACGCGCGATGACATCCGGCGCCGCGCGCGCCGGGCCGGCGACGCCGCGCGCAATGTCGCGGAGGGCGTGTCGGACACCGTCGCCGACACCTTCGAGACTGCCCGCAGCCGCGTGGAACAGCAGATCCACTCGGCACGGTCGGCGATCGAGTTCAAGAAGCGTCAGGTGACGCGCGCCATGGATGCCGGCCGCGCCGCTGCGCAGGAAGCGCGCGGTGACCTCGAGCGTCGCCTGGCCGAGACGAAGGCCGCGTACAACGCGGGCGTCGAGGTAGCGCGGGAGTCGCATGCGGGCGCCGCTGGCGCGACGTCGCGCGGCCGCGCGCCCGGCGCCTGAGGCGGCGGGGGGTCACACGGCCACCCAGACCGTCCCGCGGCGGGCGCGGACGCGAAAGCGGCCGGCACTCGTCAGCTTCGGCTGGACCCTCCGTGACTACGCGAAGCGCGTCTGGGACAACTCGGGCGAGGACAACGTGCTGTTCCTCGCCGGCGGCATCGCCTTCAACATCCTGTTGGCGGCGGTGCCGTTCGTGCTCCTGCTCGTCTGGGGGCTTGCCACGCTGCTCAATGCCTCGTCCGCCGAGGCGAACGCGGTGGTGGTCCGCTACCTCGACCGCCTCCTCCCGGCGCACGTCGAGAATCCCGACGCCGGCACGCACAAGCTGATCAGCGACATCCTCCGCACGCACCAGACGCTCGGCATCTGGAGCGCTGTCGGCTTCGTGTGGTTCTCGACCCGCCTCTTCGGCTCGCTGCGCACCGTGCTCGCGAGCGTGTTCGACATCGAGAGCGAACGCGGGATCATCCAGGGGAAGCTCTTCGACATCAAGATCACCGTCCTCTCCACGATCCTCATCACCGCGTACACGCTGCTCAGCACCTACGTCCTCATCGCCACGAAAAGCAGCGTCCTCGTGCTGGAGGAGCTGGGCATCCGGTCGGACGTCATGGGGCAGGCGCGGGCGTGGGGAACGCACCTCATGGCGACCACGATCCTCGCCGTGATGTTCTTCTCGCTCTACAAGTTCCTTCCCGTGCGCCGCGTGCGCACGAAGGCCGCGTGGGTGGCGTCGATCTTCACGACCCTGATGTTCGAGGCGGCGAAGCTGGTGTTCGCCATCTACGTCAGCTCGTTCAATCCGGGCTCCCTCTACGCGGGCACCGTGGCGGCGGTGGTGGTCGTCGTGTTCTGGGTCTATTACGCCGCGCTGATCTTCATCCTCGGCGGCGAGGTGGGGCAGGTGTTCGAGCTTCGCCGCACGCGGCGGCGGCAGCGCGAGGTGTTCCAGGACTGACGGGCAGAGCCATTGGCGCGAAGGTTGCCTTGAGGCGGGAGGAACCAACCACCCAACGGAGGAAACACATGAAGCGCATCATGTTGCTCGGCGCGCTCGTCGCGCTCCCGCTCGCCGCGTGCAAGAAGACCGGTGACAATCAGTACCAGGTCCAGACGCCCACCATCGGCACCGACACGCACACGGTCACGACCCCGAGCGTGGACGTCGGCTCGAAGGTGGACACGATCAATACGCCGGTCGTCGGCACGCAGAAGGACACGCTGATCGTCTCCAAGCCGGTCGTCGGCACCAAGAAGACCGAGGTGAAGACGCCGACGGTGAAGGTCACGAAGCCGTGATGGGATGAAGGGTTGGGTGGGGGTGAACCAGGGGCGGCACGACGGTTAAATACCGTGGTGCCGCCTTTCACCGTTCTCCCTCACACCGACCTGCACTCTCCGTGATCGACCTGCGCAGCGACACAGTGACCCGTCCCACGCCCGCCATGCGACGCGCCATGGCGGAAGCCGAAGTGGGCGACGACGTTCTCGACGGCGACCCCACGGTCCGGCGGCTGGAGGAGCGCGTCGCCGCCATGCTCGGCAAGGAGGCGGGGCTGTTCTTTCCCTCCGGCACGATGGCGAACCAGGCGGGCATCGCCGTGCTCTCCCAGCCGGGGACGGAAGCGCTGCTGGATGCAAACGCGCACATCATACACTGGGAGATGGCGGGGGCCGCTGCGCTCTGGGGGGTGCAGGTGCGCGGGGTGCCGGCGGGAGAGGGCCGCCTCGTCATGGGCGCTCACGACCTCGCGCGCATGATCCGGCCCACCTCGATCCACTCCCCGGCGGCGAGCATCGTGTGCTTCGAGAACACTCACAACGGCGCCGGTGGCAAGATCACCCTGCTCGACGAGCTGCGCGCCCTGCGCGAGGTCGCGCGCGAGCATGACCTGCCGGTACACATGGATGGCGCGCGCCTGTGGAATGCAAGCGCGGCAAGCGGGACCCCGCTCGCCGACTTCGCCAGCTGCGCCGATACCGTGATGCTGAGCTTCTCCAAGGGGCTGGGCTGCCCGGTAGGCGCGATCCTCGTTGGAGACCGGGACACCATCACGCGGGCGCACCCGGTTCGGAAGCGACTGGGTGGAGGAATGCGCCAGTCCGGAATCCTCGCCGCGGCGGCGCTGTACGCCCTCGATGCACATCTCGGACGACTGAACGAGGATCACGCGAATGCCCGCCTTCTCGCCGACGCCGTGGACGGCGCGGCGGGGGCGCGCGTGGTGCCGCCCGACACCAACATCGTGATGGTGGACCTGCCCGAGGGGATGACGAGCGCCGACGTAGCCGCACGGGCGCGAGACGGTGGACTGCTGGTGAGTCCGTGGAGTGGCACCCGGGTTCGCGCCGTCACGCACCTCGATGCCGACCGTGCGGCCGTGACCCGTGCCGGGGACGTGCTGCGAGCTGCCATCGAGGCGGCGGCGTGAGGCCAGGTGCGCCGCGTTGTCGCCCGACGGCCGGCCGGTTAGATTACCGGTGTCCCAGGTCCCGGAGGGCGGCAGCCTTCTAACTCCGTCAGGACCCCGAAGGTAGCAGCGGCATGAGGTGTCTGACGTCGCTTCGTCAGGCCTGGGACATTGGCGCGGGCGCGCAGCGAGACTGCGGCCCGCGCTTCTTTTTTTTCCGCTTGCGCGCGACCGACGAGCGGGAGTCTGACCGAGCGCCGCGCCGGACGCTATTCTTTTTCCATGCCGATCGCCCTCGCCCGCAAGTATCGTCCGAAGACCTTCGCCGACGTGGCGGTGCAGTCGCACGTCGCGGCGACGCTCAAGGGTGCCATCGCCCGCGGCCGCGTGGCGCATGGCTACCTCCTGTGCGGGCCGCGCGGGGTGGGCAAGACGACGCTGGCGCGCGTGCTGGCGATGGCGCTCAACTGCGAGCGGCGCGGCGACCCGGCGCTCGGCGGCGAGCCGTGCGGCGAGTGCGCCTCCTGCCAGCGGATCTGGGCCGGTGCGTCGTCGCTGGACGTCGTGGAGATCGACGCCGCGTCCAATCGCGGCGTGGACGACGCGCGCGAGCTGCGCGAGCGCGCGATGTATGCGCCGTCGGGGGAGGACCGCTACAAGGTCTACATTGTGGACGAGGCGCACATGCTCACGCGCGAAGCGTGGAATGCGCTGCTCAAGATCCTCGAGGAGCCGCCCCCGCGCGTTGTCTTCGTGTTCGCCACGACGGAGCCGCAGAAGATCGCGCAGGCGGCGGCGCCGGTGCTCAGCCGTCTCCAGCGCTTCGACTTCCGGCGCATCGGCGCGGCGGACATCCGGCAGCGACTCGAGCGCGTGCTCGGCGAGGAGCAGGTGCGCGCCGAGCCGGAAGCGCTGGCGATGATCGCGCGCGCCGCCGACGGTTCCATGCGTGACGCGCTGTCGCTCACCGACCAGGTGCTCGCGATGGGCGACGGCGAGGTGGTGCCGGAGCGCGTGCGCGATGCGCTCGGCCTCGTGCCGGAGGAGGAGCTGCTGTTGCTCCTCGACCTGCTGGCCGAGCGCCGCGCGGGGGACGTCTTCGCTTTCGTGTCGCGCCTGGCCGATGCGGGGGTGGATTTCGGGCAGTTCCTCACCGGCCTCGCCGACATGATCCGCGCGCAGCTCGCCGTCACGCTCGGCGGCGCGCCGCCGGACGTGAGCGAGCGCACGCGAGAGTCGCTCGTCGCGCGGCGCGAGGCTTTCGCCGCGGGCGACCTGCTGCGCATGCTTTCCGCGATCACCGAGCTCGAACCGCGCTTCCGCAAGAGCGGACAGCAGCAGCTGCTGCTCGAGGCGCTGCTCGTGCGCTTCGCGCTGCTCGACCGCACGGTGACGCTGGAGAAGGTGCTGCAGGGGCTGAGCGGTGAAGGCGGCGGCGGCGTGCCGGAGCCGGCGGCGCGCCGCGAGCCGCCACGCCGCGAGCCCGCGCCGCCGGCGCGTCGCACGAGCGCCGCCGAACCGTCGTCCGCCCCATCGCCGGCGCGACCGCCAGCGTCACCACCGCCAGCGTCACCACCGCCAGCGTCCGCGCCTCGAAAGGCGGCCGATGCCCCGGTACGAAGGCCCGCGGCCGAGGCGGGTTCCGCGCCTCCACCTGACGTGACACAGCTCGTCGGCCGCTGGGAGGATCTGGCCGGCGCCCTGCGTGCCGCGGGACGGAGCGTGGCAGCCACGGCGCTGGAGCACTCGGAACCGGTGGCCGTCAATGCGCGCGGCGAAGTGACCATCGGCCTCGACGAGCCGAACCCGATCTACGAGCAGGCGCTCGAATCCGTGAAAGCCGAGCTCGTGCCGATGCTGCAGCGATGGTTCGCGGGCGTGCAGCGCGTCTCCGTGCGGGCAAATGGCGGCGCCGCTCCGCCCCCGACGCGTCTCACCGACGAGATGGTGCGCTCGGAGCGGCTGACTGCGCTGCGACGTCGTGACCCGGTGCTCGGCGCCGCCATCGACGCGCTCGATCTCGACCTCGTGGACTGACGCACGCGTGACGCGGCTCGCTTGCCCGCGCGCTGCGCGACCGGGTACTTTTCAGGTCTCCCGAACGTCGTGTATCGATGGCCGATTTCATGAAGATCCTGCAGCAAGCGCAGGAGATGCAGGGCAAGTTCCAGAAGATCCAGGACGAGCTGGCACAGCAGACTGTGACCGCCTCCTCCGGCGGCGGCATGGTCACCGTCGAGGCGACCGGGCAGGGCACGGTGCGCTCCATCCGGATCGATCCGTCCGTCGTGAATCCGTCGGACGTGGAGATGCTGGAGGACCTCGTGCTCGTTGCCGTGACCGAGGCGCAGAAGAAGGCGCAGGAGCTCCAGCAGGCGGAGATGGGCAAGCTGGCCGGGGGAATGTCGCTGCCGTTCAAGCTGCCGTTCTAGGCGGGGCCCCGTGTCCGCGATCGAGGACCTCACGGGCGAGCTCTCGCGGCTGCCGGGGATCGGCCGCAAGACGGCGTTGCGCCTCACGTACTACCTGCTCAAGCAGCCACCCGAGCAGAGCCGGCGCTTGGCCGACTCGCTGGTCGCGCTCGCCGAGCGGGTGCGTCCCTGCGCGCGCTGCTTCAACCTGACGGAGGAGGAGTTGTGCTCCATCTGCCGGGATCCTCGTCGCGATGCAGCGCTCATCTGCGCCGTGGAGGAAGCGGCGGACATCGGCGCCATCGAGCGCGCGGGTGAGTATCGTGGCCAGTACCACGTGCTGGGCGGACGCCTGTCGCCGCTCGACGGCGTGACCCCGGATGACCTCACCATTCCGCAGCTCGTGCGTCGGGTGGCCGGAGGCGAGGTACGGGAAGTCATCCTCGCCACCAATCCCAGTCTCGAAGGGGAGGCAACTGCCTTGTACGTCCAGCGCCAGCTCGCTTCCTATCCGCTCAGCGTGACCCGGATTGCCCGTGGACTCCCCGTCGGAGGGGACCTCGAATACGCCGATGGCGTGACCATCGCACAGGCCCTGACCGCGCGGAGGGCAATGTGAGCGGGGCAGGAAGGGCCAGGCTGGCCGCGGCCGGCTTCTTCGGTGGCCTCGCGGCGGGTCTGGTCGTCTGGGGTACACAGGTCCAGCGCAGCCGGCGGGAGCTCTTTCATCGCTCTCCCGTCCGACGGCTCGCTGCGCTTGGCTACCTGGCCGGACAACCCGGTGTCGAGACGACGCGGCTGCTCGGCGAGTACGTGAACTGGGAGCCGCGACCCGCGCTCCGCCGTCGCGGTGTGGCACTGCTGCGGCGAATGGAAGCTTACCTCGATTAGGGTACCACCCCCATGGCCGTTGGCAGCGCGAGCTGGTCGTTCACCGAAGACGACTTCACCGCGATCACGCAGGCACTGCAACGCTTCCTCGACGACGCGAACGCGCGTTGTGCGTTGCTCGTCGACCGCAGCGGCCAGCTCGTCGCAACGGTGGGCGAGCAGCCGCGCTTCGATTCGACGGCGTTCGCGACCCTGACGGCGGCGGATTTCAGCGCCAACGATCAGCTCGCGAAACTGATCGGCGAGCGCGACTTCAATTCGCTGTTCCACCAGGGGGAGAAGGAGTCCATGTACCTGGCGGACGTCGCGCGTCGACTCATCCTCGTCGTACTGTTCGACAGTCGCACGACGCTCGGCCTCGTACGCCTCAAGATGAAACAGACCGTGGAAGAGTTGACCAAGCTGTTCGAGCAGGTGTTCAGTCGTCCGCCGCAGGACAAGGGCGGCGCGCCCGGGCTTCTGGCCGGCGCGGACGACGAGATCGACAAGCTGTTCCAGTAATCGGAGACGACAGCCATGTCGATGATCAACTACGCCTCGCGCGAGATCAACTGCAAGATCGTGTACTACGGCTCGGGACTCGGCGGCAAGACGACGAACCTGGAGCACGTGTATGGCAAGGTGCAGCCCGACACGCGCGGCAAGCTCATCTCGCTCGCCACGGAAACCGAGCGCACGCTGTTCTTCGACTTCCTGCCGGTGGACCTCGGCACCATCCGCGGCTTCAAGACGCGGTTCCACCTCTATACCGTGCCGGGGCAGGTCTACTACAACGCGAGCCGGAAGCTCATCCTCAAGGGGGTGGACGGCATCGTGTTCGTGGCCGACTCGCAGGTGGAGCGCATGGAGGCGAACCAGGAGGCCATGCAGAACCTGTACGACAACATGGCCGAGTACGGGTACGATCTGACGCGCATGCCGTTCGTGATCCAGTACAACAAGCGCGACCTGCCCAATGCCGCGCCCGTGCGCGACCTGCAGGCGGCGCTGAACCCGGGCTGGGAGGTGACGGAACCGGCCCGGCAGCGGGTCACTCCCGACGCCGCCCACGCCGGAGAGAACCTCATCGAGCAGCTGCCGACCGGTGAGTGGGTGGAACGCGCACCATATTTCGAGGCCGTCGCCGTGACCGGCGACGGGGTGTTCGAGACGCTGCGCGCCGTGAGCAAGCTGGTGCTGAAGTCCCTCGCCTGATCCAGGTACGTCCGTGAACCTGCCGAACGCCTTCACCGTTGGCCGCATCGTCGTCACGCCGCTCATCGCGTGGCTGCCGATGGCGCCCAATACGGCGCTCCGGCTGACGGCGTTCGTTCTCTTCGTCCTCGCCGCCGTCACGGACTTCGTGGACGGCCGCCTGGCGCGGTCGCGCAAGCAGGAGACCGACCTCGGCCGGCTGCTCGATCCCCTCGCCGACAAGCTGCTCCTCGTCGCAACGCTCGTCCCGATGTTCCTGCTCATGCGTCCGTCGCTGCATGCGGACGCAGGGTGGCCGGCGCGCGCGCTCGAGAACGTGCTCCCCTTCCGCACCCCCTTCGGCGACGTCGGGCTGGCGTGGTGGATCGTGGCCATCGTGCTCGGTCGCGAGCTGCTGATGACCGTGTTCCGCCAGGCGGCCGCGCGCCGCGGCGTGGTCATCGCCGCCATCGGACCGGCGAAGTGGAAGACGGGATTCCAGTCGGTCTGGGTCGGCTCGGCGTACTTCTGGTTCTTCGCCG
>DASUXT010000147.1:0-26956 GCA_036377775.1 Gemmatimonadaceae bacterium | reverse complement strand
CGTTCCTTCGCTCCGGAGGACGATCACCCTCGCTGCCGGATCCATCCCGACCCAGGTCACCGCCTCCGCGAGACGTCGGAGCAACGCGCCCGGCAGGGAATTGCCCTTGGGATGGTGAAAGCGGATGGTACCGATGCCGTCAGCGATCGTGACGACGACGTCTCCGCCGGCGACGGACGTTCCAGGAGTGTCGGGTCGGGTCAGCATGCGTCGAAGGTTAACGGCAAAGCGAGATGAGCGGAAACGGCCGGATCTTCGCGACGAAGCTGCCGGGTTCTCTCCGTTTCAGGGACGCCTCCATGCGCCACGGAGCCTCCCAACGCCCTTCCAGTCATGTCGGGACAGTTTGCGGGTGTGGCGGCCAGCCTCGGTGCACGGAGCACAGATCGCGAGCGCGACAGATCCGGCCGTTTCAGGCCGTTCATCCGGCCGTTTCCGTTCCCCTCGCTGGTAGAACTGTAAACGAGGCCGGAGAATTGTCCGTTTTCCCACCTGAGGTGTAAATTCCAGCATGACCCAGACCCGAGCTACCGCCATGCCGCCTGAGGATCCGGCGCAGGTCGCGGCCTTCGAGGCACGCATCGCCGCGGGGGAGAGCATCGAACCCAAGGACTGGATGCCGGCGAAGTACCGCCGGCAGCTCGTGCGAATGATGTCGCAGCACGCGCACTCCGAGGTGGTGGGAATGCTCCCGGAAGGCAACTGGATCACCCGCGCTCCGTCGCTGCGACGCAAGATCTCCCTGCTTGCCAAGGTCCAGGACGAGGCCGGCCACGGGCTGTACATCTACTGCGGCACCGAAACGCTCGGCGTGGACCGCGCGGAGCTCATCGGACAGCTCCTGGACGGCACCGCGAAGTACTCGAGCATCTTCAACTATCCGACCCTCTCGTGGGCGGACATGGGCGTCATCGGCTGGTTCGTGGACGGGGCGGCGATCGTCAACCAGACCATCCTCGCGAAGGCGTCATACGGGCCGTACGCACGGGCGATGATCCGCGTCTGCAAGGAAGAGAACTTCCACAAGCGCCAGGGCTACGAGATAGTTGCGACACTCGCGAACGGTACACCAGGACAGCAAGCGATGGTGCAGGACGCGGTGAACCGCTGGTGGTGGCCGTCGCTCATGATGTTCGGGCCGAGCGACACCGATTCGCCCAACACGGCGGAGCTCATCCGCTGGAAGGTGAAGCGCAAGACCAACGATGAGCTGCGCCAGCGCTTCGTGAACCTTACCGTGCCGCAGGCGGTCGCCGTGAACCTCACCCTGCCCGATCCGGATCTCAGGTACAACGCCGAGACGGAGAACTGGGAGTTCGGCGCGATCGACTGGGAGGAGTTCAACCAGGTGATTCGTGGCAACGGGCCGTGCAATCGCGAGCGCCTCGACGCGCGCCGCAAGGCGCACGACGAGGGAGCGTGGGTGCGTGAGGCAGCGCTGGCGCACGCCGCGAAGGAACGCGCGCGCCAGGCGAGCGAGGCGGCGTAGGACCGTGGCGAGCACCGTCACGAACCAGGTCGTCGCCGCACAGGCCGACGGGCTCACCGGCGACAGCCAGTGGCCGCTCTGGGAAGTGTTCACCCAGAGCGAGCAGGGCGCGCCGCACGAGCACGCCGGCTCGCTCCATGCCGTGGACGCCGAGCAGGCGCTGCAGAACGCGCGTGACGTCTACGCGCGGCGTGGTGGGGTGATCTCCCTCTGGGTGATCCCGAGCGGCGCCATCACCGCCTCGTCGCCGAGCGACAGCGGACCGCTGTTCGACCCGGGCGCCGACAAGGCGTATCGCCACCCGCAGTTCTACAAGGTCCCGCGCGGCGTGCGCGGCCTATGACGTCGCCGGCGTCGTCGGTCGTGCCAGCTCCCGCGCCGAAGCCGAACGCGCTGTTCGAGTACCTGCAGCGGCTCGGTGACGACCGCCTGATCCTCGGACATCGCCTGAGCGAGTGGTGTGGGCATGGGCCGATCCTCGAGGAGGACATCGCCCTCGCCAACGTCGCGCTCGACCTGCTCGGTCAGGCGAGCATCCTGCTGCGCATGGCGGGAGAGATTGAAGGGCAGGGGCGCGACGAGGATGCGCTCGCATACTTCCGCGAGGCGGTCGACTTCCGCAACTGCCAGCTCGTCGAGCTGCCCAAGGGTGATTTCGGCTTCACCATCGCGCGCCAGTTCCTGTTCGACGTCTACGACGTGGTGCTGCTGGAGTCGCTGACGAAGAGCAGCAATGCGGAGCTTGCCGCCATTGCCGCGAAGTCGCTCAAGGAAGCGCGCTATCATGTGCGGCACAGCGGCGAATGGATGCTCAAGCTCGGCGACGGTACCGACGAGAGCCATCGCCGCGTGCAGTCCGCCCTCGACTATCTCTGGCGTTTCACCGCCGAGCTGTTCGCGATGGACGACGTGGACGCCGAGCTGGTGCAGGCCGGCATCGCGCCCGATCTCGCCGAGCTGAAGCCGAAGTGGGAGTCGCTCGTGCGTGAGGTGCTCGATCGGGCGACGCTCACCGTACCGAACGACGTGCCCCGCCTGCCGCGCACGCGAGGCGGACGCACCGGCGCGCACACCGAGCATCTCGGGCATCTGCTCGCCGAGATGCAGATCGTCGCGCGCTCGCACCCGGGAGCGAAGTGGTGATCCGCCACCTCGGCGCGGGCACCCGCGACGAGGTCCTCGCGGTGCTCGACACGGTGATGGACCCCGAGGTGCCGGTGCTCAGCGTGCGCGAGCTCGGTATCGTGCGCGACGTCCTCGTGGACGATCGCGACGGGGTGACGGTGGTGGTCACTCCCACCTACTCGGGCTGTCCGGCGATCCAGGTGATCGAGCGCGACATCCTCGCTGCGCTGGCAAGCGCAGGATTCGAGAACGCGAAGGTGCGCACGACGTACTCGCCCGCCTGGACAACCGACTGGATCCCCGAATCGGCCAAGGCGAAGCTCAAGGCGTATGGGATCGCGCCGCCGGGCGCTGTAGCCGACGCCGGCGGCCTCGTGCAACTCATGCGTGCTCGCACGGCACCCGCCTGCCCCTACTGCGACTCGACCGACACCGAGATCCGCAGCGAATTCGGCTCGACCGCGTGCAAGTCGGTGTGCTGGTGTCGGAGCTGCCGGCAGCCGTTCGAGGAGTTCAAGGCGATTTAGATCCGGCACGCGATGTTCCCATGACGCTCGAAACGGCAGCTCAGAGGAAACTGCGGAATGGGCCCGAAACGACAGGATCCCGAGCAGGCACGGCCAGCGCTCGTCGAGGGAGAGCTGACGGGCAGGATCATCGCGTGTTTCCTCAGGGTCTACAACAAGCTCGATAATGGCATGCTCGAGAGCGTGTATCGGAATGCGCTTGTCGTCGAGCTATCGCATCAGGGGCCGGATGCGCGGACAGAGGTACCTATCAACGTCATCTATCGTGACGTCGAAGTCGGCTTCTTTCGCATGGACATGCTGGTCGAAAGCACGGTCGCTGTGGAGATAAAGTCGACCGATGTTCTCGCCCCCACTGCGAAGCGTCAGCTTCTCAACTACCTGCGCGTGAGTCATCTGGACGTCGGCCTCCTGCTTCATTTCGGTCCTGAACCGACGTTCCATCGACTGGAGTCTCCGCGACTGCGCGAATGAAGGAAGGGAAGAGGATCCTGCTGTTTCCTGGTTTCAGCAGTTTCCTCTTCCCCTGCCTTTTCCTGAGTGACTACCGGCGCGTCCCCAGCGATGCCACCCGCTGTTCCGTCAGGCCCCCGAACGCCAGTCGCGACAGCACGTCATCCTTCTGCGACTGCGACAGCATGGGAGAGTTGGCGAGCATGCGGGCCTTCGTGGCGTAGAGCTTCGTGTTCGCCACGTCCTTCAGGTCGGCGGAGATGAACGCGGCATCTGTGTACGCACTCGCTGCGCCGATCACGTCGCCGACGTCGATCGCACGCTGCGCGGCCTCGACCATCAGGTCGCGCGCCCGGCTCGTATTCTCGGCGTAGTAGTGATCGCGCGCGGCCCAGTACAGGCTCGCCGACTTCAGGACGTCCGCGTCCTCGCGCAGCGAGGCGGCTTGCTCGCGGAGCTTTGCCGCTTCGCGGATCTTGCCCCAGTCCGCCGTCTCGAAGCTCGCTGCCTTGCGATCGAGCTCCGCCGCGCGCGACTGCTTCTCGGTGACCTTGATCGGAAGGAGCGACGCCTGGGCACTGGCAACCATCGGAACCGCGGCGATCGCGAGCAGCGCGCCGGCGGTGATCAGCATTCGTGCAGCATTGGTCTTCATGGTCAGTCTCCGTGGAGGTACAGCGTTCCGTACGGAGGGCCGCCGCCGAGGTTTCAGCGGGCGACTCGCCGTCCGGTGTCACACGTCCATCTGCGCGTGTGACACCGCGTCCGGCAAAAGAGTTGACACCCCTCAATCGGCAGCGTGGCGAACCACGACGGCCACTGCCGCCGGTACTGCCTACACCAGGCGTCCCTTCCAGCCACCCCGACGGAAGAGCGCGGCACTCACCACCGCCAGTGTGCTGAACGCGATGGTGATGGACCAGAACACTCCGGCGGGACCGAAGCCGAAGTGTTCGGCAAGCAGCCAGGCCAGTGGAATCTCGAACAGCCAGAACACGAACAGGTTGATCCACGTCGGCGTTGCCGTGTCGCCCGCGCCGTTGAACGACTGCGTGAACACCATCCCATACGCGTAGAAGAGGAAGCCGTAGGCGATCGTGCGCAACGATGCCACGCCATAGCGCACCACGGCCGCATCCGGCGTGAAGACACCGACGATCTGGTGCGCGAAGAGGACGAACAGCAACCCGATGGCGCCGAGAAACGCCACGTTGTAGCGCGCCGCCTTCCACACCGAGGCTTCAGCGCGGTCAGGCTTCCGCGCACCGAGTGCCTGCCCGACCATTGTCGCCGCCGCATTGCTGAGCCCGAAGGCCGGCAGCAGCGCGAACGCCACCACCCGGATGCCGATCGTGTAGCCGGCGATCGCGTCGCTGCCGAAGCTCGCGAGGATGCGCGTGAGGCCGATCCAGCTCGCCATGCCAATGAAGACCTGGAAGGTGGCCGATGACGACAGCTTCACGACGCGCGCGATGAGCGCCGGGTCGAAGCGGAAGTGCCGCCGTACGATCCGCACGCGCGAGCCCGGCCGCACGAGACGGCTGAGGGCGAACAGCGCCCCCGTGCTGCGCCCGATTGACGTCGCAATTGCGGCGCCGACGATTCCCAGCTTCGGGAACGGTCCCCATCCGAAGACGAGCGCCGGACCGAGCACGATGTTGATCGCGTTGGCCAGCCACAGCACGCGCATGGCGATCGCCGCGTCGCCCGCGCTGCGCAGCACGGCGTTCGCCAGGTACAGCATGACGACGCTCGCGTTGAAGCCGAGCATGACGCGCGTGAAGGCGACGTTGGCGAGCACGCCGCTCGATCCGCCCATCGCGCGCAGGAGTGTGGGCGCGAGCCACCATCCCAGTACGCCGAGCAGCACCGATACCGCGAGGCCGAGCAGCAGCACCTGGGCACCGGTATGCGCCGCGCCATCGGGATCCTTCTCCCCGATCCGTCGCGCGACCATCGCGCCGGTGCCGATGCTCAGCCCGACCGCGAGCGCATAGAGGATGGTCATGAACGATTCCGTGAGCCCCACCGTGGCCACGGCGTCGGCGCCCAGGTGCGCGACGACGAACACGTCCACGACGACGAACACGCTTTCCATCACCATCTCGAGCACCATCGGCACGGCGAGGATGAAGATCGCGCGCCCGATGGGCCCCTCGGTGAAATCCCGGCCGTGCGCGCCGGAAAGTGCTTCGCGGATCGCCGCCCAGACCGACGGCGCCTCCATGCGTCGAGGCTCGACGGCCCCGCTGCTGATACTCATTGGGTTCCTTGTGGAACGAGGGTTCGAAAACGGAATCGCCCCGCCTGCGGGGCTGCGCAGGCGGGGCGACGAGCTCGCTCCGAGGTGAGCGGCGCGGTGCCGCTACGATCCTGACCCTGCGCTATTGGCTGTGCTGGCCACGACGACGTCCATTGCGGTCGGGCAGAACCCGAACGGCGACGCGACGGCGTTGGCGACAGTGACGGCGAGGATCATCGAAGTGCTCCGAGGAGTGAACGAGCGAGGGAGCCAGTCTAGGTGCATCTGGCCGCGGCGTCAATGGCCTTTTGTGCGCCGGAGCCAAAGAAGCGAGGGAACGGACACGGCCGGATTGAAACTGAAACGGCAGGATTCTCTCCTCTGCGCGGAAGGCTCCATGCGCTGCGTAGCGTCCCGAGGACGTTCCAATCCATTCAGGAACCTTTGGGGGTGTAGAGGCTGGCTCCAGTGCGCGGAGCTCAGATCGCGAGAGGGACAGATCGTGCCGTTTCAGGCCGTTCATCCGGCAGTTTCTGCTTTCCTCGCTTTCCTGCCCTGGCGCGGCAGACACTACTGCTGCAGCAGGAACGAGATCCGCTCCGCGATCCGCTCCGCATCCGGCAGCACCGCCTGGAGCAGCACTTCGTGGTACGGCATCGGCACATCCTCTACCGTCAGCCGTTCCACCGGCGCGTCGAGGTGCCAGAATGCTTCGCGTGCCAGCACGGCGGCGATCTCGGCGCCGAAGCCGGCGGTGAGCGTGTCCTCGTGCACGATCAGGCAGCGCCCTGTGCGGCGCACCGACTCGAGCACCGCCGCGCGATCCCACGGCGCGATCGTGCGCAGGTCCAGAAGGTCCACGTCGCCGCTGAAGCGGTCGGCCGCCGCGACGCAGCGATGCACCATCGCCCCCCATGTCACCACCGTCACGCGCTCCCCTTCACGCAGCCTTGCCGCCCGGCCGAAGGGAACCACGTAATCGTCACCGGGATAGCGCGCGCTGCCATCGCTCGTCATGAGGAGCGAGCGATGCTCGAAGAAGATCGTCGGGTTCGGGCTCCGCATCGCCGAGCGCAGCAGTCCGCTCGCGTCGACCGCGTTCGACGGCATCGCCACCTGCCAGCCAAGGGCGTGCGCCCAGGTGACTTCGCCGCTCAACGAGTGCCAGGGATCACCTACGTCCTTGCCGAAGCCGCCCGGCATGCGCACGACGATCGGCGCCGCGAACTGGTTGGCGGTGCGCCAGCGCATCGTGCCGCAGTTGTTGAGCTGCTCGTGTGCCGGGTCTGCGTACTTTCGGAACTGGATCTCCGCCACGGGCATCAGCCCGCTCACCGCCATGCCCACCGCGCGGCCGATGATCCCCTCCTCGGAGAGACTCGTGTCGAACACGCGCTCGGTGCCGAACCTCTTCTGCAGCCCTTCGGTCACGAGGTGGACACCGCCCTTTCGGCCAACGTCCTCGCCGAACACGAGCAGCTTGGGGTTCGCGGCCAGCTCGCTCGCCAGGGTGCGCTTCACCGCCTCGGCGAAGCGCACCACGTCGCCGTCCCAGGATGGCGTCTCGGTGCCGTCGAGCGCGGCGCGCTCCTCGTCCGTCAGCCCGCCGAACGCTACGGGATCTCCCGGCTGCGGCCCCTCGGCGTACACGAAACGCTTGACCTTCGCGGGGTCGGGAACCGCGCGGGCACGCGCCGCCTCCAATGCCACGCTGACGTCGCGCGCCACCTCCGCTTCCAGATCGGCCCATTGCTGCTCGGACATCACCGACGGCACGAGGTGCTTGCGAAGCTTCGGCAGCGGATCGCGCGCCATGTCGGCGGCGATCTCGTCCTCGGTCCGATAGCCCTTCTGGTTGTCGGGGCCCGAGTGGCTGGAGAGACGCGGCACCGTGAGGTGCACGAGCGCTGGCCCCTCGCCGGCGCGAACGTGGTCCACGCATTCGGCGATCAGCGCTGCCGCCTGCGCCGGATCGCAGCCGTCGCCATCGCGGAGGAACAGGTTCCCGAACGACGCGAGGTTCTTCGCGATGTTGCCGCCGGGCGTCTGCATCCCCCCACGCACGGAGATGCCGAGCCCGTTGTCCTCTATATAGAAGAGCATCGGGAGCTTCAGCGTGGTGGCCATCGTGAGTGCCGACCAGAAGCCGTTCGTCGCCACGGACGCCTCGCCGCCGAGCGCGACGCCGATGCAGCCGTTCCACGCATCGTCGCCGAGGACGTCGCGGTGGTAGAGGACGGACTGCGCCCATCCCGCGCTGGGCGTGTATTGCGAGCCCACGTCCCCGGCCATCGGGAGCACGGTGGGTCCGTTCCAGCCGGGGAGATTGCACACCACGCCGATGTCGCGGCCGTCGCTGAACCCCCCTGCGCGGCCAAGCGGACTCGCGAGCGCGTCCACGATCGGGAGCCCGAGCGCGAGCAGGATGGGGCGCGAGCGATAGTAGGCACCCACACCGTCGTGCGCGCGGTCGAGCAGGCTGCCGAGAATGATCTGTCCGACGTCGTGGCCGCGTGCCGAGAACTGGTAGAGCACCTGGTGCTCGCGCGGTACGCTGCCGCGATTGCGGTTCGTGGCTTCCTCGAGGTCGTCCAGCGACCGCGAGACGAGCACGGTGTACGCGATGCGACGCCAGTCGAAACGCGGGTCCACGGCGCTGGTCTTCGACGAACGGGCTTTCTTCGGTGATGCGGCGTGCGGCATGGCGCGGAGAGCTGGGATCGGGCGCGTAACGGGAGCTTGATCAAATCTGTCTCCCGTCCCGCGCGAACGGGAGCATCGATGTTGCCCGGGCGTGGCGCACCGCTGCAGGGCTCCGCGCGCGGAAATATGTTTAGTGGCGGTCACCATCGGTTCGCACCCACGAAATTCCGTGAGCTCCATGGACTACCACCACCTTCTCGTCCAGCGTCGCGACGGCGTGATGGTCATCGCGCTCAACCGGCCGGACGTCCTGAACAGCTTCAATCGCCAGATGGCCGATGAGCTCGTGGCTGCGCTCGACGACGCTGCGGCCGACGACGCCGTGCGCGCCGTGCTGCTCACGGGATCGGGTCGGGGCTTCTGCGCCGGCCAGGACCTCGCCGCCGTGCTCCCCGTGGAGGGGCAGCCGGCGCCCGATCTCGGCGACGTGGTGCGCGACCAGTACAACCCCGTGCTGCGCGCCATCCGCACGATCGAGAAGCCGGTGGTCTGCGCGGTGAACGGCGTCGCGGCCGGCGCCGGCGCGAACATCGCCTTCGCCTGCGACATCGTGGTCGCCGCCGAAGAGGCCACGTTCATCCAGTCATTCGCGCGCGTCGGTCTGATCCCGGACAGCGGCGGCACCTTCATCCTGCCGCGCATCGTCGGGCTGCAGCGCGCCGCGGCCCTCACCATGCTCGGAGAGAAGCTTCCTGCGACGCGCGCGAAGGAATGGGGACTCGTGCACGACGTGGTCCCGCACGCGGTCCTCGGGGAGACGAGCTTCGACCTCGCGCGGCGCCTGGCGGAGATGCCCACGCGCGGTCTGGGGCTCGCCAAGCGCGGCTTCAACGCGGCGTTCGCCAACTCGCTCGACGAGCAGCTCGCGCTCGAGGAGGAGCTGCAGCGCGAGGCGGGACGCACCGCCGACTACGCCGAAGGAGTGCGCGCGTTCGTCGAGAAGCGGGCGCCGCGGTTCCAGGGGCGCTGATGGCTGAGCGCGGAATGCAGGTCGGCGTCATCGGCGCCGGTGCGATGGGGCGCGGCATCGCGCAGGTAGCCGCCTCCGCCGGGCACGCCGTCGTGCTGGCCGACGCGAACGCCGGCGTGGTGGAGCAGGCGAGGGCCGCCATCGGCAGGGCGCTCGCACGCGATGTCGAGAAGCAGCGCCGCAGCCAGGCCGATGCCGACGCGGTGCTGGCGCGCATCGTCGATGCGGGCGACGTGGCCAGCGGGTACCACGCCTTCCGCGCGTGCGGCCTGGTCATCGAGGCGGTGGTGGAGCGGCTGGACGTGAAGCAGGCGCTCTTCACCGCGCTCGAGAAGGTCCTTGCTCCCGACGCGGTGCTCGGCACGAACACGTCGTCGCTCTCCGTGGCGGCCATCGCCGGCGCATGCGCGCGGCCGGAGCGCGTGATTGGCATCCACTTCTTCAATCCGGCGCCGGTGATGCCGCTGGTGGAGATCATCCCCGCCATCACGACCGATCCCGCCGTGAGCGAGCATGTCACCTCGCTCATTGCCGGCTGGGGGAAGACGACGGTGGTGGCGACCGACACCCCCGGATTCATCGTCAATCGCGTCGCGCGGCCGTTCTACGGCGAGTCGCTGCGCCAGCTCGAGGAAGGGATCGCCGACGTGGCGACGATCGATTGGGCGATGCGCGAGCTCGGCGGCTTCCGAATGGGGCCGTTCGAGCTGATGGATTTCATCGGGAACGACGTGAACTACGCCGTCACGCGGAGCGTGTTCGAGAGCTTCTTCTACGATGCGCGCTACACGCCTGCACTCACCCAGCAGCGGCTCGTGGACGCCGGTCTGTACGGCCGCAAGCGCGAGCGCGGCTACTACGACTATCGGAGTGGCGCCACGAAGCCGGAGCCGGTGAAGGACGAGGCACTCGGCCGCGCCATCCTCGATCGCACCCTGGCGATGCTGGTCAACGAGGCCGTGGACGCCATGCACTATCGGGTGGCCTCGGCCGCCGACATCGAAACGGCGATGACCCGGGGGGTGAACTACCCACGCGGACTGCTCGCCTGGGGCGATCAGGTCGGAGCGGCCAGCATCCTGCGTCGTCTGGAGGAGCTGCAGGACGAGTATGGTGAGGATCGCTACCGGCCGAGCGTGCTGCTGCGCCGGCGGGTGCGGGAACGGAGGCCGTTGCTGTCATGACCAACGAGAGCGACGAGCAGGCGCAGGCGGACGCCATCGTGAAGGCGATGCTGGCGAAGGATGCGTTCAGCCGCTGGTTGGGCGTGGAGCTCGTCACGCTCCGGCCGCGCGCCTGTACCCTGCGCATGCGCGTGCGCAGCGACATGGTGAACGGCTTTGGTGTGTCGCACGGCGGAATCGTGTATTCACTCGCCGACAGCGCACTGGCATTCGCATCGAACACCAATGGCCACGTCACGGTGAGCGTGGACAACACCATCTCGTATCCGGTTGCAGTTCAGGTAGGCGACGACCTCATCGCCGTGGCGGAGGAGGAAACCGCCGGCGCGCGTCTCGGATTCTATCGCGTGACCGTGGCCCGCCAGGATGGCACCGTGGTCGGCCTGCTTCACGCTACCGTGTACCGCACGCCGCAGAAGCACGACACACCGGAATCATGACTACTGACGCATACATCCTCGACGGCGTGCGTACTGCCGTCGGCAACATCGGCGGACAGCTCAGCGACGTGCGAGCCGACGACATGGCGGCCCACGTCATCGCCCGGTTGCTCGAGCGCCACCCTTCGCTCGAGCCGGCACGCGTGACCGACGTCATTCTCGGCTGCGCGAACCAGGCGGGGGAGGACAATCGCAACGTGGCGCGCATGGCGCTCCTGCTCGCCGGGATGCCGGTCTCGGTGCCGGGCGAGACGGTGAACCGCCTGTGCGCCTCCGGGATGAGCGCGGTGGCGAATGCGGCGCGCTCGGTGAAGCTGGGTGAAGGAGACTTCTACGTGGCGGGCGGCGTGGAGAACATGACCCGCGCACCCTACGTGATGAGCAAGTCGTCGAAGCCCTTCGGTCGCGACGTGGAGCTGTTCGACACGAGCCTCGGCTGGCGATTCATCAACCCGCGCCTGAAGGAGCGGTATGGCGTGGACTCCATGGGCCAGACGGCGGAGAACGTGGCCGAGCAGTACGGCGTCAGTCGCAAGGACCAGGATGCGTTCTCGGTGCGCTCGCAGCAGAAGGCGGCCGCCGCTCGGAGCGCCGGCCGCTTCGTGGAGGAGATCGTCCCGATCGAGATCGCGCAGAAGAAGGGGGACCCGAAGCGTATCGACACCGACGAGTTCATCCGGCCGGACACGACGGAAGAGGTGCTGGCGAAGCTGCGCTGCGTATTTCGCTCCGACGGCAAGGGCACGGTGACGGCGGGCAACTCGTCCGGACTCAACGACGGTGCGGCGGCGCTGCTCGTGGCGTCGGAGCGCGGTGCGAAGGAGATCGGCGCCCAGCCGCTGACGCGCATCGTTGCCACTGCGGTGGCCGGAGTCGAACCGCGGTTCATGGGGATCGGACCTGTCCCGGCCACGCAGCGCGTCCTGGAGCAGGCGGGACTCTCGATCGACCAGATGGATGTCATCGAGCTGAACGAGGCCTTTGCGGCACAATCCCTCGCGGTGCTGCGCGAGCTCGGCATCGCCGACGACGATCCGCGCGTGAATCCCAACGGCGGCGCCATCGCGCTCGGCCACCCGCTCGGCATGAGCGGCGCGCGCCTGCTGCTCACGGCGTCGCGCGAGCTGGTGAACACGAAGAAGCGCTACGCGCTCGCCACCATGTGCATCGGCGTGGGGCAGGGAATGGCGACGATCCTGGAGCGGGTGTAGTGCCCAACGTCTTTTCCTTCGACGGCTTCATCCCCGTGATCCACGAGAGCGCGTTCGTGCATCCGAACGCGACGGTCACCGGGAACGTCGTCATCGGCCGCGACGTATACGTCGGGCCGGGCGCGGCGATCCGTGGCGACTGGGGAGGCGTAGTGATCGAGGACGGGTGCAACGTCCAGGAAGGTTGCGTCATCCACATGTTCCCCGGCGTGACCGTCGTGCTCGAGAAGAGCGCGCACATCGGGCATGGCGCGGTGGTCCATGGTGCCCGCATTGGCGAGAATGCTCTCATCGGCATGAACGCGGTCGTGATGGACAATGCCGTGGTCGGGGCGGGATGCATCGTCGGTGCGCTCTGCTTCGTGCCGTCGAAGATGAAGATCCCGCCGAGGAAGGTGGTGGTCGGGAATCCAGCGAAGATCGTGAAGGACGTGAGCGACGAGATGCTGGCGTGGAAGACGGAAGGGACGGCGCTCTACCAGGCGCTGCCCGCGCGGCTCCACGCCACTCTGCAGCCGGTGGAACCACTGCGTGAGGTGCCCGAAGACCGGAAGTCGCAGGAGCAGCTGTATCGAACCTGGGGAGAGACGAGATCGTGATGCGCCTGCAGAGCTACGCGAACGGAGAGTGGGTCACCGGCGGCGGGAACGGGACCGTCCTCCGGAGTGCCGTGACGGGAGAAGAGGTGGCCGTCGCCTCGAGCGAGGGGCTCGACTTCGAGGCCATGCTCGAATACGGCCGAACGGTGGGCGGGCCGGCGCTGCGCGCGCTCACCTTCCACCAGCGCGCCCGCATCCTCAAGGCACTCGCGCAGTACCTCACGACGCGCAAGGACGAGTTCTACCGCATCTCCGCCTGGACCGGCGCCACGAAGGGCGATTCGTGGATCGACATCGACGGCGGCATCGGAACGCTGTTCGCCTATGGCAGCCGCGGACGTCGTGAGTTTCCCGACGAGACCTTCTACGTGGACGGCGGCCCCGAGGCGCTGAGCAAGGGCGGCACCTTCATCGGACGCCACATCTGCGTGCCGCTCGAAGGCGTCGCCATTCAGATCAACGCCTTCAACTTCCCCGTATGGGGGATGCTCGAGAAGTTCTCGACCTCGTTCCTCGCCGGTGTGCCGACCATTGCCAAGCCTGCCACCGTGACGGCGTTCCTCGCCGAAGCGGTCGCGAAGGCGATGATCGAGTCGAAGCTCCTCCCCGAGGGCACCTTCCAGTTCATCGCCGGCAGCACCGGAGACCTGCTCGACCATCTGACCTGTCAGGACACGATCGCCTTCACCGGCTCGGCGTCCACCGGGCTGATGCTGCGCAGCAGCAGGGTGATCCTCGAGAACAACGTCCGCTTCAACCAGGAAGCGGACTCGCTCAACTTCTCCATGCTCGGCCCCGAAGCCGCGCCGGGCACCGAGGAGTTCGACCTGTTCATCAAGGAAGTGGCGAAGGAGATGACGGTGAAGGCGGGGCAGAAGTGCACCGCCATCCGTCGCACCCTCGTGCCGAACGAGTTCGTGGATGCGGTGTCGTCAGCACTGAAGAAGCGACTCGGCGGCGTGAAGGTCGGGGATCCGCAGCTCGACGGGGTGCGCATGGGCCCGCTCGCCGGTCGCTCACAGGTGAAGGAAGTGAGCGCCAACACCGAGAAGCTTCGCGCCGCCGCCGAGCTGGTGTATGGTGGTCCGGGAACGCTGGACGTCGTCGGTGCGGACCCGGAGAAGGGCGCCTTCTTTCCGGCCACGCTGCTGTACGACGACAGCCCCTTCGAGCGCACTGCGCCGCATGACGTGGAAGCGTTCGGGCCGGTGAATACGATCATGCCGTACGGCAGCGTGGACGAGGCCATCGCCCTGGCGAAGCTCGGGAAGGGCAGCCTCGTTGGCTCGCTGTTCACGGCGCGCGATGACGTCGCGCGCGACGTGACGCTGGGTACCGCCGCGTACCACGGTCGACTGATGCTCGTCAACCGGTACAGCGCGAAGGAGTCCACGGGGCACGGCTCGCCGCTGCCGCACCTCGTGCATGGAGGTCCCGGTCGTGCCGGTGGTGGCGAGGAGATGGGCGGCGTGCGCGGCGTGCTGCACTACATGCAGCGCACCGCGGTGCAGGGCTCTCCGCAGGTCGTCACCGCCGTCACGCGTGAGTGGAGCAAGGGCGCCGAAGAGCGTCGCGACCGCGTGCATCCATTCCGGAAGTACTTCGAGGAGCTCGAGGTGGGAGAAACGCTGCTCACGCATCGTCGCACCGTCACCGAAAGCGACGTGGTGAACTTTGCCGGCATCTCCGGCGACTTCTTCTACGCCCACATGGACGACGTGGCGGCGCGCGACTCGCTGTTCGAGCGGCGGGTGGCGCATGGCTACTTCGTGCTGTCGGCAGCGGCGGGTCTGTTCGTGGATCCCGCGCCTGGTCCGGTGCTCGCCAACTACGGGCTCGAGGGGCTGCGCTTCGTGAAGCCGGTCTACATCGGCGATACCATTCGCGCGCGCCTCACCTGCAAGCAGAAGACGGCGAAGGAGGATCGCGAAGGACAGATCCCGCAGGGCGTCGTGCACTGGGACGTGGAGGTGCTCAACCAGGACGACGAGCCCGTCGCCGTTTACACCATCCTCACGCTGGTGCGTCGACTCGCCGGCGCTGGCATGACCGCGAGTGATGCGCGGGTGGAACGGGCCATGGAGGGTGAAGCGCCAGCGGAAGTCACGCCCCCACAGGTCATGGCTCGCACGGAGCCGGGGTCTGCGCCGGTGCGAGTGTCGTGACTCCCATGCCGGGGTGCGCGACTGCGTCCAGTCGGGAGTAATACCGCCTGCGAGTCGTGAATATTCCGTAGGGGGTCCCTTGACAGGGGGTGCGGCGACGCGGAAAATGGGGCCTCGACAGGTCAACCTTCCCCGTTGTATCCCTCCCACAACGTACGGAGGCTTCGTGCGCCGCACCCCCTCGTTCCTTGCCGTTGCCATTGCCTTACTCCTTCCGGTGGCGGCATCCGCGCAGTCGCGGATCATCACCGGTACCGTCACCATCGCAGCCACCGGGCAGCCGCTCCCCGACGCCATGATCTCGCTCGTCGGTGGCGCCACCGAGACGCGGACGGGGGCCGACGGCCAGTTCCGGATCGCCGCGCCAGCGGGCCCCGTCACCGTGCTCGCCCGCGCCATCGGCTATAAGCGCCTCGCCAAGCCCCTCGCGGCGGGCGCCAACCGCGTCGACTTCGCGCTCGAGAAGGATCTCCTCCTCCTCGAGAACGTCGTCGTCACCGGTCAGGCGACCACGGTCGAGCAGCGCAGCGCCACGACCGCCGTGGCGCACGTATCCGGCGATGAGTTGAGCCGCGTCGCTGCGCCGACGATCGAGAATGCCCTCGTCGGCAAGGTCAGCGGCGTCAACCTGCAGTCGAACTCCGGCGCTCCCGGCGGCGGAATCCAGATGCAGATCCGCGGCAACAACACCATCCTCGGCTCGTTCGATCCCCTCTACGTGATCGACGGTGTCATCTACTCCAACGCGACGATCGCCAGCGGGCGCGGCGACGTGTCGGACGCGGCGTTCGCCACGGCCGAGGACGATGCGGTGAACCGCGTGGCCGACATCAATCCCGCGGACATCGAGAGCATCGAGATCCTGAAGGGAGCAGCGGCGTCGTCCATCTACGGCTCCAAGGCAGCGAACGGCGTGGTGATCATCACCACCAAGCGCGGCCGCGCCGGGGAGACCAACGTTCACCTCACGCAGCGTCTCGGTCAGTTCCGCCCCAGCCGCACGCTCGAGAGCCGGCACTGGACGGAGGCCGAGGCCGTGGCGAAGTACGGCGCGGGCGTCGCCCACTGGTTCGACAACAACCCGAACCCGTACTTCAACCACTTCGACCAGATCTTCACCCCGGGCAACCTGTCGTTCGAGACGCTCGGTGACGTCTCCGGCGGGACCGACAAGACCCGCTACTTCCTCGGCGTGACCAACAAGCACGACGGCGGTATCGAGCGGAACACGGGCTTCGACCGCCAGGGGTTGCGCCTCAACCTGGACCAGGATCTGAGCGAGAAGGTGACCGCGCACGTGAACAGCGTGTTCAACCGGTCCACCAACGATCGCGGCTGGAACAACAACTGTAACAACTTCGCCTGCCACGGCTACGCGTTCGCCTACACGCCGAGCTTCGTGGACTACAGCGCGAAGGACGCCAACGGGAACTACCTGACCCCCGACTGGGGCATCCAGGCGAACCCGATGCAGACCACCGACCTCGCGAAGAACCACGAGGAGACCGACCGCTTCACCGGTGGCCTCACGCTCAATTGGGATGCGATGACCAGCGGCCGCCAGTCGCTGCGCTTCGTCGTCGGCGGCGGACTCGATGTCTTCCAGCAGGCGAACGACATCTGGTCGCCGAACGAGCTGTTCACCGAGCGTACGCAGACCCTGCCGGGCACGTCCGTCGAGAACCAGGGCAACAGCCGGTACTACAACTGGAACGCCAACGCCATTCACAACTACACGGGACGTGGCTTCTCGCTCGGTACCTCGGGCGGGCTCCAGTACGAAGATCGGCAGCTCCACACGAGCAGGATCGAGACGGAGAACCTCGTCCCGGGCCAGCGGAACGTCGGCCAGGGAACGAACACGACGGGCGTGGAGAACCTGACCCAGGAACGCACCGTCGCCCTGTACGGCCAGGAAGAAATCCGTTTGCTGAGCGAGATGCTGCTCGTGCAGGCCGGTCTCCGCGCCGAGCGCAGCAGCGTGAACGGCGACGTGGCGAAGTACAACGTGTTCCCTAAGATCTCGGCATCCTACCGGATCCTCGGGCTGCTCGGTGAAGGGAGCGAGATCAAGCCGCGCATCGCGTACGGCGAGACGGGCAACCTGCCGACCTTCGGCCAGAAGTTCACGCTGCTCAACACGCCACAGCTCGGCGGCTCGTCCGGCTTCACCGTCGCCGGCGCGTCCGGCTTCGCCGGCGTCGAGCCGGAGCGCGTGAAGGAGATCGAGGTCGGTCTCGACGGCATCGCGATGAACAGCCGCGTCACCTGGGAGCTGACCGGCTTCCGGCGCAATACCACGAACCTGCTGCTCCAGCGGGTGCCGGCGCCCTCCACCGGCTTCAGCAGCCAGGTCTTCAACGGCGGAAAGATCCAGAACCAGGGCATCGAGGCGTCGCTCGGTGTCACGCCGGTGCAGCGCCGGAACCTCAATTGGGTATGGCGCACGACCTATACGCGCTACACGAGCGAGGTGCTCGACCTCGCGGGGCTGCCGCCCTTCCGTCCGCCCCTCTCCGGATTCGGCGGACTGGGCGTCACCTTCATCGAAGTGGGCAAGCCGCTGACGCAGCTCATCGGGCACGCCTTCGACGCGAACGGCGATCCGACCGGCAACCAGCAGATCGGCAACACCGCGCCGGATTACCGCATCGGCATGGTGCACGACGTCAACTACAAGAACTTCGCCCTGAACATGGTGCTCGACTACCAGCACGGTGGCGACATCATCAACCTGACGCAGTTCCTGTACGACGACTCCGGCCTGTCCGCCGACTACGGCTCGGCAGCGTGGGAGTACCGCATGAAGGGCTACAACAACGGCGTGATGACGCCGTACATCGAGGACGCCTCGTTCCTCAAGCTTCGTGAGCTGAGCCTGTCGATGCAGGTGCCCGATCACTACCTCAGGGGCGGGCTCCTCGGCGCGAAGAGCCTGCGGCTGAGTGTCGCTGGCCGTAACCTGCTCACCTGGCAGCGCTACTCCGGCCTCGACCCTGAGGTCGGTAACCTCGGCAATGCGGCCATCCGCAACAACCTCGACGTGGCGGCCTATCCGCCGAGCCGCAGCATCTTCTTCGAAATCTCGGCGGGCTTCTAACCATGACGATGAATCGAAAGCATCCGATGGCGCGCGCTGGTCGCCGCCGTGTCTCGATGCGCGCCGCGCTCGGCGCGCTCGTACTCGTCGCGTCGTGCAACAACTTCGACGTGCAGAACCTCAACTCGCCGACCGCGGAGACGCTCACGAACGGCGCTACGCGTGACGTGCTCGCGCGGACCGCGATCGGCGTCCAGATCCAGGCGCTGAACGATCGCGGCGGCATCATCCAGCAGTGGGGGATCTACGGCCGCGAGGGCTGGAACCTCCTCGGCAATGATCCTCGCGAGACGGGCGAGGAGATCAGTGGCCCGCAGGACGCCGGCGGCCGCGCGGGTGGCATCTGGACCGGCCAGTACTCGGCGATCCGCACGATCAACACCTTCCAGGCGGCCGTCGAGAACGCGGCCGGTCTCTCGGACGCCGAGAAGAAGGCTGCACTCGGCTTCTCGAAGACGATGGAAGCGTGGCACCTCCAGATCGTCGCCCTCCGCAGCGGCCCGGTCGGCATGCCGGTGGATGTGGACCGTCCGATCTCCGACGATCCGGCGCCGCTCGTGAGCTTCGCCGAGGGCATGGCCGCCGCCTCGGCGCTCATGGACGAGGCGTATGCCGACCTGCAGGCGGGTGGAAGTTCGTTCCCGTTCAGCTTCGTGCCAGGCTATGAAGGCTTCACCACGCCGGCCACCTTCGCCAAGTTCAACCGGGCCCTCGCGGCGAAGATTCTCGTGCACCGCGCGACGTTCGTGAACTGCGCCACCTGCTGGGCGGAAGCGAAGACGGCGATCGGCGAGTCGTTCATCACGACCGCTGACCTGCCAGCCTCGCTCAAGCTTGGCGTGTACTTCGGCTACACCGGGGCGCCCGGTGAGCTCAGCAATCCGGTTACCGAGTCGATGACCTCGAACCGGTACTGGGTGCATCCGTCCATCATCACCGGCGCCCAGCTGCAGCCGGACGGCAAGCCTGACCAGCGCCTTCTGGACAAGGTCGCCCTCGCACCGGCCCCGCGCACGCTCAATGACCTGACGGGCTCGTACAAGCCGGTGATGTACAACGACCCGGCCACCCTCGCGCCGGACCCGGGCGCCGACATCCCCTGGATCACGAACGAGGAGCTGCTCCTGCTCCGCGCCGAGATCCGGTGGAACACGAACGACAAGGCGGGCGCCATCAGCGATATCAACCTCGTGCGCGTGAACGCCGGCGGACTGGCGCCCACTACGCTCACGGTGGCGAGTCCGGACTCGGCGTTCATCACCGAGCTGTTGTACAACCGGCTCTACTCGCTGATGTGGACGCAGGGTACCCGGTGGATCGACGCACGGCGCTACAACCGGCTCAACACGCTGCCGATCGATCGCCCAGGCGACGTCGTCCACCCGAACATGCTGATCCCCGCGAGCGAGTGCGATGCGCGCGGCCTGACGGATCCCTGTTCGGTCTCCGGCGGCTGAGCAGCGCCGCTGGTGCAGGGAAGCAGGTGAAAGAGCCGGTGTCCGCTTGCGGACACCGGCTCTTTCGTTCCTGGTCGCGCGGTGCACGGTCGAGGGGGACGGGATATGGCGGCCGGGCGTGACGGGCCGTATAGTCGCGTGGTGTCAGTAAGCAGCCGGCGTACCCGCCGTCCCTGGCGTACCCGAACCCCCGTGGAGCCCTCGATGCCCGTTACTCAATTTCGACGCTCACTTGCCGCTGCCCTCTTCCTGATCGCCGGTGCCACCGCCTGTGCCAGTGGCGGCGCCTCGGCCGCCGCATCGTCGACCGCGTCCAACCGTTACGTGATCACCGAAGCCGAGCTCCCGACGAGCGGCACGGAGACGGCGTACGATGCCATCATGCGGCTCCGCCCCGAGTTCCTCCGGGCGCGCCCGGCCCAGCAGTACAGCCTCCAGGAGGGCGGCGGTGCGTCGGGTCCGGCCCCGGCGCCGGCGCTGGTCGTCAACGGCCAGCGTGCCGGAGATCTGTCCGACCTCCGCCAGATCGCAGCCACATCGCTGAAGACGGTTCGCTACTACTCCATCGAGCAGGCCAAGAGGAAGTTCGGGATGCAGTACGCGGGTGGCGCGATCGAGATCGAGTACCGATGACACCCGCCAGGCGCAGAACGGCCGGCCACGTCGATGCGTGGCCGGCCGTTCCGTCGAAGCCCCGGACATGTACCCGGTGAGCCGTACCTGCTATGTAGTACCAGGTCCCATGTACGTCAGTTGTAGTTACTCCCCCTCCGGATCCCAGCTCACACGGTTGCCGCAGTAATCCCGGCGGAACTTTCGCGGCCAGGTCCGGCCGCTGTACGGGTCCTTGTAGTCGCCGGTATGGGGGTAGAAGCTCCCGGCGAACCAGTCACAGGTCGGCTTCACGTTTCCATCCGCCGGCGCGTGGAGCCGTCCGGCCGCCGGCCCGTTCACGGTGAACATGGGGCTCGAGCCGGTGCGGCCGCTGCCGTCCAGCTCCGCCACCTGGACCACCACGTTCCGCTCGGCGTTCTGGACACCGACGGGGAGGGCTATTGAATCGCGTCCCAGCCCCTCGGCCACCAGCCTGTACGACGACGGCGCGCAACCCATGCGTCGCGCGCAATTCGCGGCGAACCACCAGAAGTAGTACCGCGAGCTGCTCGCGCCGTTGGCGACCGCGGCGCGGTAGCTGGGCGTCGCTGCCGACATGACCTGGGCTGGCCCTGAGACGCTCACGGCGAGCGTCTCGGCGGCGGCCGCGCTCGCGTGCGGCAGCACGACCGCGGAAGACCGGGCAACGCGTGAGGGCGTGGGCGTAACGAGGACAGGGCGCTCCACGGACACGGAGCTCATGGCCACCAGACGGGCCGGCGCCACGGCCGGTTCCTGGAGCGCGAGAGCTGGAGAACAACCGACCACGACTGCAATGTATGACGACAGGGCCAGACGGACCTTCCCCTTCATGGCAACCTCCGCAACGGGACAGCAGCGGCACCGGCAGCTTCGCTCGGCAACGCAGGAACGCTACGCTGCCGGGCTCGCTAGCCGAAGTGAGCTGCGTCACTATGACTGCCGAGCTTGCTTCAAGTCACGAGTAACCTGCTAAAAAACAGTCGGTGGTAGGCGGCTAGCGGTAACCGGCTGCCTGCATCTCGAACAGCTCGCCGTACAGTCCCCCCCGCCGGACGAGCTGGTCGTGGGTCCCCTCCTCCACCACCCGCCCGTGAGCGAGGACGATGATGCGGTCCGCCATGCGGACGGTGGAGAACCGGTGCGAGATGACGACGGCCATCCGTCCGGCCATGAGCTGGTTGAATCGCACGAACACCTCGTACTCTGCCCGCGCGTCGAGCGCCGCCGTCGGCTCATCAAGGATGAGGAGCTGTGCCGAGCGCATGTAGGCGCGGGCCAGCGCGATCTTCTGCCATTCCCCGCCCGACAGGTCCACGCCGTCGTCGAACCGCCGGCCGAGCATCTGCCGGTACCCCCGCGAGAAGCGCGGAAGGAGCGAGGACGCCATCGACCGCTCAGCGGCATCCACGATCGGCCCCGGGGGGACGCCGGGCATCTCGGTGGTGGCATCGCGAACGCTCTCGAGGTAGCCGGACACTCCTTCGATCTCGCCGACGCCCACGTTCTCGTCGAAGCGCATGTCGTAGCGGACGAAATCCTGGAAGATCACCCCGATTGCCTGCCGCAGCGACGCGAGGTCGTAATCACGCAGGTCCACCCCGTCGAGCAGGATGCGTCCCTCCGAAGGGTCGTAGAGCCGCGCGATGAGCTTCGTGATCGTGGTCTTCCCCGCGCCATTTTCTCCGACCAGCGCGATGCGCTCACCGGGCTGGATGGTGAAGCTGACGTGCCTCACCGCCCAGCGTTCGCTGCCCGGATAGCGGAAGCCGACGTCCTCGAACACGAAGCCCGTGCGAATGGGCTGCGGCACGGGGCGCGCGCCGGGTCGAGAGGCGATGGTCGGCTGCATCTCGAAGAAGACGAACAGGTCGCGCAGGTAGAGGCTCTGCTCGTAGATGTCGCTCGCCGACAGGAGCAGCCGCTGGATGAGGTCCCGGCTCCGCCCGAATGCCGAGGCGAGGAAGGTGAGCGTGCCGATCGTGATCGAGCCGGCCACGGCGCGCAGCAGGATCGTGACGTACGCGGCGTAGTAGCCGAGCGTCCCGAGGACGGAGAGCAGCGCGCTCACCACACCCTTCCGGATGCTGAGCGACTTGTTGGCATCGTAGTAACGCTGTGCGAGCACGGCGTAGCGGTCGCTCAGCCAGCCAGCCAACCCGAACATCTGGACTTCCTTGGCCGTGCGGTCGCTCGCCCCCACGTAGCGCAGGTAGTCCAGCTCGCGCCGCTCCGGCGTCCATCGGAAAAGAAGGGAGTAGCTGAGCGACGCGAAGTGCGTCTCGCCGAGGAAGCTCGGGATGATGGCGATGGCAAGCAGCAGGAGCAGCCACGGGTTGTAGACGACGAGTGCCGCGCTCAGGGAGAGCAGGGTGAGGACGTCCTGGCCCATGGTGAGCATCATCGCGATGAGGCCGATCCGCCCGGTCGTCTGCCGACGCGCCCGCTCCAGGTGGTCGTAGAACTCCGGGTCCTCGAACTGCTCGAGGTCGAGCGTGGCCGCGTGGCGCATGAGGCGCACGCTGATGTCGTTCGAGAAGAGGTCGCCCAGCAGCGACTCGATGAGCGACGAGGCGCGGGCGAGGATCTCGCCGACGACGACGATACCCAGCTCGAGCGCAACGACTTCCCAGAGCGGCGTGAGCGACGGCGCCGGCTGTCGCACGAGGGCGATGACCGCGTCGATGATCAGTTTCGCCGCCCACATCGATGATACCGGGACGAAGGCGCGCAGGAGGCGGAGGACGACGATGGCGAGCGTGTAGCCACGATGTGTCTGCCACACGAGCCCGAACAGCTTCGGCACGTACCGCAGAGCCGCGATGCGCTCACGCCAGGTCTTCGGCCGCTCCTCCTCCGCCAGCTTCAGCCGCCCGCGCGGCACCATCGGATGCGTCATGCGGGGAAGCTAATTCGGGTGTCATCCCGCAGGCGCGAAGCGCCTGTCGGGACCCCTCTCCACGCGCCTACTGCCGGATGATCGACCCGCCCTTCATCACGAAGGTGACATTCCGCACCGCGTGGATGTCGCGCGTGGGGTCACCGCGCACGGCGATCAGGTCGGCGAGCAGGCCTGGCTTGACCGTGCCGAGCTTGTCGTCGAGCCGGAGGATCCGCGCGTCGACACTCGTGGCGGCACGCAGTGCCTGGATGGCGGACATCCCGTAGTCCACCATGAGCTCCAGCTCCCGTGCATTCTCACCGTGCGTGAACACGCCGACGTCGCTCCCGCTCCCGATCGTCACGCCGGCATCCATCGCCGCCTTGAAGCTCGCGCGCTTCTGCCTGATGCGCTCCGGTTCCGGATCACCGGGCTTCCAGCCGCGATAGCGGAGGATCGCGTCGCCCGCCGCCACGGTCGGGATGAGAGCAACGCCATGTTCCTTCATCATGCGGAAGATTTCCGGTGTCCCGTCGTCGCCATGCTCGATCGTTGTCACGCCGGCGAGGATGGCGCGCCGCATTCCTTCGGCGCTCGAAGCATGGGCCGCGACCGGCCGCCCGGAGCTGCTGGCGATCTCCACGATGGTCTTGAGCTCGTCCACGGTGAAGGTAGGCCGCGTTTCGCCGTTCGGGCCCCACCGGTAGTCGGCGTACACCTTGATCCAGTCCGCGCCGCGTCCGATCTGGTCGCGCACCACGCGAGGCAGCGCGGCGCCATCCGCCTCCTCACCGCCCTGGGGGACGTCCATTTCCGGCGTGAAGCCGCGTGGTCCGTAGCTCCCGGTCGCGACGATGGCCCGGGTGACGACGAGCATCCGCGGCCCGGGAATGATTCCCTGGGCGATCGCCTGCTTGAGTCCCACGTCGGCGTAGCCGGCGCCCTCGGTGCCCAGGTCGCGCGTGGTGGTGAAGCCGGCGTCGAGGGTCGCGCGGGCGTGATTGACGGCGCGCGCCACGCGAAGCGCGAGCGGCTCGTGCAGCACCTGGTCGTTCCACGACGTTTCGTTGTATGGATGCAGCAGCAGGTGCGAGTGCGCTTCGATGAGGCCCGGCATGAGCGTCGAGCCGGGCAGGTCGATCCGCCGGGTGCCGGCCGGCGTGGAGATGCCCGACGCAGGTCCTGCCGCGACGATCCGCTCGCCGCGAACGAGCACTGCCCAGCCGTCATGCATGTCGGTCCCGTCGAACACGCGCGCGGGAATGAGGAGCTTGGGGGTGCTGTCGGCGTGGGGCACCGAGGGAGCCTGCCCATGGGCCGATCCGGCGGCGGCAAGAACGATCAGGGCGGAAAGAAATGGACGTGTGCGCACTGGAGGGCGAAGAAAGGAGTGAACGGAAAGCGCACCCATGTTCGGCCGGCGGTCCGGCGGACGCAAGGGATCGAGCCGGGTCCTCCGTTTCCTTTTGCACGTCCTCGCTTCACCTTAATGCAGGACTCCTCCCACCCCTCATCCCCGATTGCCATGTCCGCGTTCCGAATCGGAGCCACCCTCATGCTGCTGGGCGCTTCCACCGCGCTCGCGCAGTCCGGCGCACAACGAGCGCTCACTCCCGCCGACTGGGATACCTGGCGCTCCATCAGTGGAACGACACTCAGCGCCGATGGCCGGTGGGTGGCGTACAGCCTCGTGCCACAGGTCGGTGACGGCGAGCTCGTGCTCCGCGCCACGGATGCCGATCGCGAATGGCGAGTGCCACGCGGCTTCATCGGCCGGCCGCAGCTCGTTGCCGGCTATCATGGCAGTCGCAACGAGGGGCCGACGCCCGCCGCATTCTCCCCGGACAGCCGCTGGGCGGTGACGGAAACCTCGGCGCCACGTACCGAGTACGAGGCCGCGCGCCGCAAGTCGCCGCGCGCGCCGGAGCACAAGGGACTCGCCATCGTGCGCCTCGCCGATGGGCAGGTCACGCGTATCGAGCGGGTGAAGTCGTTCGCCGTGCCGCGCGAGGGAGCAAGCGTGGTCGCGTACCTCCTCGAAGGGGATTCCGCCGCGCGGGCGCCGCGTGACTCGGCGCGCGAGCCGCGCTCCGCCGCCGCCCCCGGCGGCGCGCCGCGGCCGGTGGCCGATTCGTCGACGCGGGGCAAGCGCCGTACGTATGGCAGCACGCTGGTGCTCCGCGACCTGAACAGCGGCCGCGAGACTCGCATCGCCGACGTCACCAGCTACGTGTTCGACGACAGCGCGAAGTTCCTCGGCTACGCGGTGGCGTCGCACGACCCGGCTCGCGACGGGGCCTACGTGCGACGCGTCTCCGAACCGGAGCGCGAGCTGGTGCTCCTCAACGGCGCCGGCGATTATCGCTCGCTGGCGCTGGACCGCGGGGGACGGCAGGCCACCTTCGTCTCGAATGTGACCGAGTTCGGCCGGGAGCATCCGCGCTTCGCCCTCTACTATGCGAAGCTCGGCTCCGGAGGCGCGCAGCTGGCGGTTCCCGCCACGGCGATGGGAGACTCCATGGTGGTAGCGGAGGGGCGGGCTGCGTTCACGCGTGACGCCTCGGCCGTGCTGTTCGGCTACACGGACGCGCCGCTCGATTCCATTCCCGCCGACTCGCTCGCCGACAAGGCGGTGTTCGACCTCTGGCACTGGAAGGACACGCGGCTCCAGCCACAGCAGCGGGTCGAGGCCCCGCGCGATCGCACGCGCTCCTTCGGCGCCATCTGGCACGTGGCGACGAAGAAGATGGTGAAGCTCGCCAGCGATTCCTTCCCCACCGTGGAGGTGAGCGATGACGGTCGTACGGCGATGCTCACCACCGACCTGCCGTACTCCGTGGAGGCGATGTGGGGGGAGGGAGGCGACGACCTCTACGCGGTGGACGCCGCGACCGGTGCGCGCACGCTCGTCGCGCAGCGCATCCAGTTCCGGCCTGAGCTCTCACCGGGTGGCCGCTACATCGTGTACTTCGATGCGGGCAAGTGGATGAGCTACGACGTCTCGAAGCGCGTCAAGCATGAACTCACCGGTGGCCTGAAGGGGGTGCGCTTCGACCAGGAGACCTGGGATACCCCGAGCGTGCCGGCGCCATGGGGGATCGCCGGCTGGACCGACGGCGACCGCGCGCTGCTCGCCTACGACCGCTTCGACATCTGGGCCCTCGACCCCGCCGGCGCCCGCGCGCCGGTGCTCGTCACCGACTCGCTCGGCCAGCGCGAGCACCTGACGCTGCGGGTCGTGGACCTCGATCGCGACGACCGCACCTTCGATCCGCGCCAGCCGCTCCTCCTCCGCGCCTTCGACGAGGACACCAAGGCGAGCGGCTTCTACGAGGATCGCCTGGATGCCGCGGCGACGCCGCGGAAGATCGTGATGGGCGACGTGGCGTACGGCATGCCAGCGCGCGCGCGCCACGGCGATACCTACGTCGTCACGCGCGGCACCTTCACCGAGTTTCCCAACCTCTACGCGGGCCGGTCGCTCGCGTCGCTCTCGCGCCTGTCTGACGCCAACCCGCAGCAGAAGGACTTCAAGTGGGGCACGGTGGAGCTCGTGCACTGGACCAGCTCCGACGGGGTGCCCCTGCAGGGCCTCCTCTACAAGCCGGCGAACTTCGACTCGACCAGGAAGTACCCGATGATCGCGTACTTCTACGAGCAGCTGTCGCAGAACCTGCATCAGTACGTCGCGCCGGGTGGACGCAACGTCATCAATCCCACGCACTACACCTCGAACGGCTACCTCGTGTTCGAGCCGGACATCCACTACGAGACGGG
>DASUXT010000146.1:0-9155 GCA_036377775.1 Gemmatimonadaceae bacterium | reverse complement strand
CTTCACCCGCCGGAGCCCGTCGAGGGACCGGAAGGGACCGAGGCTGTCCCGGTTGGCGACGATCCGGTGGGCGAGGGCCGGCCCGACGCGGGGCAAAGTCTCGATGGCGTCTTCACTTGCGGTGTCGAGGTCGATGGGCCCGGAAGGCGTGGCCGCGGGCAGCGCGCCCTTCTTCCGGCCCTTCCCGCCCCTGCGGCTTTTCTGGCGAGCCGACACGGTGTCGAACGGCGAGCCGCCGACATCCAGCCGCGGCGCCGGGGGCGGAAAGCCACGGGGATCGTTCCACGGAACGCTGGCGACGCCGCCGACGACCCTCGTGACAGTATCGCGCCCCTTCGGCGCCACGAAGCGAGGGCCCTTGCTCTTCCGGGTTCTCGAGCCGGAGCTCGAAGGGGCGCTGCTCGCGGCCTTGGCCGCCTGCTGCGCTACGGCGGCGCTGTTGGCGGCGAAGGCCTGCCGAGCGAGCCCCTGCTGCTCCGACCGGGAAGGCTCGGGGACTGGTCCGCCGGCCTTCACGACCCGGACCACCCCGGCCAGCAGGACCACCATGGCGACGAAGGCGAGCGCCTTCTGTTCGGATTGGGTTGGCATGGGAAGAAGATCCGTTCACTGACGGAAATCCCTGTCACCGAATCCATGCGTATGGGACCGAACCGATGGACCGATGAACGTCGTGGCCGGACGCCGCCGTCACCCCTTCCGGATCACCTTCAGCGCCACGTCTCCCACTACCTGGAACGAGTGCTCGGAGATCTTGTCGATCGTGTCCTGCAGCGTGTGGTGGTAGCTGGGGCTGGGCACACCGAAGGAATTGAGCGGGCCGTAATCGATGTCGATCACGTCGATCACGTGAAAACCCTTCTGCAGGAAGGGGATGTGGTCGTCGGTCACCTGCTGGCCGACCTGGGGGAGGAAGTACTTCTCGTAGCCCAGCTCGCGCGCTGTCTCCCACACCCGGCTCACCACCTCCGGCGCCTTCTGCACCGAGTTCACCTCCTGGAGGATGTTGAGGTCCTTGTCGGCGATCATGTCCCACAGCACGCCGAACATGGGATGGTACTGTTCGCTCGGCAGGTGATCGACGAAGTACGTCGATCCGATGAGGACGTCAGTGGCCGGCGGATCGAAGCTGCCGTAGTCCTCTCCGTCAACGAACAGCAGGTCCACGCCCACGGTGGGGGGCGCCTTCTTCAGCGCATCGCCCAGGGCGACGAAGAGTCCCACGCCAGCGGCGCCGTCGTTGGCGCCGGGGATCGGCGTGCTGCGATTGCCGAGCACGGGATCCTCGTCGGCGGTTGGGCGGGTGTCCCAGTGGGTGATGTAGAGGATCCGGTTTGTCGCCTTCGGGTTGAAGCGGGCGAGGACGTTCCGCAGGGGGAGATCCTTGCCGTCCACCGTGCGATGGGTCCACCGCTGCTCGATCACCGTGTCGGCGCGCTGGCGCATCTGGGCGGTGATCCAGTCGCCTGCCTTCTGCGCCGCGGGCGTGCCGGGGACGCGCGGGCCGAAGGCGAGCTGCGCCTTCGTGTAGGTCATCGCCGCGCCGGCGTCGAAGTCGGTCTTCGGGCCGGAGAATCGGTCGCAGCCGGTGAGGGCGACCAGCAGGAAGAGGAGAGTTCTCACGGGGAGAAGGTAGGGTTGCGAGGACCGCACTACAACTGCTGTACCCTGTACATGGTACTTCGTAGCTGGACCCAGGGGGACGGCTGGCACAATGCGGCTCCGGCTACGATGGGGGTACAGCAGGTCCCGACAGGCGCTCCGCGCGTGCGGGATGACACGAGTTCAGCGCCCGCGGGATGACACGGGTTGCGAGTGACTCAGTCACGCAGTCGAAGCGTACGGGCAGCCAGCGCCCGCCGTGCATTGGAGGGGCTGACCCGTCGGTCCTGATACGGTGTACCAGCTACGAGTTACTCGCGGTTGTAGTTCCCCGCCCCACTATCGAACTTTCGCGGATCGCCCGAAGCCCACCGCCTTGAAGATCCTCACCAAGTACGTCCTCAGAGAGCACCTCGGCCCGTTCACGTTCGCGCTCGCCGCGCTGACGTCGCTCATGCTCCTCAACTTCATCTCGCGCCAGTTCGGCGAGCTGGTGGGGAAGGGGCTGCCGTGGTCGGTGATCGGGGAGTTCTTCCTGCTCTCCATTCCCTTCACCGTCGCCCTCACCGTGCCGATGTCGGTGCTGGTGGCGGTGCTGTACGCGTTCAGCCGCCTGGCGGCGGAGAACGAGGTCACGGCGCTCAAGGCGAGCGGCGTGAGCCCGTGGCGCCTGGTCGGCCCGGCCATCGGCGGCGGCGTGGTGATGTCGATCCTCCTGCTCGCCTTCAACGACCAGGTGCTGCCGCGGGCGAACCACCAGCTCAAGTCGCTGCAGGACGACATCTCGCAGACCAAGCCCACCTTCGTGCTCAAGGACCAGGTGATCAACCCCATCTCCGAGGGGAAGTTCTACCTGAAGGCGGGAAAGATCGATCGCAGCGGGGAGTCGGGGCGCATGAAGGAGGTCGTCATCTACGACCTCGCCGATCCGACGCGCCGGCGCACCATCTACGCCGACAGCGGGCGCATCGCGCTGGCGCCGAACCGAAAGGACCTGGACCTCGACCTGTATCATGGGCAGATGCAGGAGGTGGCGACGGACAAGCCGGCGCAGCTCGACCGCCTGTTCTTCGACCATGACCGCGTGCGCTTCCCGGACGTGGCGAGCCCGAGCTTCGAGAAGACGAACGCGGACAGCACGGCCAAGGGCGACCGCGAGATGAGCGTCTGCGAGATGCAGCGCCGACTCTACACGGCCGACGTGATGTACCAGGACGCGCTGCGCGAGTATCAGGACGTGGAGAAGGGTCTCCGCCAAGCCGACGCGGAGCCGCTGCGCACGATGGCGCCGACCCCGCCAGCGGCGCGACGCAGCGAGCCGCATGGGCTGGGGTGGGCGTACTGCCAGCTGATCCGCACCGTGTTCGGCGTGAAGGAGGCGCACGCTGGCACGCTGCCCCCGCACCAGCAGGGCCAGGGACCGGCGCGGAAGGGCGCCTTCACGCCGGCCACTCCTCCCGCCGGCAGCACGGCGACTTCGCCCGCGGCGAAGCGCGACGTGCGTCGTCCGGCCCCCGCCGCCGGGGCGCCGATGAACTCCGCCGAGCTGCAGCAGGATCGTGGCGGGCCGCCGGAGAGCGACCCATCGCTGCGGAAGGCGCGCCTCGCCGAGGCGAAGCTGCGGCTCGACATGCAGGAGCGGAACCGCAATCGCTTCCTGATCGAGATCCACAAGAAATTCTCCCTCGCCGCGGCCTGCCTGATCTTCGTCATCCTTGGCGCGCCGATCGCCGTTCGCTTTCCGCGTGGGGGCGTGGGGCTCGTGCTCGGCGTGAGCCTGCTCGTGTTCGCGCTCTACTACGTGGGCCTCATCGGCGGTGAGGCGCTGGCGAACAACGGGTACCTGCCACCCTTCTGGGCGATGTGGGGGACGAACGTCATCCTCACGGCCATCGGCCTCGTGCTGCTCTTCCGCATGGGGCGGGAGGCGGGCTCGGGGCGCGGCGGAGACTGGAGCGACATCTGGGATGCGATCCGCGCGAGGTTCGGTCGCGGGCCGCGCGCCGGTGAGCGGGGGACGGCATGAGGCACCTCGTGCGTCCGCTCGACCGCTACGTGCTCACGGAGTGGATGAAGATCTTCCTCACCACGGCACTCGGCCTTCCCTTCCTGCTGGTGATCATCGACCTCACCGATCACCTGCAGACGTACCTCAACCGGAACATCCCGCCGGCGGACATCGCGCTCTCGTACGTCTACTGGATGCCGCAGTCCATGTTCATGGCACTGCCGGCGGCGGTGCTGTTCGCCACGGTGTTCTCGATCGGCAACTTCACCCGCCATTCGGAGATCACGGCGGCAAAGGCGTCGGGGATCAGCTTCTATCGCCTCACGGCGCCGATCATCCTGGGCGCGCTGCTGGCGACGGGGCTCGACCTCACGATCGCGGAGCTGGTGCCGTTCACCGATGCGCGGCGGAACGACCTGATTGGCGACACCAGGTCGCAGACGGGAACGCAGCGTTACAATTTTGCCTATGCCGCGGAGTATGGGCGCGTCTACAAGGCGCAGCAGCTCGACGTCCCCACGGGACGGCTGCAGCAGCTGCAGATCGAACGGAAGGGGAACGGGAAGGATTACCCCACGGTGCTGATCGCCGCGCAGAGCGCGCAGTACGAGAACGGAAAGGGATGGACGATCCAGAACGGGGTGATGCACGTGATCAGTGACAGCGCGCCCCCCATGGCCCTGAGCTTCGCCACGATGCATGACAGCATGATGGTCGAGCGACCGGTGGACATGATGGCCAAGCCGCGCGACCCGCAGGAGATGCGGTACGCCGAGCTGTCGCGATTCATCCGGGCGCTGGAGCGCTCGGGAGGCGACGCGAGCGTGCTGCGGGTGGAACGCGCGTTGAAGATCGCGATTCCCGTGACGTGCCTCGTGATCGCACTGTTCGGCGCGCCCCTTGCCACGAGCACGCAGCGCGGAGGCACGGCCTACGGCATCGGCCTGAGCCTCGCCATCACCGTCACCTTCCTCATGCTCATCCAGCTCACCAAGGCCGTCGGCGGCAAGGGACTGATCCCGCCCGACCTGGCGGCGTGGATTCCCAATGCCCTGTTTGCCGTAGTGGGAGTGGTCCTCCTGACGCGCGTCCGTACGTGAGCGAGTTCGATCGCTCGGTGCGCGACATGCGCGAAACGGAGACCTTCCCGGTCGTGCAGCGCGGCGGCATCCGCTTCTTCCGCCGCGTGACGCGCGCGTTCATCGCGTTCTTCCACCAGGTCGGCGCGCGCGGCTACTTCCTGCGCGACACGCTGCGCGCGTTCGGGGATCCGGCGACGTTCGTGCCGGAGACCATCCGGCAGATGCGGCGCATCGGGGTGGATTCCATCCCGCTGACCATGATCGTCGCCGCCTTCATCGGCGGGGTGATCGCGATCCAGGTGCGGTACCAGCTCTTTCCCGGGGTGCAGCTCAGCATCATCGGTCTCTCCGTGCGCCTGATGCAGGTGCTGGAGCTGGGACCGCTGCTCACGGGGCTCGTGCTCACCGGGCGCGTGGGCGCGCGCATGACGGCGGAGATCGGGACGATGCGCGTCACGGAGCAGATCGACGCGCTGGAGACCTTGTCGTATGATCCGCTGGCGTTCCTCATCGTGCCGCGACTGCTCGCCGCGATCGTGATGCTGCCCTGCCTCGTCATCCTGGCCGACGCCACGGGCCTCCTCAGTGGCTTCGCGGTGTCGGTGTACGTCACGCACGTGACCTCGCAGGACTTCGTGGCCGGCGTGCGGCTCGGGTTCGGGACCTTCCAGGTGGTCTACTCGTTGATGAAGGCCACGTTCTTCGGCGCGGCCATTGCCTTCGTCTGCTCCTACGAGGGCTTCGTGACCGAGGCGGGCGCCGAGGGCGTCGGCCGGTCCACCGCGAAGGCGGTGGTCATCACGTCGGTGACGATCCTCGTGCTCGATACGTTGACGGCGGCGCTCTTCGCCCCTTACCTACAGACATGAAACGGCGCGACGAAGTCCTCGTTGGCATCTTCCTCACCGTGGCGATCGTGATCGCGCTGCTCGGCACCCTGTGGCTGGTGCGGGGCGGCCTCTCGTCGGGCTATCCCCTCTACAGCAAGTTCGCCTGGGGGCAGAACCTGAAGCCCGGCCAGCCGGTGCTGCTGGCCGGCGTGAACGTGGGCGCGGTGAGCGACGTGAAGCTCCGCGACGACGGGTTCCTGGACGTCTTCCTGCGCGTGAACGACGACGTGAAGGTGCCGAAGAACTCCACGGCGAGCGTGCAACCCGTCGGCATCTTCGGCGACGCGGCGATCGCCCTGACGCCCAAGGGCCCGAGCCCGGTCTCCTACCAGCCCGGCGACACGGTACCGGTGGGGCCCAGCGCGACGGACATCCAGGCGCTGGAGAACAAGGCGGACTCGGTGATGACCACCGTGAACGCAATGATGAAGACGCTGAACGCCGAGCTGTTCGCCGCCGGCGGCATCCGCGACATGCGCCGGACGATGGCGAACGCCGCCGAGCTGTCGGCAAACGCGTCGCGGCTCTCGCTGCAGCTCAACGCCATCGCGGCCGAGCAGAACCGCAACCTGACGTTGACGATGGCCCAGCTGCGCCGCTCGATGTCGGCCATCGACTCGGCGAAGATCGACAGCACGCTGAAGAACTTCCAGGCGTCGAGCGCGAGCCTGACGCAGATCGCGTCGAACCTCGCCACGACGAGCCGCCGCGCGGATTCGATCATGGCCGGCATCCAGGCGGGTCAGGGGAATGCCGGGAAGCTGCTGAAGGACACCCTGCTCTACGGCGACCTGCGCGGCCTGGTGACGCAGGCGGATTCGGTGCTGGCGGACCTGAAGAAGAATCCGAAGAAGTACATCAACCTGTCGATCTTCTAACGACAAGGGCGAGTACTTCGTACCTCGTAGCTCGTACTGCGACCCAGGGGAAGCCAATACAAGGCGGACTCGGCATCGCGGGGCGGTACGTGACGTGCTTCTCATGCCTTCAACTTCAACGTGAGAGGCAGTCATGAGTGATTCGGACAGGGGCGTTCCGCGCGGGGACAACGTGCCGGCCGGCGAGCGCGAGGAGAACGAGCAGCGCTCGGAGCACCGGGCGACGGCAGGCGAGCCGCGTCGCGACGACGTGGATGTCGAGCCCGGCCACGCCAATCAGGGGCCGCGTGGCAGCGACGCGTGGGGAAGCGAGCCGTCGGGCGGGTCGGTGATCGACAGGCGGTAACTACGACTGACGTACTGCGTACCTCGTACTGCGTACCGGGACCCAGCAGGACGCTTTGTCCAATGCAGCTCCGCATCGCACCGCAACGAGAGCGTGCGCCGCGGAGAGGTCAGCGCCGCATTGGAGAGGCTTCGGATGTCGGTCCCGGTACGAGGTACCTGGTACGCGCTACTTCAGTTGCCGTTCATTCCTGTCCCGACGCCCCACAGTCGCGAGATAGACAGGAACCCCGACCAGAATCCCCCCCAGCACCGCCAGCGTCCCCCAGCGTGAGCTCGGATCGATGATCGCGTTCACGAGCAGGAACAGCGTCGCGAGGATGAACAGCGCCGGCACCACCGGATACAGCGGCGTGCGGAAGGGCGGGTCGTATGCCGGGCGCTTCCTGAACACGAAGATCGCCGCCACCGCCAGCGCATAGAACGGCACGATCGCCGTCACGAACGTGTCGGCGAGCTGCTCGAAGGTGCGCAGCATGACGAACACCACGCCGAGCGCGGCGACGAGCATGATCGAGATGTAGGGCGTGCCGAAGCGCGGGTGCACGGCGGCCATCTTCCGGAAGAAGAGGCCGTCGTCGGCCATGGCGAAGAAGATCCGCGGCGAGGTGAGCAGCGTGCCGTTGAGCGTGCCGAACGTCGACAGCATCACCGTCAGCGCGACGAACACCACGCCGGGGAGGCCGATGAGCCGGCTCGCCACGTCGGCGGCGACGAGCTGCGAATGGCGGATTTCTCCCACCGGCATCACGGCCATGTAGCCCAGGTTCGCCAGCAGGTAGATCACGATCACGGCAGTAGTGCCGATGATGATCGCACGCGGGAGCGTGCGCCGCGGCTCCTTCACCTCGCCGGCGACGAAGCTCAGGTCCGCCCACCCGTCGAATGCCCACAGCACCGACACCAGCGCCAGCCCGAAGGCGGCGATGTGGAACGACCCGGCCGGGGCCGCCGGCGTGTAGTGACCGCCCGTGCGCGGCAATCCGATGGCGAGCGCGAGCACGATGATGAACAGCAGCCCGCCGTACTTGGCCAGCGTGGTGAGGTTCTGCACGAGCGAGCCCCACTTGAGGCCCACGTAGTTGAACGTCGCCGTGACCACGATGGCGACCGCGGCGATGTAGTGCACCCAGTCGCTGTACGGCGCCACGCTCGCGTCGTAGCCGAGCACGCGCAGGAGATACTCGGCGAAGGTCGTGCTGATGGCGCCGAGGGAGGCAGCACGGATGAGCGTCAGCTCGCTCCACCCGAAGAGGAAGGCGGGCATCCGCCCCCACCCCTCACGGATGAAGACGTAGGCGCCCCCCGTCTCGGGAAATGCGCCGGAGAGCTCGGCGAGGGTGAGGGCGCCGCACAGCGCGAAGAGCCCGCCCGCCACCCATACCGCCATGAGCGGGAGGGGGCCGGGAAGCTTGTCGGCGATGCCGGCGGGGGAGCGGAAGATCCCGGAGCCGATCGTCGAGCCGATGAGCACCGCGACGGCGCTCCAGAGCCCGAGCTGTCGCTTGAGGGTGCCGCTGCCTTGAGCGGGAGTGGACGGCCGCGGGGTGGGAATGGTGGTGGTCGCCATGCGCCAAGCTACGTCCTGGTGCGGAGATCGGGGAGGGTCCGCTCGCAGCCATGACGCGTCAACGGTTGACCCCTGCTCCGCCGAAGGTGACCTTTCGAAGGTTCCGCTCGTTGCTGCCTGCCCTGCTCCTCAGAATGTCATTCTCCTTCGCCGACGGACTCTTCTGGTTGTCCGTGGCGTGCTGTGCACTCGCCCAGTTCTTCATCATCCGCTCGGTGAGTGCGGCGCGTCGCGCCGCCCAGCCGTCTGCGACGCTGCCGAAGCAGCGCGGCGCGGTGGAGATGCTGTGGGCGGTGCTTCCCGCCGTGGGTCTCGCCGTGCTGCTCGTCTTCACCTGGCGCGCCATCCGCGCCAATGGTCCCGAGGCGCCGGCGCCTTCGTCACTCGAGCGCGTGGGTGACGCGCCATGAGGACACTGCGCCGCTACGCCTACGCCGTGTTCGGCGTGGCCTGCCTCCACCTGATCTTCGGCGCCATCGTGCGCATCTCCGGCTCGGGCATGGGCTGCGGCGACAACTGGCCCAAGTGCTACGGCCACTGGTTTCCGCCGATGAACCGGCCGGACCTCATCATCGAGGTCTCGCACCGCTATCTCGCGTCCATCCTGCTGCTGAGTCTCCTCGCGCTGCTGATCGCGGCGTGGAATCGGCGCAGGGACCCGGAAGTGAGCGGACGCGGTGGCGTGCTGCGCATGGCGGGGCTCGCCGTGGCACTCGGCTTCGGCGCGGCGATCCTTGGCGCGATCACCGTGAAGCTCGGCAATGCGCCGCTGGCGACGGT
>DASUXT010000145.1:0-2619 GCA_036377775.1 Gemmatimonadaceae bacterium | reverse complement strand
CCGCTCACCACGCGGCAGTTCTCGCCCGGCATGAACATCGACTTCTGGGTGATCGGCATACAGATCCTCGGGGTCAGCTCGCTGGCGGCGTCGTTCAACTTCATCACGACGATCGTCAACATGCGCGCGCCGGGGATGAACCTGATGCGCATGCCGATGTTCACCTGGAACGTGTTCGTCACGCAGTTCCTGATCATGCTCGCCTTCCCGGTGATCACGATCGCGCTCGTGTTCCTGCAGTTCGACCGCTTCTTCGGCACCCAGTTCTACGAGCTGGCTGCCGGCGCTGATCCGCTCCTGTGGCAGCACCTGTTCTGGATCTTCGGTCACCCCGAGGTCTACATCCTCATTCTGCCGGCGTTCGGGCTGATCTCGGAGATCGTGCCCACCTTCTCGCGGAAGCCGATCTTCGGCTACCCGGTGATGGCGTACGCCACGATGCTCATCGCCTTCCTCGGCTTCGGCGTGTGGGCGCACCACATGTTCGCCGTCGGCATGGGCCCGGTGGGTGACACGGTGTTCGGCGTGACGACGATGCTCATCGCCATTCCGACCGGCGTGAAGATCTTCAACTGGATCTTCACCATGTGGGGCGGCTCCATCCAGTTCACCACGGCGATGAAGTTCGCCGTCGGCATGATCTGCCTCTTCATCATCGGCGGCATCTCGGGCGTCATGCACGCCTCGCCGCCGGCCGACCTGCAGCAGACGGATACCTACTTCATCGTCGCCCACTTCCATTACGTGATGTTCGGCGGCTCGATGATGGGCATCTTCGGCGGCATCTACTACTACTACCCGAAGATCACCGGCCGCCTGCTGGGCGAGAAGCTCGGCTCCTGGCACTTCTGGCTGACGTTCATCGGCATGAATCTCACCTTCTTCCCGATGCACTTCTCGGGGCTGATGGGCATGCCGCGCCGCATCTACACGTACGATGCCGGGCAGGGCTGGACGCGGTTCAACGAGGTCAGCACGCTCGGTGCGGCGATCCTCATCGTCGGCACGGCGTTCTTCGTCTGGAACTTCATCAGGAGCTACCGGAACGGCGCCATCGCCGGCAACAATCCGTGGAACGCGGGCACGCTCGAGTGGGCCATCCCGTCCCCGCCGCCGGAGTACAACTTCGCGCGCATCCCGCGCGTCACGTCGCGCCTGCCGCTGTGGGACGTCATCTCGCCCCGCCTCTCGGCCGAGGTGCCGCACACCGAGCGTGGTGACAAGCGCATCGACGTGGATGTCGGCAGCAAGCACGTCGGCGCCGGCCACCCGAACCCGCTCGGTGGCACGCCGCGGCAGCACGCCGACGCGAGCGTCTACCTGGAGCCCGCGACGGGCAAGTCCGCCGCGGACCTCGGCATCCCGATGCCGAACTCCACGATCAAGCCGCTGCTCGTCGCCGTCGGCCTGACGTGGATGATGGCGGGACTGATGTTCATTCCGCACGACAAGGTGAAGCTCGCGCTGGCCGTGATCATCAGCGGCGCGATCTTCATGACGGCCATGCTCTACGGGTGGGTGCTGTCCCCACTCGAGGATCACCATCACTAAGCCCGAGGACATTCACCAGTGAGTCACGCCGCCGCCCTCTCGGGCGTTCAGGACGACCCGCACGGCGAGCACCCCGCCACTTCGACGGGACTCGACAACAAGAAGCTCGCGATCTGGGCCTTCATCGGCTCGGAGTGCATGCTGTTCGCGTCGCTCATCTCCACGTACCTCATCTACAAGGGTCGCAGCGTCGTCGGGCCGTACCCGCACGATCCCTGCGGTCCGCCGGCCTGCGCCACGCCGCTCAAGGCGATCCTCAACATCCCCGTCACCTCCGCCTCCACCTTCGTCCTGCTGATGTCGTCGCTGGCAATGGTGCTCGCGCTGGCGGCGGTGGAGAATGCGGACCAGCCGATGCCCACCGGCACCGGGGCACGCCTGCTCCGGTCGTCGAAGCTGTGGCTGTGGATGACCGCCATCCTTGGCGTCACCTTCCTCGGCTTCCAGGCGTTCGAGTTCACCTCGTTCGTCCACGAGGGGCTGACCATCCGCACCAACCTGTTCGGCAGCTCGTTCTTCACGCTCACCGGCTTCCACGGCGCCCACGTCACCGCGGGCGTGCTGTGGCTGCTCACCCTCCTCGCCATCGACTACCGGCGGGGGCTGAAGCCGAAGGACGCGATCAACGTCGACCTCGCCGCGCTGTACTGGCACTTCGTCGACGTCGTCTGGATCGCGATCTTCACGCTCGTGTACCTCATCAAGTAGACCACTGACCATGGCACACGATCCCGCACACGAGCACCACGCCAACGTCGACCATACGGCGCTGGGCATCGAGAAGGAGCATCCGACCTGGTCCACGTACTGGAAGGTCGCGCTCATCCTCACGCTCATCACCGCCGTCGAGGTCTGGGTCTACTACATCCCCAGCTTCGTCGCGTCGCGCGGCTTCGTCCCGACCCTGCTCCTCCTGTCGGCGGTGAAGTTCGCCATCGTCGTCCTGTTCTACATGCACCTCCGGTACGACCACCGGCTCTTCCGCGCCGTGTTCACCGGGCCGCTCATCATCGCGATGACCACCATCGTCGCGCTGCTCTTCCTGTTCGGCCACCTCAGGATCGGAGC
>DASUXT010000144.1:0-10591 GCA_036377775.1 Gemmatimonadaceae bacterium | reverse complement strand
ACCAGTTCTCGAACAGCACGCCACCCTTGCTCCCCGGCGCCGACGTGTTGTCCCACGCCGCCAGCATCGCGATCGCCGAATCCACCACTGGCGCATGGCTCGACGCGCGCACCGCAACCACGAGAGCGCTCTTCACGCGGTCGGCGAGCAGCATCCGGTACGAATGCTTGAGCTTCACCACGTCCTCGAGGCTCAGCTTGTTCCTCGTGTCGATCAGCGTCGTCGCCATCTGGCTGCGCAGGCTGAACGACGGCTCGGCGATGTACGACGGATACTTCGTCCAGTCGATGATCTGCTCCAGGTTGGTGAACCAGGGCGAGCTGTTCTCGTTGTGGATGTAGCCGCTCCTCGGGTTCAGGATCTGCGGCAGCGAGTCGAACGGCACGTAGTGCGTCCAGATGTCGGCCGTCGTGTGCGCCGGCACGGCGGCCGTGTCGCCGCCGGTCGGCTGCGGGAACGCCGGCGCCGCGGCGTTCCACAGGTAGTAGATGTTTCCCGCGCGGTCCGCGTAGGTGAAGCTGCTCGTCACCCGCGCCCGCATCCGCATCACGTCCTGCCACTCGGCGAGCGACTTCGCGCGCATCATGCGCAGGAACTGCTCGCCGCCACGCCAGTCGCCTTCGCCCGCCGCGCGCACGATGTACACCTTGCCGCTGTCACGCCAGATCACGGGGCCGAGCGGCGTGCGCCAGAACTCACGTGTCTCGGTGGAGACGCCGTCGCCGTTCCTGAACGCGACCGTGACGAGCTCCTGCTCGAGCGGAATGGACGTGCCCTCGAAGAGGTAGTGATCGGCCTGCGCGGGATCCACGTCGAGCGCGTAGATCTCCTCGAGATCGGGCGCGTTGTTCGTCGTCGCCCAGCCGAGCCAGCGATTGAAGCCGCCAACCACGCCGAACGGGCCGCCCATGCGGAAGTCGCCGTAGAAGTCCACGACGCCCGGCACCGTCATCTGTGCCTCGTAGTAGCCCGAGTTCCAGTTCAGGTGCGGGTTGCGCAGCAGGATCGCCTTCCCCGACTTGGTGCGGCCCGGCGCGAAGGCCCAGGCGTTGGAGCCTTCCTCGAGCGGGTCGACCCCCTTCTCCGGATCGCCCTCGGCGGGATCCGCTGCAGCGGCTCCCTGGCCGCGGCGACCGCGCACGGAGGTCGGGTCCATCTTCGCGAGAAAGCGCCGCGCCGACGCCGCGCTCGCCATGTTCACGTCGCGCGCGGCGATGTCGTAGCCCGTGTAGTTGGGCCTGAAGCCGGCAGGAAACTCGCCCGGGTGCAGCTCGATGTAGCGGTTGGCCGCGGCGGCGAAGCCGTCGTAGATGTCGCGCGTCTCCTGGTCGAGGTCGGGGTAGTGCTCGACCGCCGCCTTGTACTGGCGCTGGGCGAGGAAGTCACCCTCGATGCTGTCGTGCCCGAACCAGCGCGCCATCTCGCCGCGGCCGCGCAGGAGATTGATCGCGATGCGCGGGCCGTAGTCCTCGATCATCACCCAGCCGAGCCCGTAGCCGGCCGCGCGGAGGTTCTGCGCCTGGATGTGCGGCACACCGTAAGCCGTGCGCAGGATCTCCACCTGCTGGGAAAGATTGTCGGTGCGGGATTGCGCCGTGGCGGCGGCGAGCGGCGTACCGAGCGCGAGCAGCAGGATAGCAAGGCATGCGCGTACGCGCCGTGACGTGACAGGAGACATCGAAGGACGGGGGATCATGCGGAGGGAAGAGGCAGGCGTACGCCCACGAGCGGGCGTACCTGTGCTACGTGCGCGCGGCGCGAATGTTGAACGGCCGCCGGATTGCCGAAGCAACCCGACGGCCGTTCATGGAATCAGCATCCGGACTGCGGGACGTTCACGCCTTGCGGTCGGTGCAGGTATTGTTGGCGACCACGTTCGGGTTGGTCTCCTCGGCCTGCGGCACGGGGAAGTTGACATCCGGACCGTACGGCCCGCCCTTGTGCCAGTCGCCCGTCGGGAAGACGCTCTCCGCCGGACGATTGTAGAACTTGATGAGACGACGCAGGTCGCCCACCCGGTGGCCGGTGGAGAAGAGCCAGAATGCCCGTTCGCGGAAGAGCTGGTCTTCGCGCGCCGCTGTCGTGCCCGCGTCGGCGAGCGGGGTGAGCCCGGTCACCGTGGCACGGAGCGCGTTCAACGTCGTGCGCGAAACGTCGGGTGTGCCGGCCTTGAGCTGTGCTTCCGCTTCGATCAGGCGCGCCTCCACGCCACCGACGATCGTCACCGAGGCGTCACGCACTGGCCACTTGAGCTGCACGTAGAGCGGGAACGCCGACTTGTCGTCGCGCTGGCTGATCGTCACGCCGTTCGACTTGCACACCGCGTCGCCACCGGTGCAGACCGGAAGGCGGGGATCGTTGGCGGTGGCGAAGTTCACGCCGTTCGTGCCTTCGTTCGTGCTCACGCTGTAGCGGCGCGCGCTGTTGTTGTACAGCCAGATGGCGTTGTCGGACTTCTGCGCCTCGTACAGCATCTGGTACGCGAAGTCCGTGGGCACGCTCGCCACGGCCGTTGCCGCGTCGGCCGGACGATTGAGGTTGAGAAGGATTCGCCCCTTCACGACGGACAGGGCATTGCGGATCCGCTTGTCGGCGTCGGAAGTGCCCGTGATGAGCGCCAGCCCGCTGTCGGCGTGCGCCAGCGCGAGCTCGAACGCCGCCTGCGTGCTCATCGGGGAACCGTACTGCTCCACCCCGTCCACCACGCTGCTCAGCACGAGCCCATTGCAGTAATGCTCACCGATGGCGTTCTCCACGTACGCCTGTACGAAGTACATCTCGGCGACGTCCGCCTTCGGGCCAGTCGGCTTGTACTGCTGCAGCAGCCCGATCGCCTGGCTCGCCGACACCCGGGAGCGCTGCAGGAGCCGGTCGACGTCGGTCAGGAAGGCGTTCTGCGGCTGGATCGCGCGCTGGTCCACCTGCCAGCGGTCGATGTACGAATCGCCGTTGTTCCACTCATCGGCGAACAGGCCGCTGAGCAGGAACAGCCCCTCCGAGCTGCCGCTCCCGCCGGCAGTGGCGCTGTTCAGGCGGCCGAGGGCACCGAGGCGCACGGCGTTCGCTCCGGCTGCCGATTGCACGTCGCTCGGGTTGATGATGTCGGGATCATGGACCTGCAGCACTTCGGTGGAACTGCACGCGGCCAGCGTGATGGCGGCGGCGAAGACGAGCGACGCGACCGTCCACGGACGTCCCACCCGGGCCCGGCGCGCACTGGGAGTGATGTATGAAGTCATTCGGGAAGTCATCCTAGAAGCCGAGGGAGAGACGGATCGCGTAGTAGCTCGGGGGCGCGAGGGACTGGAACTCCGACGACGCGTTGCCCGTTCCGGTTGCACCGAATGCTTCGGGGTCCACGCCGGTGTACTTCGTCCACAGGACGCCGAGATTCCGCGCCGCGAGGGTGGCGGAGATGCTCCGGCCGTGGAGGTAGCGCTGCGCCCACTGCTCCGGGGCCGTGAAGGTGAGGTTCAGCTCACGGAACCGGATGAAATCACCGTCCTCGATGAAACCCGCCTGCGACTTGACGGGCGATTCGCGCACGAGGACCGTCCGCGCCTGCTCGAACAGCGACGAGTTGGGATTGATCAGTCCCGAGCAGTTGAGGCGGCTCGCGCAGCGGATGCGTTCCGTGTTGTTGTAGGTCTTGAATCCGCCCTTGTAGTCGATCTGCGCACCGACGCGGATCCGCCGCTGCCAGAACTCGAACCCGTTGTTGAACGACAGCTCGTAGCGCGGCAGCGGATTTCCCAGGTAGTGCGGCAGCGTATCGTACTGGATCTCGCTCAGCGTGATGATGCCGTCGTTGTTGGCGTCGCTGTAGCCGAGCAGCGGGCGCACCCACCAGCCGTTGATGGGATAGCCCTCTTCCTGGCGCTGGGTCGAGCCGCCGAACCCCGGCAGGCCACCGAGGCTGACGATCTTGTTCTCGTTCGTCGAGCCGTTGAGCGTGACGTCCCAGCCGAACATCTCGCGCTGGAGAAGCTGCGCCGAGACGAGCACCTCCCAGCCCTTGTTGCTCACTTCGCCAAGATTCTCGAGACGGGAGGTCGCACCCGTCCCGAGCGAGGGCGGAAGACCGCGGCTGATGAGCGCATCCTTCGACGACTTGTTGTAGTACGTGATCTCGGTGGAGAGACGGCTGTCCCAGAACGTGCCGTCCACACCGAGCTCCAGTTCGGTCGAGCGCTCCGGCTTGAGGTTGCTGTTGCCCAGGGTCGTCAGGACCAGTGACGGCAGGTCGCCGCTCTCGGTCCGCGACGTCGCCGCCGAGTAGTAGGGCAGCGCGTCCGTGGTGCCGGGCTGCACGCCCGACGCGCCGTACGCCGTCCGCAGGCGGAGCTGGTTCAGCCAGCTGTACTTGGGGAAGAACGGCTCGTCCGACGCGACCCACGACACGGCCACCTTCGGATAGATCGCCGTCTTGAAGTTCGCGCCGAAGGCGCTGTTGCGATCGGAGCGCAAGCCGCCGGTGATGAAGAGGCGGTCACGGAAGGCCACCTGCTCCTCGACGAAGCCGCCGAGCGTCCGCGTCTCGTTCGTGCTCTCGTCCGCGCTGCGCGTCGAGGCCGCCGTCTGCCCGATGGTCGTGCCACCCGGCGACAGCGACGAGCCGAACGCGTAGTTCGCGTCGAAGATGGAGCGGGTGAACTGCACGCCGACGGTGGAGCTCGACCGCCACGCGTCGGTCAGCTGGTGCGTGGCGGTGGCGCTTCCGTTGGTGGTGTAGGTGTAGAAGTTCGTCCGGTTGTCCCGCTTGAACCCGAGGCGGTTGTCGCCGTTGTCCGGGCATTCCTCGAACCGGCAGATCTGCGTGTCGAGGCGGTTGATGTAATCGAGGCCGAAGTCACCGCGCGCCGAGAGCCAGCCGAACGGCCGATAGTTGGCGTTCATCGACGTGATCATCCGGCTGATCCCCTGCTCGGTGACCTGCTGGTACACGTCGCGCGGCGTGAACTGCCGATAGCCGAACAGCGTGTCACCCGTGGAGGTCAGGTTGTACTTGAAGCCCGGGCCGCCGTACGTGTTGCCGGCGAGGCCGTCCGTACCCGAATCGTCGCTGGTCGGCAGCCGCAGATCCTGCGAGGTGTAGCCGGCGTTCACCGCGACGTCCAGCTTCGGCGTGACCGCAAGGTTGAAGTTGCCGCGCGTCGTGATGCGATCCATGTGATTCGGGATCCGCTGCGACGGCAGGAGCGACTGGCCGGTGCGTGCGAGGTAGCGCTGGTCGAACTCCGGTACCTTGAGCACGCCGTCGTTGTTCTCCCACTCCCCGTGCAGGAAGTAGCGAAGCGCTTCGGAACCGCCGCTCACCTGCAGGCTGTGCAGCTGGCGATAGCCGACGCCATTCGGCGTGGTCTCGGGATCGTCGTACAGGTTGAAGCTCGTCACGCTGTCCTGCGTGCAGACGCCCGCGGCGACCTGCGACAGGAAGCACTGCGCGGTGTTGCTCGCCGTCGAGGTCGTGCTGGAGGTCGTGCCGGTGCGCCAGCCCCGATACGCCGTCGGGTACTCATTCTGGTCGACGTTGGCGCCCTGCTCGGTGGTATAGGTGAATCGCGGCGCTCCGGCGACGCCGTGCTTCGTCGTGATCACGACGACGCCGTTGGCCGCGTCCGTGCCGTAGAGCGTCGCCGCCGACGGACCGCGCACCACCTCGATGGACTGGATCTCCTCGGGGTTGATGTCGTTGATGCGCGACGGGTTGGTGCCACCCACGCTGGTGGAGATCGAGCCGGTCGTCCCTTCCACGCGGACGCCGTCGATGATGTAGATCGGGTTGTTGGAGAGCGACAGCGAGCTGGTGCCGCGGATGCGGATGCGCGAGCCGGCGCCGATCTGCGTGCCCGGAATCACCTGCACGCCAGGCGCGCGCGCCGTGAGCAGGTCGGTCATCGTCGACACGCCCTTGGTCGCCACCACCTCGGCCGCATTCACCTGCGCGATCGCATTGCCGACTTCCACGCGACGCTGCTCGCCGGTCGCGGTCGTGACGACAGGATTGAGCGTGACGGCGACCGACTTCATCGCCAGGTCGAGCGTCGATGTCTGGCCGCTGCTCACCACGACGCTCCCGGTCTGCTCGGCATAGCCGACGCGCAGCACGCGAATGGCATGGGTGCCCGGCAGCACGCCGCGGATGGTGTACTGCCCGCGGTCGTTGGTGAGTGCGCCGATGGCCGTGTTCACGACGTTCACCTGAGCCGAGGCGATCGGCTGCCCCGTAGCGGCGTCCGTGATCCGACCGGTGATGGTGCCCTGAGCCGACAGCGCACCGGCCGGACACACGACAAACGCGCCAAGAAGCGCAGCTCGCCGGAGCGAGCGGAGGATGGAGCGCGTACTCATCAAGACCTCACTGCGGGTACGAGGATGGAGGAACGCTGTGAGCCGCCGTTGGGAGGCAGGGACGGGAGGCAGGAGCGAGGAGTTTCGGGGCAGGAAAGTACGGTCTCGCGCGTGGTCCGCAACGGGCAATTGCGAAACGGCGTTTCACGACCGATCAGGGCAACGTTCGGGGTTGCGGCTGCGTAGTCGGGACGCGTAGCGTCGGTACGTCCCTCGCCTGATCCCCTTCGACCCCGCCTTTCCGCATGTCGTCACGCTTCCTTGCCCGTACCGTGGCCGCCACCGCACTCGCCCTGCTGGGCAGCGCACCAGCACTCGTCGCCCAGGTGCCACGCTCGTTCGACGTGCTCATTCGTCACGGGCGCGTGCTCGACGGCAGCGGCAACCCCTGGGTGCGCACCGACATCGGCATCCGTGGCGACCGCATCGTCGCCATGGGCGACCTGGCCGACGCCACCGCCACCACGGTCATCGCCGCCGACAGCCTGTACGTGGCACCGGGCTTCATCGACACCCACTCTCACGCCGGCGAGACCCTCGAGCGCGCCGCGATGAGCGGGGCGCAGCAGCTCCTCGCCCAGGGGCTCACCACCGTGTTCGTAAACCCGGATGGTGGCGGTCCGGTGGACCTCGCCGCCCAGCGCACCGCGCTGGAGAAGAACGGCGTCGGCGTGAACGTCGCCCAGATGATCAGCCACGGCTCCGTGCGCGGCGCGGTGCTCGGCATGGCGGACCGCGCGCCAACGCCGGATGAATTGAAGAAGATGGAAGCGCTGGTGCAGAAGGGCTTCGACGACGGCGCGTTCGGCCTCTCCAGCGGGCCGTTCTACGCTCCGGGCAGCTACTCGAAGACGGATGAGCTGGTGGACCTCTCGCGCATCGCTGCGAAGTACCACGCGCCATACCAGAGCCACATCCGCGATGAGAGCGACTACACCGTCGGCCTGCTCGCCGCGGTGGAAGAGGTGATCACCGTGGCGCGCGAGGCCCACACCCGCGGCATCGTGACGCACATCAAGGCACTCGGCCCGAACGTGTGGGGCTTCTCCGCCGCCATCGTGCAGCGCATCGACCGCGCACGCGCCGAAGGAGTGGAGGTGTTCGCCGACCAGTATCCGTACGAGGCGTCGTCCACCTCGCTGGCGGCGGCACTCGTGCCGCGCTGGGCGCAGGCGGGAGGAACGGCCGCGTACAAGGCGCGCGTCGCCGATCCGGCGCAGCACGCCCGCATCGTGACGGAGATGCGCGAGAACCTCGCGCGGCGCGGTGGCGCGGCGCGCATCCAGGTCGCGAGCTACGGCCCCGACCGCACGCTCGACGGCGAGACCCTCGCGCAGATCGCCTCGGCACGCAACGCCGACCCCGTGGAGACCGCGCTTGCCCTGCTCGACAAGGGCGGTGTCTCCATCGTGTCGTTCAACATGCTCGATGAGGACATCAACCGCCTGATGCAGCAGCCATGGACGATGACCTCATCCGATGGCGCGCTGATCGCCTTCGGCAGCGGCATGCCGCACCCGCGCGGCAATGGCGCCTTCTCGCGCAAGATTCGCAAGTACGTCGTCGCGGATCACGTCGTGGAGCTCCCCGCCGCCATCCGCTCGATGACGTCGCTGCCGGCCACGGTATTCAACCTCCCCGACCGCGGCGTGCTGCGCCCCGGCGCCTTCGCTGACGTCGTGGTGTTCGACCTCGCGAAGGTCTACGACCGCGCGACGTACGAGAACCCGCACCAGATGGCGGAGGGGATGGTGGACGTGCTGGTGAATGGGAAGTTCGCCGTGCGCGATGGCAAGTTCACCGCCGCGCACGACGGACGCGTCCTGCGCCGCTGACCGTCAGACCGTCAGACCGTCAGATCGGCCGTCGGCAGATAGCGCGGCGGCCGGCGCACCTTCGTCGCCTGCTCGAACGCGTACGCGTACCTCACGAGCTTCGGCTCCGTCCACGCGAGTCCCATGAAGGTGAGGCCGAGCGGGAGCCCGAAGGCGTAGCCCATGGGAACGGTGATCGCCGGGTAGCCCGCCACCGCGCATGGTGACGTGCTGCTCCCGCCGCCGCCCGGATCGCCGTTCACGAGGTCGATCAGCGCCGGCGGCCCCTGCGTCGGGGCGACGAGCGCGTCGAGCTTGTGCTTCGCGAACGTCGCGTCGAGCCCCTTCGTGCGCGAGAGGTCGCGACACTTCGCGAGCGCCTTCCGGTAACCGGCGCTCGTGAGCGGTCCCTTCTTCGCCGCCTGCTCGAAGATCTCCTGTCCGAAGTACGGCATCTCCTGCGCAGCGTGTGCGCGGTTGAACGCGATCAGGTCGTCGAGCGTGCGTGCCCGCGCACCGGCTGGCAGGCTGCGCAGGTAGGACTCGAGGTCCGCCTTGAATTCGTAAAGCAGCACCTCGTACTCCGCGTCATCGAACTGGCCGGCGGTCGCAATGTCGGCGGGATCCACGATCACGGCGCCACGATCCTTCATCGCCGCGATCGCGTCGGCGAACGCAGCATCGGCATGGGTGCTGTAGCCGGTGTAGCGCGTGCGCGCCACGCCGATGCGTGCGCCCCCGAGCCCGTCAGCGGCGAGGAACTTCGTGTAGTCGGTGGTCGGCGCAACCTTGCTCGCGCGCGTCGCCGAGTCGCGCGGATCGGCGCCGATCATCGCGCCGAGCAGGGCGGCGAGATCGGCCACGCTGCGCGCCATCGGTCCTGCCGTGTCCTGCGAGTGCGCGATGGGAATGATGCCGCTCCGGCTCACGAGCCCGATCGTCGGCTTCATCCCGACGAGCGAGCAGGCGGCCGACGGTGAGGTGACCGAGCCATCCGTCTCCGTGCCGACGGCGACCGGGGCGTACGCCGCCGCGACGGCAACGGCGGATCCGGAGCTGGAGCCCGACGGCGTGCGGTCGAGCGCATACGGATTCCGCGCCTGGCCGCCGCGCCCCGACCAGCCACTCGAAGCGTGCGTGGAGCGGAAGTTCGCCCACTCGCTCAGGTTCGTCTTGCCGAGAATGATCGCCCCCGCTGCGCGCAGGCGCTCGACGACGTGCGCATCGCGCGCCGGCCGCGAGCCCTCCAGCGCGAGCGAGCCGGCGGTAGTGGTCATCCGGTCGGCGGTGTCGATGTTGTCCTTCACCAGGACGGGAATGCCGTGCAACGGTCCACGTACGTGGCCATTCTTCCGTTCGCTGTCCAGCGCGGCGGCGATGCCGAGGGCGTCGGGGTTGTTCTCGATCACGGCGCGCAGCATCGGTCCGTGCCGATCGAGCGACTCGATGCGCTCGAGGCACTGCTGTACGAGTGCATGCGAGGTGAGCGCACCGCTCGCCAGCGCGCGCTGCAGCTCGGCGATGGAGCGCTCGTCGCCATCGGCGATCGCCTTGCCCTGCGATGTCCTCAGGGCGTCACCGAGTCTCGTACCGTGGCGTGACACTTCGGCGATTGCGCGATCGGGAAGCGCCGCTGCAGCCACGGCAGCCGCGGCCGAACCGACGAAGGCGCGGCGGGTGAAGCTGGAATCGGGCATTGGCTGGTCAGGTGAAAGGGGTGGCGCATGAGATACTGCAGCGCTCCCTCCAGCGACAGATCCTTGCGCCCCGGTGGCGCCGCTCGGCGAGGGGGTTCACGATCGCCGAAAATCGGCCTCATCCACATCGGGAATGCATCTTGCCGCACCTCCGGCCATCTGGAGGTATTTCGTTGGGACTTGTGCATTTCACCGATTCTCGCGGGACGTCATGGCGCGTGTGGCAGGTGGAGACGCCGGCGGCACGAGCGCACCTGATGGACGCCAGCTTCCGCAATGGCTGGCTGGTGTTCGAGCGTGAAGACGGCACCGACCGTCGCCGCCTCGCCCAGGTCCCCGAGGACTGGGCGTCGCTGGGCGCCGAGCGGCTCGAGAAGCTGTGCGCCACCGCCCAGCCGGCCCCTGCCGTCCGCTCCGTCCCCACCGTGGCCCCTACTATAGAAAGCCCGACCTGGATGCGGGCGGAAGGGAAGCGGGACGACTGAGGACCAAAAGGCGGGAGGACGGGAGGACCGGAGGACCGGAGGACCGTTCGGTCCATCGGTCCATCGGTCCATCGGTCCATCGGTCCATCGGTCCATCGGCCCCTCGGTCCATCGGCCCCTCGGTCCCCCCTTGCCTTTCCCGTCAGAATCTCCCATCCTTCCATCCGGATATCCGGATGATTGCCGCCCGCCCCATCTTCGATCGCCTCTCGGCGCTGGCCGACCCCACCCGGGGCCGCCTCCT
>DASUXT010000143.1:0-44716 GCA_036377775.1 Gemmatimonadaceae bacterium | reverse complement strand
GCAGCGCGCCCTCGAGCATCGGCTGCGCAGCACGCTCGGCGTGCGGGCACCGATCACGCACCGCTGGGCGGCCATCGTCGGCTACACGGCGAACGGGCTGCCGGCGATCGGGGAAGTGCGACCGGGCGTGTGGGCCATCGGGGGCTACTGCGGCACCGGCAACGTGGTCGGATCGCTGCTCGGCCGCGGCCTGGCGCGCTGGCGCATCGGCGGCGACGACTCACTCGTGCGGCCCTTCCTGCATGCCGACGACTGACACGCCGCTCGCCATACCGGCCACGCCGGGCGAGCCGATGCCCGTCGCCAGCCCGCTCGGCATGGCGCAGCGACTGCTGCGGGTGCCACTGCTCGCCAAGCTGGCCGGCGCGAACGTGCTCATCGCGCTCGCGGCGCTCATCGGCGTTGCCGTGGAGCAGCGGCTGCACATTCCCGGCAGCGCGGTGTCGGTGCTCGGCATCGCCCTCGCCATGAGCCTCGTCGTCAACTTCGCGCTCGTCTACGTGGCGCTCCGGCCCCTCAGCGACCTCGAGACCACGGCGGAGCGGCTGTCCGCCGGCGATCTCGCGGCGCGCGTGCCGCCGAGCATCCTCGCCGACCGTGACATGGCCCGGGTGGGACTCACCCTGAATACGCTGCTTGACCGGCTGACCGCCGATCGCGCGCGCATGCGCCGGCTCGCCGCGCAGGTGATCAGCGCGCAGGACGAGGAGCGCGCCCGCGTGGCGCGCGAGCTCCACGACTCCACCGCGCAGACGCTCACCGCCGTGATGCTCCAGCTCGGCGCCGCGACGCAGGCCAACCGCGCCGCCGAGCTGGACGACAGCCTGGCGACGATGCGCGAGCTGGTGGCCGACGCGCTGGAGGAGGTGCGTTCGCTCTCGCACACCATGCACCCGCGGGTGCTCGACGACCTCGGCCTCGCCGCGGCGCTGGAATGGCTCGCCCGCCAGACGCGCGCACAGGAGGCCTTCGACGTCCGCGTGATTGCCGACCCCGACAGCTCGCGCATCCCGGCGCCGGTGGCGTCCGTGCTGTATCGTGTAGCTCAGGAAGCGCTGCGCAACGCCGCGCGCCACGCCCAGGCGCGGAACGTGGAGCTGCGCGTGCGCCACGACGCAACATCGGCGACGCTGGAAGTGATCGACGATGGCCGCGGGTTCGACGTGAAGCGCGCCGAGGAGCGCCGGCCGGGGATGGGACTGTTCAGCATGCGCGAGCGCGTGTCGCTCGTGAACGGGACGCTCACCGTGACGAGCGCCCCCGGTCGCGGCACGCGGATCGTCGCGACCATCCCGCTGGAACACTGGGATCCGAACGAGGAGTGACGTGATACGGGTAGTACTGGTGGACGACCACGCCATCGTGCGCACCGGCCTCAAGGCCGTGATCGGCGCCACGCCGGACATGACCGTGGTCGGCGAGGCCGATGGCGGCAACGCGGCCGTGGCGCTGCTCGCGCACACGCCGGCCGACGTGGTGGTGATGGACCTCTCGATGGCCGACGGCGACGGCATTACCGCCACGCGCGCCATCACGCGCGAGGGCGGCTGCGGCGCGCGCGTGCTCGTGCTGACGATGCACAGCGAGGAGTCGTACCTGGAGCCCGTGATGGCGGCAGGCGCGTCCGGCTACCTGGTGAAGAGCACCGCCGACCGCGAGCTGGTGGAAGCGGTGCGCGCCGTGGCGCGCGGCGAGACCTACGTGCGGCCGGCGGCAGAACGGGTGCTCGCGCAGGGCGGACAACGGCTGGAGGAGCGCGTGGCGGAGCGCGAGCGGTTCGAGAAGCTCACCGACCGCGAGCGCGAGGTGATGCAGCTGATCGCCGAGGGATACACGGCACCGCAGATCGGGGAGCAACTGTCCATCAGCCCGAAGACGGTGGACACGTACAAACAGCGCGTGAACGACAAGCTCGGACTGACGACGCGGGCGGATTACGTGAAGCTGGCGTTGAGGCTGGGATTGCTGGGAGTGGCGTGAGGGCAGGAGGACCGGAAGACGGAGGACCGAAAGGCCGGATGACCGGATGACCGGATGACCGGAAGACGGATGGACCGAACGGTCTTCCGGTCATCCGGTCCTCCGGTCTTTTACAGGTCCGCGCAGCTCTTCACGATCGCCGAGCAGTTCCTGCAGAGCAGCTTGCAGTTGCGCCACCAGAGGTCGGTCGAGCCGCACCAGTCGCACTCGCCGAGCGGCTCCGCCGCAGCTGGCGGTGCGTCCGTTTCGCCTTCGGGCCGCGTCTTGCGTCCAGTCGCGGAGTCGTCGTCAGCCATTCATTATCTCCTGTGACCAGCGAATGGAGTCTCCACTGACCAGCAATGCCACTTCCCGATTGACGAATACGGATGAGCGGACGGACGGAGGCGCACCTCCCGATTCATCAGTCCGCCCGGAAGACATCCCCCTCCACGACGACGTCCGCTGGCTGGCCGCCGCACTCGGGCGCGTGATCCGGCGTCTCGAAGGAGAGACTGCATACGAGACGGTGGAGTCACTCCGCCGTGCCAGCCGCGCGCGCCGGCACGGCGAGCCCGATGCCCCCTCACTCGACGAGCTGCTGCAGCAGGTGGATGCCCTTCCCGTCGAGCTGGCCGCCACCACGGCGCGTGCATTCACCCTCTTCTTCCTCCTCATCAACACCGCCGAGCAGGTGCACCGCGTGCGCCGAGCGCGGTCATATCGCAGCCTGGAGAACGCCGAGCCGCAGCCGGCGTCGGCGCGATGGAGCATGCGGGAGCTGAAGCGGCAGGGGCACGCCGCCGCCGACGTCGAGCGCGCGGTGCTGGATCTCCAGGTGCGGCCCGTGCTCACCGCGCACCCCACGGAGTCCACCCGTCGCACCCTGCTCGGCCTGCAGGCGCGGGTGGCCGACGCGCTGCTGGCGCGCGAGCATGTGCCGAGCGAGCAGCGCCGCGCGATCGAGGAATCGCTGGATGGGGAGATCGAGCTGCTCTGGCTCACCGCCGAGGTGCGCCACGACCGCCCGTCGGTGCGCGACGAGGTGAGCACGGTGCTATGGTACCTGGAGACGCGCCTCCTCGACGCCAGCGCTGCGGCGCGCGACGCGCTCGTGCGCGCGTATGAGGAGGAGTTCGGGAAGTCGTCCGAGGAGTTGCAGCAGGTCGTCCCGCTCACCCTCGGCAACTGGGTGGGCGGCGATCGCGACGGAAACCCCTTCGTCACGCCGGAAGTCACAGTCGCCACCGCGCGCCGCGCGAGCTACGCGATGCTCGGCCGTTACCACGCTTCGCTCGAGGAGCTGATCGAGCGGCTGTCCCTCTCGGCGGAGTTCGCGCCGCCGTCGGAGGAGCTGCGCGTCTCGCTGGAGCACGATCGTGAGCTGATGCCGCGCGTGTGGGAGGCCAACCACGCCCGCAACGCTGACGAGCCCCTCCGACTCAAGCTCAGCTTCATGGCGGCGCGCATCGAGGCGACTCGACGTCTCACGGCCGCGCGCGACGCCGGTCGCGCGGTGCAGGAACCGGCGGCGTATCGCAGCGCCGGGGAGCTCGAGCGCGACCTGCTGCTCGTGCGCGAGAACCTCGTGTCGGCCGGAGCCGCGCACGCGCGCCGCACCACGGTGGAGCCGCTCCTCGCCAGCGTCCGCGCGCACGGCCTGTTCGGCTACATGATGGACATCCGCGACCACGCCGACGTGCACGCCGCGGCGATGGACGACATCGCGCAGCAGCTCGGGCTCCCGCCGCTGGATGGTGAAGCGCTGCGGCGCGAGCTGATGGGCCGCCGTCCGCTGGTGAACCGCCGCATGCCCCTCGCCGATGCGACGCGCCGAGTGCTCGACACCTTCCGTGCCGTGCGCACCATCCAGGAGGAGGTCGGCGAGCGGGGCGCGAGCACGTACATCATCTCGATGGCGACCTGCGCCGAGGACCTGCTGCGCGTGATGCTGTTCGGGCGCGAGGCGGGGCTGGTGGATCTCGCCGCCGATCCGCCGATGTCGAAGCTGGACGTGGTGCCGCTGTTCGAGACGCTCGACGACCTGGAGCACGCGACGCGCGTGATGGGCGAACTGCTGAAGGATCCGGTCTATCAGCGCCAGCTCGCCGCGCGCGGCAACCGGCAGGAGGTGATGATCGGCTACTCCGACTCCAGCAAGGACGCCGGCATCGTCACGTCGTCGTGGGCGCTGTACGAGGGACAGGAGGCGCTGGCGAAGCTGTTCCACGACGCTGGGGTGAAGCTCTGCCTCTTCCACGGTCGCGGTGGCAGTGTCGGCCGCGGAGGCGGATCACCGGTCTATCGCGCGCTGGCCGCGCTTCCACCCGGCACGGTGGACGGCTGCATCAAGATCACCGAGCAGGGAGAGATCATCTCGCAGCAGTTCGGGCTGTTGCCGCTCGCCGAGCGTACCCTCGAGGTGACGATGAGCGGTGCGTTGCTGCAGGAGTTCCGCGTCCCCGATGCGAAAGCGGATCTGAAGGCGGACGCCGGGCATCGCGAGGTGATGCGACGCCTCAGCCGCCGCGCCCTCGACGTCTACCGCGCCACGGCGCACGAGAACTCGGCGCTGTTCGAGCTGTTTACGCGCGTGACGCCGATCGCCGAGCTCGCCGACGCACGCTTCGGGTCACGTCCGTCGTTCCGGCCCGGCGCGGCGAAGGGGATCGACGGGATCCGCGCCATTCCGTGGGGCTTCGGCTGGACGCAGATCCGGCTCATGCTCACCGGCTGGCTCGGCGCCGGCACCGCGCTCGCCGAGGAAGCGTCGACGGAGCAGGGGCTCCAGCGGCTCCGCACCATGGCGCGCGACTGGCCCTTCTTCGATGACATGCTCGGCAAGATCGAGATGGTCTGCGCCAAGGCCGATCTCGAGATCGCGAGCGCCTACGTGCGCCAGCTCGGCGGCGACGAAGCGCTCCTGGAGCAGCTCGAAGCCGAGTTCCACCGCACGGTGGATGCGATTCTGCGTATCCGTGAATCCAGGCAGCTGCTCAGCGAGAACGCAGTGCTCCAGTCGGCGATCCAGCTGCGGAATCCGTACGTGGACCCGCTGTCGCTGATCCAGATCTCGCTGATGCGCCGGAAGCGCGAGATGGAGGCGAAGCACGCGGACCACCAACAGCTGGACGCCGTGCTCGCTACGACGTTGAGCGGGATCGCGCAGGGGCTGAGGAATACGGGGTGACGGCTGAAGAGCAAGTTGAAAGGAAACGGCCGAAAAGATAGAAACGACAGAATGCTCTCCTCGTTCGGGATGACTACATGTGCACTGTAGCCTCCCGAAGCAGTTCCAATCCATTCGATGGCCTTGTGGGTGTGGAAGGCCAGTCCTGGTGCGCGGAGCAGCGATCGCCCGATGGACGGATCCTGCAGTTTCAATTCTTTCCGTAGTGTCCTCTGCCGCTGTTCGAGCCCCGGCGCGAGGAGAGCAGGTCCCGACACTCCCCCGACACTCGCTACGCTCGTGCGGGGTCGTGCGGGATGACACACCGACACACTTTTACTTCGACAGTCATTGTCCACATTCGATTCCGTCGCGCATCAGGCTCTCATCGACAGCGGCTTCGTTCCGGAGCTCGACGCCGCCGCGAAGGCGGAGCTCGAGGGGCTGAAGCCGGCGCCGCTGACACCGGATGTGAGGGACCTGCGTTCCCTCCTCTGGAGCTCGATCGACAACGCCGAGTCGCGCGACCTGGACCAGGTGGAAGTGGCCGAGGAGCTCGCCGACGGCGCCATTCGCATTCGGCTCGGCATCGCTGACGTGGATGCCCTCGTGCCGAAGGGCTCCGCGCTCGACCGGCATGCGTCCGCGAATGCGACGTCGGTCTACACGGGCATGAGCGTCTATCCGATGCTGCCGGAAAGGCTCTCGACCGACCTCACTTCGCTCAACGAGGGCGAGGAGCGGGTGGCGCTGGTGGCGGACCTCGTGCTCGAGCGGGACGGCACGTCGCGCTCGCACGAAGTGTATCGCGCGATGGTCGTCAATCGCGCCAAGCTGGCGTACGACTCACTCGGCGCGTGGCTGGAAGGCAGCGGGCCGGCGCCGGAACGTGTGGCGAACAGCAGGGAGCTCGAGGAGCAGCTCTGGCTGCAGGATCGCGCGGCGAGCCTGCTCAAGCGGGTGCGGGAGGGGGCCGGCGCACTGGAGTTCGAGACGATCGAGGCCACCGCCGTCGGCAGCGACGGCAAGGTCACGGCGCTCGCTGTCACGAAGAAGAATCGCGCGCGCGACCTGATCGAGGACTTCATGATCGCCGCCAACGTCGCCATTGCGCAGTACCTCGCCGAGCAGGAGCGGTCGGCGATCCGGCGCGTGGTGCGCGAGCCCAAGCGGTGGGGACGAATCGTCGAGCTGGCGGCGAAGTACGGCGTCACCCTGCCGGAGGAGCCGGACCAGAAGGCGCTCGCCGCCTTCCTCGCTGCGCGCCGTGCCGCCGATCCCATGCGCTTCCCCGACCTCTCGCTCAGCGTGGTGAAGCTGCTGGGTCCCGGCGAGTACGTGCTGGACAAGCCCGGTCCCTCGGACGACCAGGGACACTTCGGCCTCGCGGCACACGACTACTCGCATGCCACGGCGCCCAACCGCCGCTATGCCGACCTCGTGACGCAGCGGCTGGTGAAGGCGGCGATCGCCAATGCGCCGGCGCCCTACACGGACGACGAGCTGGCAACCATCGCTGCACACTGCACCGAGCGTGAGAACGCGGCGAACCGTGTGGAGCGCGTGGCGCGCAAGGCAGCGGGCGCGATCCTGCTCGAGCACCGCATCGGCACCGTCTTCGACGCCATCGTCACCGGCGTGAACAAGGATGGCACCTACGTGCGGCTCATGTCGCCGCCAGTGGAAGGGCGCGTGATGCGCGGTGAGCGCGGCATGGACGTGGGCGAGCGCGTGCGCGTGAGGCTCATCGACACCAACCCGAAGCGCGGTTTCGTCGACTTCGAGGGGGTCTCGCAGGCGAATCCCTGAGCCCGGCAGCGCGCGACGGCGGCAGTGGTCGGGTCTACTTGCGCTGCGAATCCCGGCCTCCAGAATCAATCCGCCGTCGAAATCCCGACGGAGCACGAGAACCACCCATCCCAGGAGGTCTCGATGTTCGCGCGCGCACTATCCACGTTCCACCCGTCACGCATCCTGCTGCTGGGCGCCGCCGTCGCGACGCTGGTGGCGATGCCAGCGACGGCCCAGATGGCGAAGCAGGGCAAGAAAGCGGAAAAGCTCACCTGGATGAAAGCGCCTCCCTCACTTCCTGCCGGTGCCATGATGGCCGTGGTGAGCGGTGACCCCACGAAGTCGGGCCCCTTCGTGATCGAGCTCTCGTTCCCGAACGGCTACCTCGTCCCGCCGCATTCACACCCCACCGCGGAGACGATCACGGTGAAGTCGGGCCAGTTCCTGTACGGGATGGGTGACGAGGTGAAGGCGAGCGCGATGAAGACGATGAAGCCGGGCAACTCCGGTGAGATGCCTGCCAACTCGCATCACTACGCCAAGGCGCGCGGCAAGACTGTCGTCTCCATCAGCTCCACGGGCCCGTTCGTCATCAACTACGTCCACGCCAAGGACGACCCGCGGACGAAGGCGAACTGACCGCCGCATCCTGCTTCAGCCGACTGAGCTTGCCCACCAGCTCAGCCGGCGCCGTCACCCTCCGGATCGCGCCAGGTGGCGTCGCACTGCGCGATCAGCTCGTCGGCTTCCTTCGGGCCCCAGCTTCCCGCCGGATACGTGGGCATCGGCTTCGCCGGATGCTCCTTCCAGTAGTTCAGCACCGGGTCGATGATCTTCCACGCCGCTTCCACCTCGTCGCTGCGGGTGAACAGCGTGGCCTCGCCGATCATCACGTCCAGCAGCAGCGTCTCGTACGCCGGGGCAGCCGTCTCGCCGAACGCCTCGGCGTAGCTGAAGTCCATGTCCACCGGCGCCACCTCCACGTGCTGCGTCATCGCCACCGCGGCGCCGGGCACCTTCACCTCGAAGTTCAGCGACACCCCTTCGTTGGGCTGCACGCGCATGACGAGGACGTTCGGCTGCAGCGCGCCGTGCTCCTTCGCCTCGCCGCCGAACATGAGGTGCGGCGGCGCGTGAAACTGCACGGCGATCTCCGACACGCGCTTCTTCAGGCGCTTCCCGCTGCGGAGGAAGAAGGGGACGCCCTGCCAGCGCCAGTTGTCGATGTGGAAGCGCGCCGCGGCGTACGTCGGCGTCTGTGAATCGGGGGCGACGTCGGGCTCCTCGCGGTAGCCGGGCACCTGCTTCCCCTTGATCTCGCCGGCAGCGTACTGGGCGCGCACCCACAGGTCGGGGATCGTCTCCGGGGTGAACCAGCGCACCGACTTCAGCACCTTCACCTTCTCGTCGCGCACCGCGTCGGCGGTCATGCTCGGTGGCGGCTCCATGGCGGTGAGGGCGAGCAGCTGCATCAGGTGGTTCTGGAACATGTCGCGCACCACGCCGGCTTCCTCGTAGTACTTCCCGCGCTTCTCCACCCCCACCTCCTCGGCGGCGGTGATCTGCACGTGGCTGATGTGGCTGCGGTTCCAGATCGGCTCGAAGATGGAGTTGGCGAAGCGCAGGACGAGGACGTTCTGCACCGTCTCCTTCCCCAGGTAGTGGTCGATGCGGTACACCTGGTGCTCGGCGAACAGCGACAGCACCAGCGCATTGAGGTCGCACGCCGTCTCGAGGCTGTGGCCGAATGGCTTCTCCACCACGACACGGGCCCACGGCCGAGTGGTCGCGTCCTCGTGTCGCGGCACGAGCCCGCTGCTCGACAGGCGCTGCACGATCGGCTCGAACACGCTCGGCGGGACGGCGAGATAGAAGAAGCGGTTGCGCTCTTCCTGGGGACGATCCTTCTCGATCTCCTCCAGCCGCTGGCAGATCGTCGTGTACGCCGAGATGTCGGTCGCGTCCCCGCCGGCGTAGAAGGTGCGCTGGGCGAGCCAGCGCCAGACCTCCTCGTCCACGCGCTTGATCTCGTCGGACTCGCCAATGGCAGCGCGCATCTTCTCGCGATAGCTGTCGTCCGTCTCGTCCGGCTCGCGCCCCACCGCGAGCACGGCGAAGTGCGGGGCGAGCAGGTGCTCGGCGGCGAGCTGGTAGAGCGCCGGGAAGAGCTTGCGGCGCGTGAGATCGCCCGTGGCGCCGAAGATCACCATCGTGCACGGATCGGCGCGCTCGGTGGCGCCCGGAACGATGCCGTACTGCCCGCTGACGCGCGGGGTGGTGCGCACCGCCTGGCCGGCGGGGGGCGTGTTCACTTGTCCTTCACCGCGTGGCCGCCGAACTCGTTGCGGAGCGCGGCGATCACCTTGCCGGAGAAGGTGTCGGGCTGGCGCGAGCGGAGCCGCATGATGAGGGACAGGGTGATCACCGGCGCCGGCACGTCCTCCTCGATCGCCTCGGCCACCGTCCACCGCCCCTCGCCCGAGTCGGCGACGTAGCCCTTCAGCTTGTCGAGCCGCGGATCGCGCGCGAACGCGGCGACGGCGAGCTCGTTGAGCCACGAGCGCACGACGCTGCCGTGCTGCCACAGCTCGGCGATCGCGCGCAGGTCGAGCTCCGGATACTTCTTCGACGCGGCGAGCACCTCGTAGCCCTCGGCGTACGCCTGCAGCAGCCCGTACTCGATGCCGTTGTGCACCATCTTCACGTAATGACCTGCGCCCGGCGGCCCGACGTGGAGATAGCCGTCCTTCGGCGCGAGGGTGAGGAAGATCGGCTCGCAGTGCTTCACCGCCTTCGTGTCGCCGCCCACCATCAGGCAGTAGCCGTTCTCGAGCCCCCAGATACCGCCACTGGTGCCGGCGTCGATGAAGGCGATCTGCTTCGCGGCCAGACGTTCAGCGCGGGCGCGCGAGTCCTTGTACATCGAGTTGCCGCCGTCGATCAGGATGTCGCCGGGCGCGAGCTGCGGGAGCAGCGCGTCGATGGTGTCGTCCACCGGCTTGCCGGCGGGGACCATGATCCAGATGATCCGCGGCGCCTGGAGCTGGCGTACCACCTGCGCGAGGTCGGCCGCCGGCGTGGCGCCCATCTTCTCGTACTTCTGCACGGTGGCCGGGTCGCGGTCGTAGGCGACGACGGTGTGCCCGCCGCGCATCAGCCGCTCGGTCATGTTGCCACCCATCCGGCCGAGGCCGATCATGGCGAGTTGCATGGGATGTCCATTGTTAGAGAAAGGCCGGAGGACCGAACGGCCGGACGACCGATGGACCGGAGGACCGTCGGTCATCCGGTCCTCCCGCCCTACCCTACCAGCACCGCCCTCGCCGGCGCGCCGTCCAGTCCCGCCAGCCGCAGTGGCAGGCAGCGGAAATGGTAGTCGCCGGCCGGGGGCTCGTGGAGCAAGAGTCCTTCCACGATCACGATTCCGTTCTCGAGCAGCGTACGATGGGTCTTGTGGTGTCCGGAGTGGAACTGCTCGATCGACAGGTAGTCCACGCCGACGAGCCGCACGCCGAGCTTCGCCAGGTACTCGGCGCCGTCGGGGGCGACGTAGGTGTAGTCCTTGTGGAACTCCGTGCTCCCCGTCGCCAGCCACTTCGAGTTGCGCGTCTTGAGCAGCAGGCGCGTCACGCCGGTGAGGTCGTGCGCCGCGAGCTCCGCCTCGCCGATGCTCGTCACCGCGTCGCCGAAGGCGATCAACCGCGCCGGGCCCATCAGCAGCTCCAGCGGGATCGTATCCACCCCGGCGCCGTCGTCGAAGAAGTGTTTCGGCGCGTCCACGTGCGTGCCGGTGTGCGAGCCGAAGGCCACGCGCGAGACGTTCGCTCCTGCCCCCTGCGAGATGGCCTGCTGCGGCGTGATCGTGATCGGCGGATTGCCCGGGTAGACGATCCCTCCGTCCACCAGTGGGATCGAGACGTCGTAGATGTGCAGCTCTTCCCTGATCATGGTGCGCGCTCGGCGATGTCGTCGGAAAGGATGGCGCTTGTCACGCCGTACCCGGCCGCCTCGCGCACACCGCGCGCCACCGCGCGCCGCGTCTCATCCTGTGGGCTCTGGATCGCCTGGCGATGGGAACGGAAGCGCCGCCCCGCCTCGATCACGAACAGGTCGCACAGCTCCAGCTCGTGCGCGCATCCTGACTCGCCACGCTGCTCGAGCAGCTGCTGCGTGCGCGCGAGCACGCACGCCGTGGCGAACAGCTCGATCGCCATGTCGCTCAGCCGTTCCAGCTCCTGCTGGCGCTCCACGATCTCCTTGCGGTACGCGCGGATCACGCGCTCGGTGACTTCCTTCAAGTCGGCCACGTGCTTCTCGAAGTGCTCCTTGTGCGCCTCGAGTCGCTCGTGCAGCGGTGTTTCGATGTCGGGCGTCGCACCGAGCCGGCTCGCGATGCGCGACGCGGCGAATCCCGAGATGAGCCCGAGGTTCCGCAGCGGGCGGCGCAGCGCGCTGCCCAGCTCCTTCAGCTCTTCCGCCGGCTGCTGGATGCCATTGAGCGCGATGAACAGCCGCAGGATCTCGTTCGTCCCCTCGAAGATCCGGTTGATGCGTGCGTCGCGCAGGCGCCGCTCGTACGGATACGGCTTCACGTAGCCACGGCCGCCGCCGAGCTGCACCATCTCGTCCGCCGCGCGCCAGAGCATCTCGCTCGCGAACACCTTGCAGCACGCCGCCTCCAGTGCGTACTCCCCCTCCGGATGTTCCGCCAGCCGCGCCAGCTCGCCGAGCATCGCGTCGGCGGCGTAGATGTCGGTGGCCGTGCGCGCGAGCTTGCGCTGGGTGATCTCGAAGTCGGCGATCGGGTGTCCGAACTGCACGCGCTCCTCGGTGAACGCCACCATCTCCGAGAGCAGCGTCTTCGTCCCCGCCGTGCAGCCGGCAGCGAGGGTAAGGCGTCCCCCGTTCAGCACGCGCACGGCGACGCCGAATCCCTTGCCCACCGTGCCGAGCACGTGGTCGACCGGCACCTGCAGGTTGTCGTAGACGAGCTCGGCCTGCGTCGAGCCACGAATTCCCATCTTCCGCACCGTCCCCACCACCGAGAAGCCGGGCATGTCGGGACGGATGATGAACGCGGTGGGCCGCAGTACCGTCTCGCTGCCGCGCTGCACCGGCACCTGCGCGAAGGTGGCGATCACCCCGGCGCGGTGGCCGTTGCCGATCCAGTGCTTGCGGCCATTGAGCGTCCAGCTTCCGTCGTCGTTGCGCCGCGCCTGGGTGACGATGTTCTGCGCGTCCGACCCCGTCTCCGGTTCGGTGAGCGCGTACGCCGCCAGGGTCTCGCCGCGAGCCAGCATCGGGAGGTAGCGCGCCTTCTGCTCCGGCGTGCCGAACAGCACGATGGCCTTCGAGCCGAGTCCGCAGTGCACCCCGCACAGCACGCCGAGCGACGCGTCGAGGCTGGAGATCGCGCCGAACACGTGCGCGTAGGCCGACGGCGAAAGCCCGAGTCCGCCGTACTCACGCGGGATGGACAGCGCCAGCCAGCCGCTGGTCGCGAGCGCCCGGATGGTCGCCTCGGGGATCGTCTCTTCCTCGTCGAACTGCGCCGAATCGATCAGGCCGGCGCGCCGCATTTCCTCCAGCGACTCGAGGAGCCGACGCACCGTCCGCGCCTCCTCCGGATCCCGCTCCTCGAGGGGCGCTGGAAAGGGGAAGAGGAGCGAATCATGGATGGCGCCCGTGAACATCCCGCGCACGAAGGAGGCGTCGGACATCGTTGAACCAGATTGAAGGCCGGTAGAGCGCTGTTGCTCTTACCATAACAGCGGGGGAACGGAAAAGGCCGGATGGGGCCTGAAACGGCAGGATTCTCTCCTCTGGATAGAAGGCTCCATGCACTGTGGAGTCTCCCGTCATCCCGCTTTTCTGATCGTGTCGTAACGTCCCGCGGGCTGTCTCGTCCTACCGTGGTGAAAGCCCCTCCCGTCCCCGATTCCCGCTACCGCTCCGTCGTCGAGACGATGAGCGAAGGCGTGGTCGTTCAGAACGTGGACGGCAGTCCGGAGCTGTGCAATGCGCGGGCGCTCGAGCTGTTCGGCGTGACCGAGGCGGAGCTGATGGCCAGCTTCCGCGATCGCGGGAACTGGAACGCCATCCGGCCCGATGGCTCCTCCTACGCCATCGACGAGTACCCCGCCAACGTCACCCTGCGCACCGGCGAGCCCATGCGCGACGTCGTCATGGGCGTCACCCGCCGGGACGGCGCGCACCTCTGGCTCTCCGTCAACACGAGCGCCATTCGTGAGGAGGGCCGCGTCCAGGCGGTCATCTGCACCTTCAATGACGTCAGCCACCGCGCCGAGCTCGCATCCCAGCTCCGGCAGGCGCAGAAGATGGAGGCGGTGGGCCAGCTTGCCGGCGGCATCGCGCACGACTTCAACAACCTCCTCACCGCCATCAGCTGCAACGTCGAGCTACTCCTCGACGCCATCGCGCCCAATGACGCGCGTCGTGACGACGTGGTGCAGATCCGCGAGGCCGCCGATCGCGCCGCCACGCTCACGCGTCAACTGCTCGCCTTCAGCCGCCGCCAGGTGCTCCAGCCCCGCGCGCTCGACCTCAACGACACCGTGTCCGGCATGGAGCGGCTGCTCTGCCGCGTCATGAACTCCGACGTCCGCCTCCGCACCCGGCTCGAGCCGGCACTGCCGGCCGTCTTTGCCGATGCAGGGCAGATGGAGCAGGTGATGATGAATCTCGTGCTCAATGCGCGCGACGCGATGCCCGGCGGCGGCTCCATCGTCGTACGCACGGCGCGACGGCAGCTGCATGATGCGCTGCAGCATCGCTTCGGCGTCGTTCCTGCCGGAGACTACGTCACCCTCGTCGTGAAGGACAGCGGCAGCGGGATGGCGCCCGAGGTGCTCGAGCGGCTGTTCGAGCCGTTCTTCACCACGAAGCCGCAGGGGAAGGGCACCGGCCTCGGCCTCGCCACCGTGCACGGCATCGTGCTGCAGTCGAGCGGGCACATCACGGTGGAGAGCGTGCCTGGCGAGGGTGCGGAGTTCACCGTGTATCTCCCCGCGCACCTCGCCGCGAATTCCGACGCCACGCCGCTCCCGGCGCGCCGTCCGTCGCGCCAGGTGGGGCGCACCGTGCTCGTGGTGGACGACGAGGCTGCGGTACGCGACGTGACGATGCGCGCCGTGGCGCGTGCCGGCTATCGCGTGCTCGGCGCGAGCGGCGGTGCGCAGGCGCTCGAGCTGCTCGCGCGCGAGGCGGAGCCCGCGTCGGTGCTGCTCCTCACCGACCTCATGATGCCCGAGATGAGTGGCCAGGAGCTCGCCGCGCACGTGGCGGAGCGCTTTCCCGCCGTCCGCGTCGTCACGATGAGCGGCTACTCGGCCGAGGAGCTCACGCGCCGCGGCCAGGTGGCGCATCCGCAGCTGCTCAAGCCCTTCACCCTGCCACAGCTCATCGCCTTCGTGAACGAGGCCTTCGCCGCCGAGCGCGCGGTGGCCTGACCTCCCGGTTGCGCGGCGCCCGCTCCCGGGGAAGCTTTGGGCATGCGCCTCGTCCCTGCCCATGCCGCGCGTGCCGCGGCTCTCGTCCTCGTTGTCGCTGTTGCGGGCGCCTGCGCCCGCGCTCCCATCGCAGTCCCGACGCCCGCACCGGCGCGCGTCGCCACGTACGCCAGCGGTGAAGATGTCGTCGCCGCCATGCACGACCGGTACGCGGGCCGCTGGTACCACACCCTCACCTTCCGACAGAAGACCTCCCGGCTGCTCCCCAACGGTACCTGGGACGTGCAGACGTGGTACGAGGCGCTCGCCCTGCCCGGGCGGCTGCGCATCGACTTCGACCCGGTGAGCGCGGGGAACGGCGTCCTCTACGCCCGCGACAGCCAGTTCGTCGCTGCCAACGGCCGCCTCGTGCGTGCCGAGCCGGGGATCAACGACCTGCTGCTGCTCGGCTTCGACGTCTATGCCAACGCGCCGGCACGCACCGATTCGCTGCTCCGCCGACAGGGGTTCGACCTCGCGCGCGTGCACGAGGACACCCTGAATGGCCGGCGCATGCTCGTCGTGGGCGCGCGGGCGGGCGAGCCGCGGCGCAAGCAGTTCTGGGTGGACGCCGAGCGCCTGATCTTCACCCGCCTGCTGGAGCCGAATCCGCGCGACTCCATGCGGGTGCAGGACATCCGCTTCACCAACTACCAGCCGCGTGGCGATGCCTGGCTCTCGCCGCGCGTGGAGATCTACGACGGCGGCAAGCTCGTGTTCAGCGAGGACTACTTCGACATGCGCACCGACGTGCCGCTGGACGAGTCCATCTTCGACCCCACGCCCTGGCGCAATCCGAAGAACTGGGTGAAGTGAGGACGGCAAAAGACGAAGGGCGCTCCGATCGGAGCGCCCTTCGTCCTTCGTGACGAAACGGATTCCTACATGCCGCCGTTGGCGGTGCCCTTCCGCTGGGTGCCGGTCCGCTTCGAGTCCGTGCAGTAGTTCACCTGGTTGTACGGATTGAGGAAGCAGCCGTTGTAGATCTCGCTGATCGGCTCCGACTGCAGGCTCATCGTCGGACGCGCGGAGAACAGCATCCCGCGCGCATCACGCAGCTCGAGCACCGGCTGCACCGACGACGTCACCGAGTACCCACCGGCGCCGATCGACGTGTCGCTCGAGTCGTTCGTGATGTAGGCATCCTCACCGTCCACCTGATAGAACCGGCTGCCGAAGTACACCGCGCGGCCGTCGAACGAGGAGAGGACAACCTGGCTGACCGGCGTGCCCGAGCGGTCGTTGCACACCCGCAGGTAGAAGCGGCCGTTGAGGTAGACCCCGCAATCCGAGGTCGGCGACGACTCGCTCGCCTGGATGTCGAGGTTGTTGGTGTAGTCGAACGCCGGGACGCCGTCGGCCAGCAGCGCCGTCCGCACGCTCACCGGGAAGGTGAAGCTGTTGGTGGAGGTGGCCGACGTCATGCTGAGCGTCCGGTCCTGACTCGTCGTCTGGGTCGTCGTCTCATCGAGCAGGCTGCCGTCGAGGGCACTGTTCTTCTGATGGAAGTACGATTCCGCGTCGGTCGACTTGAAGCTGGCCGAGTAGCCGAGGGCGACCTCGGGCGAGAGCACCTCGACCGAGGTGCTGGCCGAGTTGTCGTTCTGGTTGTAGTCGCTGGGCGACACGCCGGTGACGTACACCGTCACCTGGTGCGAACCGATCGCCGCCACCTGCGTCTGGAAGGCGCACGACACCGTCTTGCCGGCATCGACCCAGATACCATGCGCCTGGTCGTTGAGCTGGCCGTCGATGGCCAGCATGCAGCTGGCGCGAGCACCCACGTCGCCGTTCCGTTCCGACACCGTGGCGACGATGTTCATCGGCATCCCCGCCATGGCGCGGCTCGGTGCCGCGACGCCATCGACCGCCACGTCCGGGAGACGCTTCACCTGCACCAGCAGCGTGACGACGTCGGTCCGGCGGCCATCGATGCCGCCGATGTTCGCCTGGAGCTGGATTCTGGTGCCAGCGCCGACGTTCTGCAGGGTGGTGGACCAGCGACCCGTGCCATTGCCGTTGAAGTTCTGCGTCGACGTCGGAGTGCCCGACGGCGACAGCACCTTCATCTGCACCTTGCGGATATCGCCGTGGGTGGTGCCGGCGTCCAGATCGCCCGTCGTGGCGTCGATCTGCACCGAACCGTCACCGGCCAGGAGCGCGCGCGCCTGCAACGACGCCGAGCCGGAGCGGCCCGTGACGGGCTTGGCGCCCGCGTCGCTGTACTTGACGCTGTTCTTGTGGACGTTCGGGCCGCGCAAGGCACGCTGCGCGGCGAGGGGCTGAGTAGCGCCGATGGCCAGGAGGGCGGCCAGCGCGGCGATCTTGGACATCCGGATAGTCATGAGGAAATTCCTCGCGAGGGACGCGGGAAATATCGACCTCAGCCATGCGACCTCCTGTGACCACAATCACGAAAAGGCGGAAATTTCTCCCAGATTGTCCAGATGTTTGAGTGGTGTATTATGCAAATACACCGGGCGTTTTGCGACCGGGCACTAGGGCCGCTCTGGCGAGCTAGCCGACTCGCTCAGAAACGCTCCTGAGCTGCTCCGCCAGCTCCGCCGGATCGCTCGTCGGCCGGTCGCACGCGTACGACCGGCACACATACGCCGTCGGCTCGTCGGCCTCACGTCCCGCCAGCAGCGCGATCCCCTTCGCCGCCTTGCCTCGCCCACCCGCCAGCACCAGCGAGGGGAGGTATCGGTTGGCCACCACGCCGGCCAGCGTCCCGAACGCCGAGTCCGATGGGTTGCCGGCGATCGCCACCTCCACCGCGCCACGCACCGCCAGCTCCGCCGCGCCCAGCGCGTGGCCGAATGCCGTCGGGTAGCGCGCCATCGGTTCGGCGATGGTCTCCAGCACGTACCGCGCGCGCGTGCCGTACTCCCGGTCGTCGAGCAGGTCACCGAGGATGAGCAGCAGCTCCGTGGCCAGTGAGCTTCCACTGGGGATCGCATTGTCCGTCACGTCGCGCGGGCGCGTCACCAGCGCCTCCGCATCGCTCGCCGTATCGAAGAACGCCTGCGCCTCCTCGTCCCAGAAGAACTCCACGATGGACTCGGCGAGCATGCGCGCGCGGTCGAGCCACCGGCGCTCGAAGGTGAGCTCGTACAGCGCGATCGCGCCGAGCGCGATCGCGGCATAGTCCTCCAGGAAGCCGGGGATGCGGGCCTCCCCGTTCTTGAAGGAGCGGAGCACGCGCCCCTCGTTCACCAGCGACGTGAAGAGGAACTCGCCGTTGCGCACCGCCAGCGCGCGCAGCTCGTCGTCGCCGAAGGCGCGCGCCGACTCGGCGAGGGCACGCAGCATGAGGCCGTTCCAGCTGGCGAGGATCTTCTCGTCGCGCGGCGGGCGCATGCGCTCCTCGCGCGCGCCGTACAGGATGCGCGTCGCGCGCTCCACCGCCGTGCGCAGCTCGGGCTCGGTGACCCCCTGCGCGCGCGCCACCGCCTCGGGATCGTGGGGCACGAACAGCACGTTGCGCCCCTCGAAGTTTCCTTCGGGGGTGACGCCCCAGTACGCCTTCACCAGCGATGCGTCCTCGCCGAGCAGGGTGGAGAGCTCACTGGCGTCCCATACGTAGAAGCGGCCCTCGTGCCCCTCGCTGTCGGCGTCGAGCGACGAATAGAATCCACCCTCGGGCGACGTCATCTCCCTCGCCACCCAGCCGATGGTGTCTTCCGTGACCCGGCGGAACTCCACGTCGCGCGTCGCCTGCCACAGCTGTGCGCCGAGGCGGATGAGCAGGGCGTTGTCGTACAGCATCTTCTCGAAGTGCGGTACGAGCCATTGGCCATCCACGCTGTATCGCGAGAATCCGCCGCCCACCTGGTCGTAGATGCCGCCGCGCGCCATGCGCCGGAAGGTGTGCGTCACCATCTCCAGCGCCTGCGCCTCGCCGGTCCGCGCCCACTGCCGCAGGAGAAAGTCGAGCACCATCGTCGGCGGGAACTTCGGTGCGGCATCGAACCCGCCGGCACGCGGGTCGTACCGCTGCACGAGCGAGGACATCACGCGAGAGAAGAGCTGCTCGTCCAGCACCCCGGTGGCGCGCGTACGCTCCGTGCTCGCCGCGTACAGCTCGCGCATGGATGAGGTGGTGTGCGTCACGCTGTCCTGCCGATTTGCCCAGGCGTCCGCCACGCCGCGCAGCACGCGCTGGAAGCTCGGCATGCCATGACGATCCTCGGGCGGGAAGTACGTGCCGGCGTAGAAGGGCTCCCCTTCCGGCGTCAGAAAGACCGTCATCGGCCAGCCGCCGTGCCCTGTCATGGCCTGGGTGGCCTGCATGTAGATCGCGTCGAGGTCGGGGCGCTCCTCGCGGTCCACCTTGATACAGACGAAGTGCTCGTTCATCAGCGCGGCCGTCTCGTCGTCCTCGAACGACTCGCGCTCCATCACGTGGCACCAGTGGCAGGCGGCGTAGCCGATGCTGAGCAGGATCGGCTTCCGCTCGCGCCGAGCGAGCGCGAGCGCCTCGTCGCACCACGGCCACCAGTCCACCGGGTTCTCGGCGTGCTGGAGCAGGTACGGACTGGTTTCGCTGGCGAGATGATTGGCCACGTCGTCGTGGTGGGTGCAGGCCCCGAGTGCGCCGTCCGCGCCGGGCGGTTAGGTTGAGCGCGGCAGCAGCCCGCGCGAACTTCATTCCCCTCAAGAATAGCTCACGTGTCCCGCGACGCCGCCCCTCCCCGCCACTCCCGCGCCCGCTTCCTCGACCGCCTGGCGGTGCTCCGTCCGTGGTGGGCGCTGATCATCGTCACCCTGCTCGTGCTCGTGAGCGCGCCATTCGCCATCGCGCCGATCCGCGACGCCGCCACCCTCGCCACCCTCCCCGAGGCGACGCTGCGCCGCCCGCTGGGCTATGTGCTCATGGCGCCCGTGTCGGACGTGCTCGACCTGCTGGCGCTCCTGAGTCTTCGCCAGCACGTGGCGCTGCTCCTGACGCTGCTGATCGGCTACGCCGTGTGGTTCGCCTGGCGTGGACGCGTGACGCCGGTCACCGTGGCGCCGGGCCGTCGCGCCATTCGCATCGTGGCGCGGATCGGGCTCGCGCTCCTCGCCGTGATCGCGGTGTACGCGGCTGGAGTGTTCCTGCCGCGCCCGATGGCCGCGCTCGACACGGCGCCCAACGTGGTGGCGGTGGACTTCCACTCCCACACGAAGTACTCGCACGACGGGCGTCCAGACTGGACGCCGGAGGACGTGCGCGACTGGCATCGTGATGCCGGATTCGAGGTGGCGTACGTGACCGACCACCGCACCTTCGAGGGCGCGCGCGACGCGTGGGCCAACAACCCGGCCTTCGCCGGCCAGGGCATCACGCTGCTTCCCGGGATCGAGGTCGTGTGGAAGGGAGAGCACGTCGTCGTGCTCGATGCAGACCGCAAGTACCGCGGCATCCTCACCGAGACGCTGCGCGACATCGATGAGCCATCGCTCACGCTGGCGAGCTCGATTCCGGGCAACGAGCCGCTGCTCGTGGAGACCTTTCCCGGCGACATCACGCGGATGATCCCCGCGACGGGGACTGGCACTGCCGGCGTGCGCGCGATCGAGCTCGTTGACGGCGCGCCGAAGGGACTGGGCCAGACGCGCCGAGAACGCGCGACCATCGTGCACTACGCCGACAGCCTGAACCTCGCGCTGGTGGCGGGCAGCAATCATCATGGCTGGGGGCACACGGCGTCCGGATGGACGCTGCTGTACGTGCCCGGCTGGCGGAACGCGACGCCGGACGAGATCGGCGACGCGATCGTGACCATCCTGCGCCGCGGGGGCGTGAACTCCACGCGCGTGGTCGAGCGTTACGTGGCAGACACGGAATCGGGGGTGAAGCTCGTGCTGACGGCGCCGCTCATCGCGTGGGGAATGCTGCGCACCCTCTCGCCCGATGAACGCGCCGTATGGGTGGCATGGGCGGTGGCGCTCACCCTGGCGGCGAGACTGCTCGCGTATCGCCGGCCGCCGGCGGGTGACGAGCACTGAGCATCGCATGAGCGCAACCGGCGAGACGCGCGAGGGCGACGTGCGCGTGGCGGATCCGGGCGCATGGCGCACCGCGGTCATCGTCACCGTGGTGGCGGCGCTGGTGCGACTGTTCTTCGCCGTATGGCTGCCGCTCGTTCCCGACGAAACGTATTACTGGGACTGGTCGCGTCACCTCGCGAGCGGCTACTTCGATCATCCCCCGATGATCGCGGTGCTCATCCGGGCTGGCACGCTCCTGGGTGGCGAGACGTCGCTCGCCGTCCGCTTCTTCCCGGTGATGGCAGGAGCGCTGGCAGCATTCCTCGCCGCCGTCATCGCTCGCCGGATTGGTGGCGACAGGGCGGCGCGACTGGCTGCCATCGTCTTCGCGCTGATGCCGCTCACGTCGGGCCTCGTCCTCGCGACTCCCGACGCGCCTCTGCTGGTGGCCCACGCTGCCGCGCTCTACTTCGTGGTGCGCGCGCTCCAGTCGCCGATCCGTTCGCGTGCGTCGCTGCTCTGGTGGTGTGCGGCGGGAATCGCGCTCGGCCTGGCCTTCGCGTCGAAGTACACCTCAATCTTCCTGCCAATCGGGTTGCTCATCGCCGTGCTGCTGCGGCCCTCGCTGCGCGCACGCCTCGCCGAACCCGGGCCGTACCTGGCGTGCCTGCTGGCGACGCTGGTGTTTCTTCCCGTCCTGCACTGGAACGCGACCCACGACTGGATCTCCTTTCGCTTCCAGATCCAGCACGGACTCGGCACTCCGAGAGGCTCGGCGCTTCAGCGCGAGCTCGAGCTGTTCGGCGGGCAGCTCGGCCTCGTGTCTCCCATCCTCTTCGTCCTCGCCGCCGATGCGGTGTGGCGTGCTGCGCGCCGTCCCATCACCGACGCACACTTCGCGCTCGCCATCGTCGCACTCACGAGCTGGGGCTTCTTCGTGTACAGTGCGCTCCGCCGTCCGGTGGAAGCGAATTGGCCGGCGCCATCCTACGTACCGGCCGTAGCCCTCCTCGCGGCCGTCGCCTCGTCGCTCACGCGTGACCGCTGGATCAGGTACGGCATCGTGCTGGCCAGCGTGCTGCTCGGGATCATCTACCTGCTGGCGCTGGTGCCGCTCCTGCCAGCCCGGAAGGACCCCACGGCGCGTGGTGCAGGGTGGGAGATGGCAGCCCAGCAGGTGGAGGCTGCGCGCACGGCTCGTGCGAACGCACCTGGCCGCACCTTCGTCGGCGCCGATCGCTACCAGGACGTGAGCGAGCTCGCCTTTCACCTGCCTGATCACGCGCAGGCGTTCTGCGTCTGCCTCACCGGGCGGCACAACCAGTACGAGCTCTGGCCCGGCTTCGCCGACCTGGCGAAGCCGGGCGATGCGCTCGTGCTGCTACTGGACGAGCGCAAGGAAGGGGTGGTGCACGAGACTGCGGCGCTCCTCACGCCGTACTTCACGTCGGTGACGCGAGGCGCGCCAGCCCCACTTCTGCGCGGCAGCGACACCGTGACGGTGCGCCGCGTCTGGACCCTCGCCGGCTATCGCGGCGGCTGGCCGGCGCGACCGGCGCCCTGAGCGAACGACGACGGCTGCCCCGCGCACGACGCCCGCACGGCCGCCAGCAGCTCGATGAGCCGCGCCTGCTCGGTGGCGTCGAGGGCGGAGAGCGCGGCGTCGTTCAATGCATCCACCGGCTGGTCGAGCTTCGCCAGCACCGCGCTGCCGGTGGGGGTGATGCGACAGAGCACCTGTCGTCGATCGGGAGTGCATCGCTCGCGCACCACGTAGCCGGCGCGCTCCAGCTTGTCGAGCAGCCGCGTGATGCCAGCGGCTTCCTCGATCATCCGGTCACGGATGGCCAGCGTCGGGAGCCCTTCCTCTCCGGCGCCGCGGAGGATGCGCAGCACGTTGTACTGCTGGAGCGACACCCCGCCACGCTCGACGAGGAGCGCGAGCTGCCGTTGCAGCAGCGCGGCGGTGCGCAGCACGCTGAGCACCGCTTCGTGGGCCGGCGAGTGGAAGGGGCGAGTCTGCTTGAGCTCCTCGCGGAGCCCGCTCGTTGTGGTAGGCATCTGACGTAGCCGCTCGAGGCACGCATGTCGGCGTCGTCGCCGGTCGTTCGCGAGAATACGCTCCGGAGCGCCCGAGCGCGAGGGCCCCCGCGCTCGGGCGATCGGTGCGCCGCGATCGGTCGCGCCTGCGTAGGGCTCCTCGGCCGGGTCGTCCGCGAGCGCCCGCTCCGTCGGCTACGCGCTTACACGCTGCGAGCCGCCGCTGCGCGGCGTCTCTTGCTACGCGCGATGCCTCCTCCGCAAACGCTCGCGGCCTAAAGCAAGGCTCCCAGAGGGGCGCGGCGGACGCCGCTCTCGTCTTCCGTCAGCGCTCTCCGAGGCCAGGCGGGAGGGAGCGCGCGTTCGCAGAGCGGGCGTCTGCAGCGGCGAAGCCGCTAGCAGTCCCGCCCGCGTCGCGAATGCGCGCGACCGAGCGCGGCGCACAGGACTCGACTGGGAGGAGTCCGCGAGCGCCCGGCCGTGCGCCCGTCAGAACGAGAACCGCACGCCCGCGTTGAACGCGAAGTTGTGCGTGGTGTTCGTGCCGATGTTCAGGTATGTCGCCTGCTGCGCGTCGAACTTGCCGATGTAATCCTTGGCCATGACGCGCACCCCCACGCCGCGGCCGACGGCGAAATCCACCCCCGCGCCGACGTTCGCCGCGAAGTTCGTCGTCGTGGTGTTGATCACCGACTGCGTGATGTCGTAGCGCATCGCACCGGCGCCCGCCTGCACGAAGGGCGTCATCGCCGTGCCCATCGTCGTCGTCACCGGGATCGCGAGCTGGAGTCCCGCGTCGTACATGACGAGGCGGCTGTGCGCCACCGATACGCCACCCAGCAGCGGGATCCCCGCCTGGATGTCGCTGCTCGTCGTGGCCAGGTTGCCGACGATCGACAGGTTGGGCGTGAGCTTCATCCCCAGCTCGGCACCGATCAGCGGCGCCGGCGCGTTGGACACCGCCGTGCCGAGCGGGCCCGAGAGGTAGTCGCCGAAGATCATGTAGCCCACGTACGGCGTCGCCTCGAAGGCGAGGCCGCTCACCGGCGCCGGCGACGCGGCGCGCGAGCGCTGGGCGTGAGCGGCGAATGGCAGCGTGAAGGCAAGCAATCCCGCCGCGAGCGATGGGCAGAGGAACGAATGTGCGCGCATGGAAGTCTCCCGAGGAAGCGTCGCCACGACCCTCGTGGCCATGAGCGCAGAAGGCACGCCCGATGCCTCCATCGCTGCGCGACGTCGTCGTCTGCTAACCACTTGTCGCGGCTCGGCTTGCACGATCAGCACGCACCGCGGCTCCAGCCGGGCTGTCACTGGCGGAGGACGTTCGCCTCACCTCGTTCGGGGACGCTTTCCACCACGACGCGCGAGCTCCGGACGACGTTCGCTCCCACCGGCCCGCGCGTTATACTCAAATCCGACTGCACCAGGATCCGCCATGTCCGCCGTCCCATCCGATCTCGATTCCTACCTGTCATCGAACGACGCGCGCATCCAGCGCGAGCTGTTCGACTTCCTTCGCATCCCGAGCGTGAGCGCGCGCTCCGAGCACGACGCCGACACGGCGCGCGCTGCCGAATGGACCGCGCAGGCGCTGCGCGACGCGGGGCTCGAGGCGACGGTGCATCCCACCGCCGGCCACCCGGTGGTGATCGGCGAATGGCGTGACGCCGGGACGGGTGCGCCCACCGTGCTCGTTTACGGCCACTACGATGTGCAGCCCGCCGAGCCGCTCGACCTGTGGACCTCGCCCCCCTTCGAGCCGACCATCCGCGACGGCCGCGTGTACGCGCGCGGCTCGGTGGATGACAAGGGGCAGCTCTTCCTCCACATCAAGGCGCTCGAGTCCCACATCCGCGCGCGCGGCAAGCTTCCGGTCAACGTCATCGTGCTCGCCGAGGGCGAAGAGGAAGTCGGCAGTGAGCACCTGGCGGAATTCATCGAGTCGCATGCCGATCGCCTCCGTGCCGACTACGTCGTCATCTCCGACTCGGCGATGTTCGCGCCCGGCCTGCCGAGCATCCTGTCGTCGCTGCGCGGGCTCGCGTATTTCCAGATCGACGTGCAGGGACCGGGGCAGGATCTCCATTCCGGCAGCTACGGCGGTGCGGTGGTGAATCCGGCGATGGCGCTGGCGCGCATCCTCGCCACCTTCCACGACGCCGACGGCCGCATCGCCATCCCCGGCTTCTACGACAAGGTTCGCGCGTGGGACGCGCGCGCGCTCCAACAGTTGAAGGGGCTGCCCTTCGACGAAGAGCACTTCCGAGCCGAAACCGGCGCGCCCGCGCTCGGTGGCGAGAAGGGGTACACGGTGCTCGAGCGTCTGTGGACGCGCCCGACCTGCGAGGTGAACGGACTGCTCAGCGGCTACACCGGTGAAGGCGCGAAGACCGTGCTTCCGTCGAAGGCGATGGCCAAGGTGAGCTGCCGCCTCGTCCCCGACCAGGATCCGGCGGAGATCGAGAAGGCGATGAAGGCGCACGTGGCGAAGGTCGCGCCGGCGGGGGTGAAGGTGACGGTCACCCACCTGCACGGCGGACGGCCGTGGCGCGCCGAGTTGAATGGACCGCTGTTCGACGCGGCGCGGAAGGCGCTGGCGGCCGCGTTCGGGCGCGAGCCGGTGATCACCGGCGAAGGGGGCTCCATTCCCGTCGTCGGAGATTTCGAGCGGATCCTCGGCACGCCGGTGGCGCTGATCGGTTTCGGGCTGCCGGGCGAGAACGCCCACGCGCCCGACGAGTGGATGAGCATGGAGAACTTCACGAAGGGCATGCGCGCCATCGCCACGCTCTGGGACGAGCTGGGCGCGAGCGCGCGCTGATACTTCACCAGGAGACAACATGGCGTACCAGCTGCAGGAGACCGAGTGGATCTGGCGCGACGGTGAGTTCATCAAGTGGAAGGACGCCACCGTCCACGTACTCGCGCACTCGATGCAGTTCGGCTCCTCGGCGTTCGAGGGGATCCGCTGCTATTCCACGCCCAACGGGCCGGCGGTCTTTCGCCTGGAGGACCACCTCCAGCGGCTGATCAACTCGTGCAAGATCTACCGCATGGAGGTGCCCTACGGCGTGGACGAGCTGGTCGCGGCCACCTGCGAGCTCGTCGAGCGGAACGACATGGACGCCTGCTACATCCGTCCGATGGTGGTGCGCGGATACGGCGCCGCCGGCATGGTGCCCTTCGCCAGCCCGGTGAACGTGTACATCCCCTGCTGGCCGTGGGGGACGTACCTCGGTGAAGGCGCGCTCGAGAAAGGCGTCGACGCCTGCGTGTCGAGCTGGAACCGCATGGCGCCGAACACCACGCCGTCCATCGCCAAGATCGCCGGCAACTACCTCGGTGGTCAGCTCATCAAGATGGAAGCGCTCGCCAACGGCTACGACGAAGGCATCGCCCTTGGTCGCGACGGCCTGGTGAGCGAAGGCTCGGGGCAGAACGTCTTCATCGTGATGAAGGGCGCGATCTACACGACGCCGCGCAACGGTACGCTCCTCCCGGGCATCACGCGCGACAGCATCATCACCCTCGCCCGCGACGTGGGGCTCGAGGTGCACGAGGTGCCGATCCAGCGCGAGATGCTCTACACTGCCGACGAGATCTTCCTCACCGGCACGGCGAGCGAGGTCACGCCGGTGCGCAGCGTCGACAAGATCCAGGTCGGCACGGGCAAGGCAGGGGAGATCACGATGAAGCTCCAGCGCACCTTCCTCGACCTCGTGCACGGCAAGGGGAACGACGCGCACGGGTGGCTGACGCACGTGCGCGCCGAGCGGGCGAGCGCGAAGTAGATAGTACCGAGTGTTCCGGTTGTCGGTCTTCGCCGGGTCGAGATCGAGCAACCCCGTGCTCCGTCTTCCGTCACCCGTCATCCGCGGCGGGTGAAGGCGGGACGACAGGCGCGATCACGCCGTTGTCGTCCGCCTGCACCGGCGCACCGACCGCCCACGACGGACGACGGCATACGGGGTTGCTTCGATCCGGATTCGATGCGACGCGGAATCAGCCAGGCGTTCGTGTGGCCGGAATCATGGGTCCACGTACCAGGTACCGCGTACCAGGTACTCGCTGTTGCAGTTCAGAGAGGCCGCACCCAGATGTTCCGGTAGCTGATCGGCGCACTCGGATCCCCATGCGCCTGCAGCAGGATCGGTGCGGCGCCGTGCGCGTGGTAGAAGGGCTTTCCGATATAGAGCGTGAAGCCCTTCAGCGGCACATGGTCCTGCACCAGTACGCCGTTCCACATCGCCGTCACGTACGCCGGTGACTTCAGCGAGCCATCCGCGTCGAATCGCGGCGCCGTCCACACGACGTCGTACGTCTGCCACTCGCCTGGCTTGCGCGCCGCGTTCACGAGTGGCGGGTACTGCTTGTACATGCTCCCCGCCTGGCCATTCACGTACGTCGGATTGCGATACGAGTCCATGACCTGCAGCTCGTAGCCACCCGAGTCGGTCATCGCCAGGTACACGCCGCTGTTGCCGCGCGCCTGGCCCTCGCCCGTGATGTCCGCCGGGATCCTCCACTCGATGTGCAGCTGGTAGTCGGTGAAGCGGCGCTTCGTCCGGATGTCGCCGCTCGGCTTGTTCACCGTCATCACGCCATTCGCCACCGTCCACTTCGCCGGTGCGCCGCCGTTCGCCGAGACCCACTCGTCCAGGTTGTGGCCGTCGAACAGCACGATCGCGTCGGACGGAGGCGCGTCGCGCGTGTTGCCCGGTGTCACGACCGCCGGCACCGGCGTCCAGACTTCGGTGTCTTCGGGGCGGGGCGTTGCGCCCTTCTGTTGTGCGTGGGCCGGGAAAGCGGCGAGCACGGCGAGCGCCAGTGCGGGGGCAGTGAGCGAGCGAGGAGTAGTCATGGACGGGAACATAGGGGCCGGCTGGCTCGTCGCCATTCTTGACGCTTCAGCCCGCCATCAGCAGCTTCTCTGCCTCCCTTCCTTCCGGAGCGCTTCATGACGCCGTTCACCGCGCTGTGGCTTCCGATCCTCGTCTCGCTCGTCGTCGTCTTCGTCATCAGCTCGTTCATTCACATGGCGTCGCCCTGGCACAAGAGCGACTACCCGAAGCTCGCGAACGAGGAGGCCGTGATGGACTCGCTGCGGCCGCTGAACCTGCCGCCCGGGGACTACATGATGCCGCGGCCATCCAGCATGGCAGAGATGAAATCTCCCGAGTTCATCGCGAAGGTGAATCGCGGCCCCAGGGTCCTGATGACCGTGATGCCGAACGGGCCGTCGAACATGGGCTCCAGCCTGCTCGGGTGGGCCGTCTTCATCCTCGTCGTCACGCTGATCGCGGCGCACGTCGCGAGTGCGATCATCCCGCCGGGCGCGCACTCGCATGACGTCTTCCACACCATCGGCCTGTTCACGCTCGCTGCATATGCGTTCGCGCTCTGGCCCCTCTCCATCTGGTACGGGCGCGGCTGGGGGATCACCATCAAGTCCACCATCGACGGCCTGATCTACGCCCTCGCCACGGCCTTCATCTTCATGTGGCTCTGGCCGCACTGAGCACGCGTCAGCCCTGCATTCGCCTCAGCAGCGACTCGAACCGCGGATCCCCTCGCAATGGATCGACGAGGGGATTCACGGCGAGATAGTTCAGCCATCCGCGTCGCTCGGCGTAGGCGCGCTCCGCCCAATCCAGCGCGCGAGCGTGCTCACCCAGACCCATGTAGACGGTCGTGAGCGCCACGGGCGACACGTATTCCCGCTCGCGCAGTCGCTCGAGTTCGTCGGCGATGTGGCGCGCTTCGTCGGTCTTTCCACCCTTCGCCAGCGCGAAGCCGAGCGTCCCATAGGTGTATGAGCCGGTGCCGTGCATGGTCACCGCACGGCGGAGCACCCTTTCCGCTTCCGTCGCAAGGCCGCTGATGGCGAGCGTGAGCCCGAGCACGCGGTAGGTCTCCTCCGCCGCCGGATTCATCGCCAACGCGCGCTCCAGGTGATAACGAGCCTCGCCGTAGCGACGCGCGTAGTAGTACAGCCACGCGAGGCTCCGTCGCGCCGACACCGAGCTCGGGTCCAGCTCCTGCGCCGAGTGGCCCTGCACGAGACCCTTGTCCAGCTCCCCGCGTGCGGCGAGCGCGAAGGCGTACCACTGCCGGGCGCTTGCATAGCGCGGGTCGAGCTCGATCGCGCGCTCGAACTCGCGAACGGCGTCGCCCCATTTCCAGTCGTAGATGAAGAGGCACCACGCCAGCGACGCGTGCGCCTCGGCGAGCTGGTCGTCGAGAGCGATCGCCTTGCGCGCGTAGATGTTCGCATGGCGGAGCCCTTCGTCCACCGGCACGCTGCGGTAGTCGACCCCCAGCGCGTACGCATCCGACAGGCCGGTGTAGGCGAGGGCATATGCAGGATCTTCGGCGATCGCCTGCTCGAAGAAGTCGATCGCTTCCGCGACGCCTTCCTGGGTGCGCTTGTTCCAGGCGAATCGCCCGCGCAGGTACAGGCTGTACGCCTTCACGTTCTCCGTGTACCGCCGGGGCGACGGACGCTCGCTGCTCCCGAACGACGTCACGCGCAGCGTATCGACGATCGTGTTCGCGATCTCGTCCTGGATGGCGAACACGTCGTGCAGCATGCGATCGTACCGCTGCGACCACAGCTGCCGGCCGTCGTCGGTGGACGTGAGCTGCACGGTGACGCGGAGGTGCGTGCCCGACGTGCGCACCGTGCCCTCGAGCACCTCGCTCACGCCGAGCAGCGTGCCGATCGCCCGCACGTCCAGCGGCTTCCCCTTCAGGGCGAACACCGAGGTGCGCGACGCGACGCGCAGTCCCTCCACGCGCGCCAGGGCCGCGATCAGCTCGTCGGTGAGGCCGTCGCTCAGGTACTCATTTTCGGGGGCGGGACTCGCGTTCACGAATGGCAGCACCGCGATGCTGCGGGACGTCGCGCTCCACGCGCCCGACTCGTCGCCGGCACCATCGCGGAGTGCATCGGCGAACGCCATCACGGTGTCGAAGCGATGGTCTGGCGCCTTGGCCAGCGCCCGTGCCAGCGCCCGCTCCACGCCGGCGGGCACCTCGGCACGCAGGACGCGAATCGCGCGCGGCGTGACCGTCACCTGCTTGGCCAGCGTGGCGCGGACGTTGTTGCCGCGGAGGGGTGGCTCGCCGGCCAGCATCTCGTACACCACGCAGGCCAGGCTGTAGATGTCGCTCGACGCGCCGAGCGTGTCACCGCTCGCCTGCTCGGGGCTCATGTACGCCGGCGTGCCAAGCGCCGTGCCGGCCTCGGTGACCACGTCGGTGTCGGTGCTCGCCGTGGAGCGGGCCACGCCGAAGTCGGCGAGCACGGCGTGGCCGTCGGCGAAGAGGATGTTCTCCGGCTTCACGTCGCGATGCACCACGCCGTTGCGATGCGCGTAGTCGAGCGCCATGGCCACCTCGCGCGCGACGGCGATCGCGTCGCCGACGGCGAGCCGGTGCTCGCGCTCCAGCCGGTCGCGGAGGGATCCGCCGGGCACGAACGGTGAGACCCAATAGGGCCTCCCCTCCGCGTCGCCGGAGTCGATGAGGGGCACGATGTGCGGATGCGACAGTCGCGCCAGGATGCCGATCTCGCGCAGGAAGCGCTCGGCGCCCACGCTGGCCGCGATGTCGGCGTGCAGCATCTTGATCGCCACCTTCCGCCGGTGCTTTCGCTCGGTGGCGAGGAAGACGCTGGCCATGCCGCCGTGCCCGAGCTCCCGGTCGACGGTGTAGCGCTCGGCCAGCGACTGGATCTGGAGCGGCGACGGCTCGCGCATGGCACCTGAATATGGCGTGCTGCTGCGTGAGCGGTGAGAGGATGGCTGGCGGACGCGACCGCGGCCTCTACCCGTCGACGAAGGTGGCCACTAGCTTGGCCCCACCTTCAACCCGCGCGGGGAGCGACATGCTCGACGCTCGCAGCTTCGCCTGTCTCGCCGCGGCCGCCCTCGCGCTGGCCGCCTGCTCGCGGTCGGACAACGCCGCACCGCGCGACTCGGCGAGCGTCACGGTCGCCGGCGCGCACATCGCCGCGCCACACGCCGGTGCGGCGGGGGAGTGGCGCCTCCCCGCCGGCGACTATGCCTCGTCGCGCTACAGCGAGCTCGATCAGGTCACGCCGGGCAACGCGAAGAACCTGCACGCGGCGTGGACCTTCTCCACCGGTGTGCTGCGCGGCCACGAGGGACAGCCGCTCGTCGTGGACAACACGATGTACCTCGTGACGCCCTATCCGAACGTGAGCTACGCGCTGGACCTGACGAAGGAAGGGCAGCCCCTGCGGTGGAAGGTGCGCCCCGAGAACTCGCAGGTCGCCGTCGGCATCGCCTGCTGCGACGTGGTGAACCGCGGCGCGGCCTTCGACAACGGGAAGATCTTCTACAACCTGCTCGACGGTCACACCATCGCCGTGGACGTCGCCAGCGGGAACGTGCTCTGGCGCACGAAGATGGCGGACATGTCGCGCGGCGAGACGATGACCATGGCGCCGCTCGTCGCGAAAGGAAAAGTCATCGTCGGCTCGAGCGGCGGCGAGATGGGTGTGCGCGGCTGGATCGCGGCGATTGACGAAAGCACGGGCAATGAGGTCTGGCGGGCGTACAACATCGGTCCCGACTCCGACATCAAGGTGGGCGCGCGCTTCAAGCCGTTTTACGGAAGCGCCGATACGTCGAAGAATCAGGGTGCCACGAGCTGGTCCGGCGACACCTGGAAGACCGGCGGCGCCGCGGTGTGGGGCTGGTTGTCGTACGACCCTGCGCTCAACCTCGTCTACCACGGCACCTCGAATCCGGGACCGTGGAATGGGCGCCAGCGGCCCGGTGACAACAAGTGGAGTGCGGCCATCATCGCGCGCGACCTCGACACCGGCGAGATGGTGTGGGCCTTCCAGCCCACGCCGCACGACGTGTGGGACTACGACGCGGTGAACGAGAACATCCTCGTCGACCTTCCGGTGAGCGGCCGGACGCGGAAGGCCCTCGTGCACTTCGACCGCAACGGCTTCGCCTACACGATGGACCGCGGCACGGGTGAGGTGATCCTCGCTCGCCCCTACGTGCCGATGAACTGGTCCACCGGCGTGGACCTGAAGACGGGGCGTCCGGTGATCGCCGCCGGCAAGGCGACCGACCAGGGCGTGAAGGTGACGAACATCTGCCCCAGCCTCGAGGGGGGAAAGAACCAGCAGCCGGCCGCGTTCTCGCCGGTCACCGGGCTGTTCTACGTCCCCACCAACAACCTGTGCATGGACTTCGAGGCGCGCGATGTCACGTACGTGGCGGGCACGCCGTACATCGGCGGGAGCGCACCGGAAGTCGCGGGGCCAGGCGGCTATCGCGGGGAGTTCATCGCCTGGGATGCGACGACGGGACGCAAGGTGTGGGGGATCAAGGAGCCGTACCCGGTGTGGGGCGGCGCGCTCGCCACGAAGGGCGGGGTCGTCTTCTACGGCACGCTCGACGGCTGGTTCAAGGCGGTGGACGCGCGCAACGGCACGCTGCTCTGGAAGTTCAAGGTGGGCTCCGGCGTGGTCGGCAACCCGATCGCCTACACCGGACCCGACGGCAAGGAGTACGTCGCCGTGTATTCCGGCATCGGCGGGGACATGGGGCTCCTCATCGCCGGCGACGTGGCCGCGAACCTGCCGTACGACGTCCGCACGCGCGGCTCCACGCTCCCGGACATCGCGCGCTGGACGAGCTGGGGCGGGATGCTGTTCGTCTTCTCGCTGTGACGCCGCAACCGTGACGTGACCCGGAGGCCACGATGATTCCACGCTCGCTTCGCTTCGGTCTCATGCTCGGCGTCGCCGGCGTCGCCGGCGCGCTCGTGGACCAGGGAATCACGCGCATCTCGCATGCACAGGAGGCAACGCGTGCCGCCCTGCATCTGCCGACGGCGCCCGACTCGTCGCAGGATCTCGCCGCACGGTTCATCGCGCATCCCGAGCACCTGCGCCCCGCGCAGCGGCCGCTTCGCGGCGTGGTGCTGCGCAACCCCTATGCAGGCAACGCCAGCGCCATCGCCACCGGGGCGAAGCTCTTCGTCGCCTACAACTGCATGGACTGTCACGGCGCCGACGGCAGCGGGGCCATGGGTCCGAGCCTCGCCGACGGCCGCTGGCACTTCGGCGGCGACGACGGCGAAATATTCGAGTCCATCTACCAGGGGCGCCCCGACGGCATGCCCGCCTGGGGCACGCTCATCTCCCCCGACCAGGTCTGGATACTGGCCGCCTACGTGAAGTCGCTCGAGAAGGACGCGAACCCGACGACGGAGAACTTCACGGGGCAGGCGGAAGCGAGGATGGGGCACTGAGTCACTACAACTGACGTACTGCGTACTTCGTACGTCGTAGCCGGACCCAGGGGGATGCCTGGTCCAAGGCAGCTTTGCATCGCCTGACGGGACGATGCAAAGCGTGGGAGTCAGCGGCGCATTGTAGAGGGTCGGATGTCGGTCCCCGTACGAGGTACGACGTACGAAGTACTTCAGTTGCAGTTCAGCACTTACGGGTCGAACCCCTCAGAAGCGCCATTCTCGAATCACGAACGCCCCGAACTGCCCGATACCCGACACCTTCTGCCCGCTCAGCGTCGGCGCCTCGAGGATGTAGCGCGGTCCGTAGCTCGTCTCGAACCGGTACCCCTTCGACGTCCGGTGTGACAGCGACACACCCGGCGGCACCTTGAGCCCTCCGCCATTGAGCACGAAGGCGCCCGGTGTGGCGATCACGGTCGCGTAGGTGTTCGGGTTCAGGTACTTGCCCGCCTCGATCTCGGTCCCCGTCACGAACTGCGTGATCCCGCTCTGCCCCGCCAGCACCGGCGCGTCGCCCGGCGTCACGTTGAACACGTCCACGCCGAGTGAGCGCGCGGCGTCGCCCTCCACCTGGTTCAGCGCCTCGCCGATGGCCACGCCGGCGAGCCGCGCACCGGCCAGGTTGATCAGGTTCCCGCCCTGGGTGAGCGACGTCTGGTTGAACTGGAGCAGCGACCCGGTGGTCGACCCGAACGCCAGGTAGCTGAGCAGGTCGCTCTGCGACAGCGGCGGCTGCGCGTCGCTCGTCAGCGAGAGTCGCGGATTCTCCAGCGTGCCGCCGATCAGCACCTGGATGTTCGTCGCCCCCGTCGGCTGCTTCACCACGTACTCGGCCGTGATCTGCAGCGTGGGGTTGAGCTCCGGTGAGCCGATGAACAGCGCCGACCCGCGCTTGATCTGGAAGCGCTTGCTGAGGAAGGTGTACTCGCCGCGGTCCGCATCCACCGCCCCGACCAGCGTCAGCGCGTCGCCGATCACGCTCACCCGCATCGGACCGTCGGTGAAGATCTCCACGTTCGCGTCGCGCGAGCGCACCCACGTGTTGCGCTGCACCACGAGGTCCACGTCCACCCGGAGGTTCTTCAGCAGCGACGACTGCGCGGGGAAGATGTCGCGCTCCGAGGCGATGGAGGTATCCATCACGGCGAACAGCGCCGGATCACCCGCCGCGACCAGCTTCTTCCCGCTCGTCTCCGGGATGTAGAACACCCCGTGCGTCACGGTCACCTGACCGCTGACGTAGGTGTTGTCGAATGGCCCGGAGATGCGCAGTCCCGCGCTCGCGTAGATCTTCCCGCGCTTGTCGTCCAGCACCACGGCGTCCTTCGCCGTGAGGAACAGGTTGAAGGCCGGCTCGCGCCAGTTCCCGATTCCCAGCGTGCCGGTCAATCGGACCGGGCCACCGGCGAGCGCCGTCACCGAGTCGACGAACACGGAGTCGCCCGTCATCCGCACGTGACCGTTCACGGCCGTGAACTTCGCCCCGGTCGCAGCGAGGGTGAATTCCCCGTCCAGCAGCGTCACTTCACCCTGAAGCACGGGATGCTTGAGGGTGCCGCGCACGTGCACGTCGCCGAGCGCCCGTCCTTTCACGTTCGTCACCGCGCCGGTGAACCTGGGGATGAGGTCGATCGGCAGGCTGTCCGAGACGAGTGCCACATCGATCGGCAGGTCGAGCAGTCGCGAGCCGGTGACCCCGCTCAACGCGAGGTTGATCGGGATCGTGCCGTTGATCTGTGCCAGCTGCCGGCCCGTGGAATCCTTCGCCGTCGCGTTCACCGCCAGCCGCTGGTCGGCATAGTTGAACGTCCCGCTGATGTCGGGGACGGCGGTCCCCTGGTACGTCGCGTCCACCAGCGACAGCGTCCCCTGCACGCGCGGGCTCTCCGCCGTTCCCTGCACGTGCGCGTCGAAGCTCACGATCCCCGTCGCCTGGAGATCGCTCTGCAGCAGGTCGGCGATGTTGGCGACGTTGAAGTTCGTTACCGCGAGCTCGAAGTTCGCCGGCCCCGACGTGGGGAGCAGCCCATTGGCGTAGATCCGCTGCGTGGGTCCGCTCCGCAGCTCGAGGTTCACGACCTCGATGCCGCGCCCACCCCAGCGGATCGCCGCCGGGTGCGTCGTGCGCCACGTCGTGGTGTCGAAGCGCAGCGACACGTCGGCGAGCCGCAGCTCGTTGCGCGCGTTGTCCAGCGTGAAGTCGCCGCGCAGCGCGTAGTCACGCTCGCTCCCCTGCCTGATGCGCACGGCCACGGTCCCATTCGGCCTGGCGTAGCTCAGGTCCGCCGCCACGCTGTCGAACGCGAAGCCGTAGGCGCTCACCGTGTCCGCGGTGAGTGACACGTTCATCTTCGCGTGTGCCGTCTTCGCATCCACCCAGCTGTAGGTGGCCTGGATATGCCGCGCCGCATTGCCGCGCGCCACGATCCCCGTCCCGTTCAGGTCCCCCTGCAGCGTGAACCGGTCCAGGGAGCCGACGATCGTCCCCTTCGCGCTCAGCGAGCCCGCCACCAGTCCGCGCGGGATCGCCACCGGCGTGTCCACCTGCACCTTCGGCATCGGCGCGCCGCTGATCGCGCGCGCCACCTCGGTCTGCTTGTCGATCCGCGCCGAATCGGCCAGCGCGCGACGCAGGATCTCCGCCGCCAGCTTCGGCCGCGGCGTCACCACACCGGTGTCCGCGCCGAGCGCGGGGATGTACGGTGCCAGCGTACCGAGTGAATCGACCTGCACGGCGTAGGCGAGCGAGCCCGAATGCGACGCATCCAGCCCGAATTCGCCATTCACCGCCACGCTTGCCCCGCGCGCGCGCAGCTCGGCGCGCGCCACCTGCGCGAGTCCGTTGGCCAAGGTGGCCTGCACGTTCACGGAATCCACCGCGATCGTGTCCAGCGACGACGGCCCGAACGCGAACGACAGCTCGGAGTACATCGTGGCCGGCTTGAATCCGCGCCCGCGTGCCGTGCCCCCACCGGTGAGCGACGTCACCGGCGTCCCCGAGACGACTCGGCTCAGGTTCAGGTCGGTGGACGCGACGCGTACGTCGTAGCCCAATTCCTTCGACTGGAAGTCCACCGTGCCGTCCAGCGCGAAGGTGCCGCCGCCGGGGAGCGTGAGCCGCGTGTCCACCACCAGCGCGTCGATCGGGCCGTGCGCGTGCACGGGCCCGCTCGCCTGGCCGATGAAGGGAATGGAGGGCACGAACTTCCGCAGCTCGGCGAGCGCCAGCGGGTTGGCGATCACGTCCACGTCGAGCGTGCGCCGCCCCGTGGTGTGCACGGCGAACGTCCCCGTCGCATGGCTGCGGTTCGGGCCGTCCTGGTGCACGATGTCGAGGTTCGACATCACGAGCCGCGTGTCGCCGCTCCCGTTGAGGGTGAGCGATCCCGCCAGCGTGCCGCCGATCGGCATCGTCGGGATGATGAGCTTCAGCAGGTCCACCTGCAGCGGCGCGAGGCGCAGGTGCAGGTTGCGCGCGCTCACCACGTTCTGCGCGCCCTGCACCCCGATCACGCCGTTCGCCAGCACGTGGCTCCGGCCACGCCCGTAGGCGTCGAAGGTGATGTCCGCCGCGGCGATGTCGAGGCGCTTGAACGTGCCGGCGAACTTCGCGCTCCCCGCCAGCACCCCTTGTCGCGGTGACTTCACGCCGGGCACCAGCGCCTCGATCTGCTTCGTCGTCACCCCGGTGAAGCGCACGTCGGCGTCGTGGAAGAACACCGTATCGGCCACCGTGACGCCCACGTCGCCCATCAGGTGCGCACCGCCGGTGCGCACGTCGGCATTGCGGATCACGTAGTCCTGCGTGGCGCCCTTCCACTGCACCTGGAGACCGAGGTTGCCACCCCCGGACTCGGGAAAGTCCTTGTACAGCCACTTGAAGTCCGCGAACCGCGCCGGCGACGCCGCGAGCGTGAGCCGCATGTCGCCGTTGCTGATGTTGTACATCCCGTCGCCGCGCAGGTTGGACGCCGGCAACCGTACGCCAGCCCCCTTCCACCACAGCGAGTCGTCGTTGAACTCGAAGTTGCCGGTGAGCGCGCGGATGTCCGCCGGCGGCGGCCGGAAGGGATATGCCTTCGTGCTCATCGCCGACACCTGGATGAGCCGGTTCCTGAAGTCCGGGTCGGCGATGCGCACGAGTGGATACTTGCCGTTCACCTGTGCCAGCTCGATCACCTTCTGGAACCCGCCGGGAGCGCGCACGATCGTGAGTCGTGATCCGCCCTTCAGCGCGTCAGTGATCACGCTGTCGCGCACCCGCGCGCTCAGCCCCGTGCGCGGCTCCCACGGTGAGCGCACCACCACGTCGCCGTTCAGCACCGTGACGTTCGTGAACTTCACCCACGAGCCCCACCCGGGCAGGGTGTCCACCGGCCCGCTCGGCTTCTGCTGCGGCCAGAGGCGGCGGTAGTTCCATTCGCCGCCCGGCAGCTTCTCCACCACCACGCGCGGATGATAGAGCGTGAGGTCATCCAGGTAGATGTGCTTCGAGAGGAAGCCGCGCAGCACGTACCGGCCGCTCAGCGAATCGGCGGCAAGAAAGGGGCGCCCCGCGCTGTCGGTGATGGACACGTCCACCAGCGTGGCACCGGTGAGCAGGTTGCCATGAACCGCGCCGATCTTCACGATGCCGTGCGTGGCGCCCTGCAGCGCGCTGAGCGCGAACTTGCGCACGCGCTCGCGGCCGAAATCGGTGTTCGTCAGCACCCACACCGCCACCACGCCGAGCACGAAGATCACGCTCAGCACCACCAGCAGGCGGAAGAGCCGACGTGCCATCAGTAGGCCTGGCCGATGGACAGGTGGAGCGTGAGCCGGTTCAGGAATCCTCTGAACCCGCCCGCGGATGACCCGGTGGGCGAATAGAGGCGCGGCGTCTCCAGCGGAATGATCACGCGCTTGCCGTTCTCCACCAGCTCCGTCACCACGGCGAGCTTCTCGGCGCGCGACGGATTGAAGCCGATGTCGACGCGGATCGGTCCCACTGGCGAGATGTAGCGGATGCCGACGCCCGGCGTGATCGCGCCCGTGCCGTGCACGAGGTCGGCGAGCGTGCTCACCCCCTCGAGCGGGTTGAGCACCCGCTCACCGAGCACGGCCCCATCGATGAACGCGGCGCCCTGCAGGCTCCGGATCAGCGGCAGCGGGAAGCGGTACTCCACGCTTCCTTCCAGCAGCGAGGTGCCGCCGAGGGGACGTGGCGTGAACTTGTCGTCACCGACGGTCGGGTAGATGCCGTTCTTCGGGACGGAGTCGCGCGCGTCGTTCGGGTCGCAGAAGCGGATGGCCTCCGACGTCGGGTCGCACTGGCCGCCGCGGATGTCCGCCGTGTGCAGCAGGTACTCGTGGGGCAGGGTGAGGATGCGCGGGCCGAGCTGGTTCTCGCCGTAACCGCGCACCGACTGCGACCCGCCGGCGTAGAACCGCTTTCGCGGATGCAGCACGTCGTCGCCGCGCGGTCCCTTCATCGGCCGCACGAAGCCGAGCCGCAGGTGGAAGGCGAGCACGCTTTTCCGGTTGGCGGTGCCACCCATGGTGTGGTACAGCGCACCGTCGCCGTAGGCGCGGTTGTAGGCGAAGTCGGACACCGTGAGGCGCGACGCATGCTCGAGCTGGGCGGTCGTGCGGTAGCCTGTGGTGGGATTCAGCGGCTGGTCGCTCCGATCCACCTGGAGCTGCAGCATCAGTGGCGAGAGCCGCTGGTGACCGAGCAGCGCCCCGATGGTGGTGGTGTCGCAGACGCCGAAGTTCACGCAGAAGTACGGCGGGTTCGCCTCGACACGCGTCACCTCGAACCGGTACGTCAGGCTCAGTGGCGCGCGCACACCCACCGGGCGCGTGAACGTGACGTCGCCACCGTAGCCGCGGTCGATGAACACCGCCGGCAGGCTGCGGCGCTGCGCGAAGGCGGTGATGCCCAGCGTGTTCCTCGCCCGGATGAACGCCGGCTGGGTGAGGGAGATGCTCGTCTGCCAGGTGGGCTGGAGGAAGTCCGCCGCGCTCCCGGTGATGGTCGTGTCCGGCGACTGCTTGTGGAAGATCCCCTTCCCGTTCAGCGATCCGGCGAAGAGGTTGCCCACCGTGCCGGTGACGTCGAGACGCCGCGCGCCGCCGAGGAGGTTGTAGTGGGTGAAGCGCCCTTCGGTCTGGACGTAGTCCACGGTGTTGAAGCCCACGCTCACCCGGGCCTCGTGCAGCTGCGCCTCGCGCAGCACGATGTTCACCGTCTTCGCGGTGTCGAAGCTCTGCGGCACGTCGATCGCCGCCAGCTTGAACAGGTTCGACTCGTACAGGCTGCGCTGGCTTTCCAGGATGGAGGACCGCCGGTACAGGTCTCCTGCCTTGAACGTCAGCAGGTTGCGGACGGTCTTCGGCGAGATCTCGTCGAGGCCCGTGATGACGATGCTGGAGATCGTCGTCAGGTGGTTCGCCACGAGCCGGAACTGCACCTGCGCCGTGTGTGCGGCCTCCTGAACCACGGAGGACGTGTCCACCAGCGCGTCGGCGTAGCCGAGCTCCCAGAGCGCGTTCTGGAAGTTCACGCGCATGGTGTCCATCGCGAACAGGTCCAGCGGCTCGCCTGGGTGGAGCAGGGTGAGGCTCTTCACCTTCTTCGGCGTGAGCAGCGTGGAGTCGTAGACGACATCCACCGCCGTGAGCATCGTCGGCGGCCCCTCCACCACGTCGAAGCGGACGGCCACCTCCTTCTCGTTGAGGGGGGTGACGGTCGTGTCCACCTCCGCCTCGCGATAACCCTTGCGGTAGTAGTAGACCTTGATCCGCAGGACGTCGCGCGCCAGCTCCTGGTGGTCGAGGTAGTGCCGCTCCTCGAAGCCGCGATAGTTGCTGAAGGCGCAGATGGGCGCCAGCAGGAAGCTCCGGCACTTCGTGGCCGTCGTGTAGATGTGCGCCTTCAGGTCCTCGAGGTCGATGGCGTCGGACACGCCACGAAACTCGAGCTTGCGCACCTCCGGCGTAGGGGAGATGTCGCCGCGCGAGTCCTGGGCACCAAGGGCGGGCGCAACAGCGGCGCCCACCAGCATGGCGAGCGCCGCGCGCCCCAGTCGGCGGGGGAAGTGCATGGCGGCCCTATCCATAGCAAGGGATGGGCCGGGGGCAAAACCGTGGACCGTGAACCGTTTACCGTGAACCGTTTACCGTGAACCGTTAACCGTGACAGCGCCAGGAGTGACGGTTCACCGTTCACCGTTCACCGTTCACGGTTCATCGGCCGTTCAGAGGCCCTCGAGCAGCGCGTCGTTGCTCGGCGTATTCGCGATCCGCTTGATCAGCCACTCCATCGCCGCCTGCGGGGGCATCTGGCCGAGTCCGCGGCGCAGCGTGTAGACGTGGTCGAGCTGGTCGGGACGGAACAGCTTCTCCTCGCGGCGCGTGCCGCTCGTGGCGATGTCGATCGCCGGATAGATCCGCTTCTCCGCCAGCGAGCGGTCCAGCTTGATCTCGCAGTTGCCCGTGCCCTTGAACTCCTCGAAGATGATGTCGTCCATCCGCGAGCCGGTCTCCACCAGCGCGGTGGCGATGATCGTCAGCGAGCCGCCGCCGGAGCCCTCCGCCACGGCGCGCGCCGAGCCGAAGAACGCCTTCGGCTTCGCCATCGCCTGCGCATCGAGGCCGCCCGACATGGTGCGACCCGTGCCTCGCTCCGCCGTGTTGTGGGCGCGTGCCATGCGCGTCAGCGAGTCGAGCACGATGATCACGTCCTTCCCCGTCTCCACCAGGCGACGGGCGCGCTCGAGCACCATCTCCGTCACTTCCACGTGCCGCGCCGCCGGCTGGTCGAAGCTCGACGCGATGACCTCGCCGACCCCCCACGAGATGGCCTCGCTCACTTCCTCCGGACGCTCGTCCACGAGCAGGATGAGCAGCGTCGCGTTCGGGTGGTTGAGTGCGATCCCTTCGGTGATCGCGTGCAGCAGAGTCGTCTTGCCCGCCCGCGCCGGCGCCACGATCAGGGCGCGCTGGCCGTAGCCGATCGGCGCGATGAGGTCCACCGCGCGGCGCGTCAGCTCGGGGCCGCCCTTCGCCGGCCGCCCGGTCTCGAGCGTCAGCTTCCGCTCCGGGTACGTCGCCGTCAGGGTGTTGAACTCGGGACGGCGCACCGCATCGGCCGGCGGCATCCCGTTGATGGAGGTGATCTCGATCAGCGCCGTGCGCCCGCGCGGGTCGCGGCCCGTGGTACCGGCGATCTCGTCGCTCTTGCGGAGCCCGTACTGGCGAACGAGGAACGGCGACACGTAGGCGTCACCGCTGTCCGCCAGGTAGCTCGCCTGTGCGCGGCGGACGAAGCCGCCATCGCGTGCCGGGTCGAACCAGCCCTTCGTCTCGCCCGTCGGCACGAGCGGCACGTTCGGCGCTCCTCCCTGCCGATCGCCGCCCTGCTGGCCCTGCCGTCCGCGCCCGCGGTTACGACGCCCGCGTCGCCCATTCTGCTCGTGCTGTCGGGGGCCGCGCTGCTCGCGATGGTCGCGATGCTGGTCCCGCACCGGGGCGGCGGCGTTGCCACTCACCGGCGCCTCGCCATTCGCGGGCGAGCCCGGCGCCGTGGGGAGCGGCGGCGGGAGCTCGGCCGTGCCGTCACCCGCGCCCGGTGCAGGGGAAGTCACACTGGACATCCGCCCACCCTGGTCGGCCGGCGACGCCACGCTCTCGACGGGACCTTCACGATAAGGATTGTCTTCCGTCTCTCCACCCGGTTCGGTCACGGTCGGAGCCGGACGGGGTCCACGGCCACGACGGGGGGGACGCCGGCGTTCGTTCATGCAATGCGGTCGGTCAGGGTGAAAGCGCGGATCGCTCTGGCGTATCCACGTCGTACGAAATGCGGTGCTGCTCGTCGCGCCGTTGCAGGGAACGGCAGGTCGTAACAGGGGCCACGGATGCGGCCGCGCGGGTCAAGCGCTCTGTCGATGTGGTACGACGCGACTCGGTGCTGTGTCTTGGTCGCCCGCCGGCGCGGATCCCTCACGCGGGGTCGGACGGTGATTCTCCTCGGGCGCGGCGCTTCGTCTCGCCTCGTGTGCCCCCTCACGAACGGGCCACGGGGGTTTGCCGCGCATCGTTGCTTGCCGGTCGGACGCCTCTCGCTATCGGGCCGGCAGGTGCCACGAGTATCGCCAATACCCGCGGTTCGCGCAACCCACCACCTGGCGTGCGAACTTCGTGCCGGTCGGGACGGGCTCGGCTTCCGGACCGGCAGGTGACGCGCTTCCTGTACTACCCGCCGAGCTGGCTCGATGATCCCTCCAGCTACGCGCCCGTGCTCGTTTTCGCTGCCGACGCGGCATCGTGCGAGTAGCTTTCGCTCATGATTTCCTCGCCTTCAGATCCCGCCGAGGCGCTCGCCGCCGCGGTGCAGGAATACCATCAGCAGAACGACGTCGGCGCCCTGCTGGACCGCGTCCAGGCCATCGCCCGCACCACCGACCCTGACACCCTGCTCGAGATCTCCGCGCCCTATCGCGATCTCGCCGAAGTCGTCATTCCCGTGTACGAGCGCGTCGTCGCCGCGCGTCCCGACGACGCGCAATCCATGGTCGTTCTGGCGAACGCCTACTGGCTCACCGGCCGTGGCTCCGACGTGGTTGGGGAGCTGGCCACCCGCGCCATCACCGCCGACGATCGCAACCGCGGGGCATGGCACCTCTGGGCGCTCGCCGAACCGAACCCGCGCGCGCGCATGGAGCGCTGGCGCACGGTGACCGAGCACTTCCCCGCCGACCAGCTCGCGCGCGCCGCGCTCGCCGACAACGCCACCAGCCTTGCCGGCGCGGAGCAGGACCCCGAAGCGCTCGACCTCGCCGTGCGCACCTACGAATCGCTGTGGGCCGAGGCGAGCCGCGCCGAAGAGCGGCAGGCGCTCGAGGAAACGATCACGAAGCTCAAGGGGTGGACGCTGTGAGCGGTGCGCCGCACGACCACGCTGCCGGCGCGGGCGATTCCCTCGCCGAGTTCCGGTCGTTTCGCGAGCGGATGAACGCCGAGATCCTCGGCGAGAACAACCTCGTGATCAGCCGCTTCTTCGCGCTCGACACGCGCACCTACGAGGCGGGCGCGCTCGACGTGAAGACGAAGGAGCTGCTCGGCCTCGTCGCCTCGCTCGTGCTGCGCTGCGACGACTGCGTGACGTACCACCTCGTGCGCTGCCGTGAGGAGGGCGTCACGCGTGCGGAGATGTTCGAGGCGGCCTCGGTCGGCCTGATCGTCGGCGGCTCCATCGTGATCCCCCACCTGCGCCGCGCGGTGGACCGGTGGACGGAACTGGAGAAGAAACCGTTAACCGGTGACCGTTAACCGGCGACCGTTAACCGGTGACCGTTAACCGGAACTGTGAACGGCACACCGAGCGCATTCCGGTGTGCCGTTGTCGTTAACGGTTAACGGTCACCGGTTAACGGTCGCCGGTAGTTCTCACGCCGACCGCATCCCGTTGCCGCGTCGCGGGGCCACCGAGTTGACCATTGCCAGCATGGTGGACAGCTCGAACGGCTTGGGGAGCACCGGGCAATTGCACCAGTGCACCAGGTCCATGGCGCGCTCGGAGAGATCGCCCGTCATGAAGATCGTCTGGTGCCGGAGCTGCGGCTGGTGTGCCGCGCCGGACTCGAAGACGATGTCACCGCGCATGTCCGGGATGCGCAGGTCCACGAGCAGGATGTCCACATGCTCGCGCTTCATGTAGTTGATCGCCGTGTCGCCCGACTGGGTGGAGATCACGTCGAACCCCGCGCGCTGCAGGTACGTGACGACCGCCCGGGCGATGGCCACTTCATCTTCCACCACCAGCACGCGCAATCGCTCGGTTCCCATCACCTCTTCGTCCCCCGTCATGGTTTGGTGGTCCTCGCAGGGCGCCCGCCCCGCGGCGAGGTCACCCCGCGTCGGCGGGCTGCTCGTCCTCCACATCCGAACGGAGCAACCGCTCGACCAGGCGCTTGACGAACTCCACCGGGTCGGCGGCCTGGCGCAGCTCCTTCGGCGAGAAGCCCGTCCAGTCGCGCAGCTGCTCGCTCAGTCGGGTCGGATCCGCGTAGCCGAGCTTGACCGAGACCTCCTTGAGCCGGCTGTCCGGCGCGCGCAGGAAGGTGTACGCCCTGAGGAGCCGCGCACAGACGATCAGCTCGCGTGGTGGCAGCCGCGCCGGCGTCATGTAGCGGTAGAGGGTGCGTGACGTCATGCCGGCCAGTGCCGCGAGCTCCGGCACGCTCGCCGCGCGCGACGGTGAGCGGACCAGCTGCTCGATCGCGCGCGCCAGCACCACCGGCAGCTGCCGCATCGGCTCGGCGAGCTGCTCCAGGAGCAGCTCCGACAACGGGTGTGCCGGCACGCGCTCGATCAGGTCGAGGAATCGCCGCGGCTCGTCGTCGAAGCGATTGAGGACCACGTGCTGCACGCCGGCGCGCGCCAGCCGAACCACCAGCCGCATGGCCTGCGGGGTGAGCGTCGTGTAGACGATGACGGGGAGTCCCGGATGGCGATCGATGAGCGCCTCGAGCGAGTCCACCATCGCGCCGTCGCGGGCTGCCGGGTCGAGCACCAGGAGATCCGGGTCCTCCGCGGCGAGCATCGTGTACAGCTCCGCCGCGTCGGTTGCCGCACTCAGCGAGTGGGCATTCCCGAGCACCGTCCGGAGATGTCCGAGGAGATGGCGAGGGAGGAAGGCGACGACGTGCAAGAGGACCGCGAGAAGGACTGCGAAGCGGGGCGCGTGTGGAGAATGTCGCAAAACGCCGGTTTTTTGTCACAAAATGCCGGTTTACGCGACGCATCGCGACCCTACGTTCGGGGCAGTCGTTCGAACTCACCGTCCGCCTACCCCGGAGTCGCCCATGTCCCGCCGCCAGCTCACCCTGCTCGTCGTCGCGCTCGTCTCGTTCGCCGCCACCGCCTGTGGCACGGCCTCCACGGCGCCGCGGCATGATGCCGACAGCACGGGGATCGTGACGGCGGG
>DASUXT010000142.1:0-3728 GCA_036377775.1 Gemmatimonadaceae bacterium | reverse complement strand
AGCCTTGTCGATGTTGTCGAAGCTCACGAAGTCGGCCAGCCCCTTGGCGGCCTGGATCCGCGTGATCGCCGCGGTCAGCGTGGTCTTGCCGTGGTCCACGTGCCCGATGGTGCCCACGTTCACGTGCGGCTTGGTGCGCTCAAACTTGGCCTTGGCCATTGGTTTGAATCCTTCCGTTGGTTGAGTGTGATGGCTGACTGGACTCGTCCCGGGGGCGGTTCACGCCCCCGGTCTGTCGAGCCGCCTCAGCCGCGGACCTTGGCGATGATCTCTTCCGCCTTGGACTTCGGCACTTCCTCGTAGTGCGCGAACTGCATGCTGTACACGGCGCGTCCCTGGCTCATGGAGCGCAGCTGCGTGCTGTATCCGAACATCTCCGACAGCGGCACCACGGCGTTGATGACCTGCGCGCCATTGCGCTGGTCCATCCCCTGGATCTTGCCGCGGCGGCTGGACAGGTCGCCGATCACGTCGCCCATGTAGTCGGCGGGGGTGACCACCTCCACGCTCATCATGGGCTCCAGCAGCACCGGGTTGGCGCGGCGGGCGGCCTCCTTGAAGGCCATCGAGCCGGCGATCTTGAAGGCGATCTCGCTCGAGTCCACGTCGTGGTAGCTGCCGAACACGAGCTGCACCTTCACGTCGACCATCGGGTAGCCGGCCAGCACGCCGGTCTCCATCGCCTCGCGCATCCCCTCCGACGCGGGCTTCACGTACTCCTTGGGGATCACGCCGCCCACGATCTTGTCCTCGAACACGAAGCCCTGCCCGGGCTCGGCCGGGGCCATGTTGATGACCACGTGTCCGTACTGGCCGCTGCCGCCGGTCTGGCGCACGAACTTCCCCTCGACCTTCTCGACCGCCTTGCGGATGGTCTCGCGGTAGGCCACCTGCGGCCGGCCCACGTTGGCGTCCACCTTGAACTCGCGGAGCATGCGGTCCACGATGATCTCCAGGTGGAGCTCGCCCATCCCGGCGATGATGGTCTGGCCGGTCTCGGGGTCGGTGTGCACCCGGAACGTCGGGTCCTCGTCCGACAGGCGGCGCAGCGCCTCGCCCATCTTGTCCTGGTCGACCTTCGTCTTGGGCTCGATGGCCACCTGGATGACCGGCTCGGGGAACGTCATGCTTTCCAGCACCACCGGGTGCTGGGGGTCGCAGAGCGTGTTGCCGGTGGTGGTGTCCTTCAGCCCGATGGCGGCGGCGATGTCGCCGGCGCGCACCTCGGGGATCTCCTCGCGCTTGTTGGCGTGCATCTGCAGGATGCGGCCGAAGCGCTCGCGCTTGCCCTTGGTGCTGTTCAGCACGTGCGACCCCGAGGTGATGACCCCCGAGTACACGCGGAAGAAGGTCAGCTTACCCACGAACGGGTCGGTGGCGATCTTGAACGCCAGCCCCGCGAACGGCTCGTCGTCGGTGGCGTGGCGCTCGACCACCGCGTCTTCGTGCTCCGGGTCGGTCCCACGGATGGCGGGGATGTCGACCGGAGCCGGGAGGTAGTCGATCACCGCGTCCAGGAGCTGCTGCACGCCCTTGTTCTTGAACGCGCTGCCGGTGAGCACCGGGGTCATGGCGCCGGCGATGGTGGCATTGCGGATGGCGTGGCGCAGCTCCTCCTCGCTGATCTCCTCGCCCTCCAGGTAGCGCTCCATCAGGTGCTCGTCGTGCTCCACGCTGTTCTCGACGAGCGCCAGGCGGGCCGTGGTCAGGACGTCCTGCAGCTCGGGGCGAACCGGGCGCTCCTCCCAGTTCTTCCCCAGCGTGCTGTCGTCGTAGATCAGCTCCACCTGGCGGATCACGTCGATGATCCCCACGAAGTGCTCGCCGTCGCCGATCGGCAGCTGGATGGGAAGCGGCTTGGCGCCCAGGCGGTCGCGGATCATCTCCACGCAGCGCTCGAAGTTGGCGCCGGTGCGGTCCATCTTGTTCACGAAGCAGATGCGCGGCACGCCGTACTTGTCGGCCTGGCGCCACACCGTTTCCGACTGCGGCTCCACGCCGGCCACCGCGTCGAACACGCAGACGGCACCGTCGAGCACGCGCAGGCTGCGCTCCACCTCGACGGTGAAGTCGACGTGCCCGGGGGTGTCGATGATGTTGATGCGGTACGTGTCGCCGAAGCGGTTCCACTGGCAGGTGGTGGCCGCCGAGGTGATGGTGATGCCGCGCTCCTGCTCCTGCTCCATCCAGTCCATGGTCGCCGCACCCTCGTGCACCTCGCCGATCTTGTGCGTGCGGCCCGTGTAGTACAGGATGCGCTCGGTCGTCGTGGTCTTGCCGGCATCGATGTGCGCCATGATGCCGATGTTGCGGTATTTCTCGAGCGGTGTCGTGCGAGCCATGGTTTTGCTCTATCCAGTTACGAGGAAAGCGCGGGGCGCGGGAGCGGGATACCGCTCGCCGCGCCGCCGCGGCTTCCATCCTTGTTCAGTTCTCTGACCGGCGGACCGCCTGAGGCGGCGGTCGGCCGGCGGACGATCACCAGCGGTAGTGGGCGAACGCCTTGTTGGCCTCGGCCATGCGGTGCGTGTCGTCCTTCTTCTTGATGGTGGCGCCCTCGTTGCGCGCGGCGGCCATCAGCTCGGCCGCCAGGCGGTCGGCCATGGTCTTCTCGCCGCGGGCGCGGGCGTAGCCCACCAGCCAGCGCATCCCCAGCGCGGTGCGCCGCTCGGGGCGCACCTCCACCGGCACCTGGTAGGTGGCGCCGCCCACGCGGCGGCTCTTGACCTCCAGCACGGGCTTGGCGTTGTTGAGCGCCTGCTTGAACACCGTCTCGCCGGGCTGGCCGGTCTTCTCCTCGATCACCTTCATGGCGTCGTAGAAGATCCCCTCGGCCAGGCTCTTCTTCCCGTCGAGCATGAGGGTGTTGACGAACTTGGTCACCATCTCCGAACCGTAGACGGGATCGGGGGTGATGGGGCGCTTGACGGCGCGAGTGCGACGGCTCATGGCTTACTTCTTCCCCTTGCCCGGAGCGCCCTTGCCCGCGGCCGCGCCGGCCTTGGGACGCTTGGCTCCGTACTTGGAGCGGCCCTGGCGGCGGTCGTTCACGCCGCTGGCGTCCAGGGTGCCGCGGATAATGTGGTAGCGCACGCCCGGCAGGTCCTTCACGCGGCCGCCGCGGATGAGCACGATGCTGTGCTCCTGCAGGTTGTGCCCCTCGCCCGGGATGTAGGCGGTGACCTCGAACCCGTTGGTCAGGCGCACGCGGGCCACCTTGCGGAGGGCCGAGTTGGGCTTCTTGGGGGTCGTGGTGTAAACGCGCGTGCAGACGCCGCGCTTCTGCGGGTTGTTCCGCATCGCGGGCGACTTGCTCTTCTTCTCGAGCGTCTCGCGACCCTTGCGGACCAGCTGGTTGATCGTCGGCATACCGGGACCAGGAAACCTTGAGAGACGAAAAAACTCAGCGAAGGCCGTCGGCCTCCGCCGTCGCGAACCGAAAAAGTTGCGCGACAGACCGAGAAACGTAAGGGCAATCGCCCCATCTGTCAAGCCTCCGCCCCGCCCCATCTCCAGCCCTGCGGCGCGCGAAAATCCCCTCTCCTGCGGCGAATCCGGCATCCTTCGACGACTCACGCGGAGCCGCGGAGGCGCGGAGGGTTTTCTGCCTTTCCTCCGCGCCCCCGCGGCTCCGCGTGACAACCAGATCAGAAAACAGATGGTCTCACGCAGAGTCAGCAGGGTCAGCAGAGAACTGCAGCTGTTTCTCTGCTGACCCTGCTGACTCT